>JBEPTZ010000070.1:0-22403 GCA_041691815.1 Rhodospirillales bacterium | reverse complement strand
GTGATCGAACTGGTGACGGTGCGCCAGGTTCGGCTCAGAAACCTCGATGCGTTGCACGCGCTGAGCGCGTGACGGTGGGCGCCGGGCGTGTCGCGGTCGCGGCGCTCCGAATTGGTGAACTGCGCCGGTCCAGCTTATCGATCGGGTGCCGGCTGTTACGCGAGGCCCGGTGCTATTCGGCCGCTCGGCCTTGCTCGATGCTTTGAGGGCGATTGCATAATCGCGCCTTGGCCGGACTGCAACGCATGGGGACACGACAGATGCCGATCAATCCCGCCAGCCAGGTCGCCGATCGGCCAACCGGACCGTTGGACCCGGCGCAACTGGGCCTGCTGGACGCCTGGTGGCGGGCGGCCAACTATCTGTCCGTCGGGCAGGTCTATCTGCTCGCCAATCCGCTGCTGCGCGAACCGCTCAGGATGGAGCACGCCAAACCGCGCCTGCTCGGCCATTGGGGCACCACGCCGGGCCTGAATTTCGTCTATGCTCACCTCAACCGCGTCATCAAGGCGCGTGACGTCAACGTGCTGTTCGTCGCCGGGCCGGGCCATGGCGCACCCGGTGTGATCGCCAACACCTGGCTGGAGGGCAGCTACAGCGAGCTCTACCCGGATGTCTCGCAGGACGAGGCCGGCATGTGCCGATTATTCCGCCAGTTCTCGTTTCCCGGCGGGATTCCCAGCCACGCGGCGCCGCAGACGCCGGGTTCGATCCATGAAGGTGGCGAACTCGGCTATTCGCTGTCGCACGCCTATGGTGCAGCGTTCGATAATCCGGAACTGATCGTTGCCTGCGTGGTCGGCGACGGCGAGGCCGAGACCGGGCCGCTGGCGACCGCCTGGCACGGCAACAAGTTCCTCAATCCCGCCACCGACGGCGCGGTGCTGCCGATCCTGCACCTGAACGGCTACAAGATCGCCAATCCGACCATCCTGGCGCGGATCAGCGGGCAGGAGCTCGCCAGCCTGCTGCAAGGCTATGGCTACGCGCCGATCTTCGTCGAAGGCGATGACCCGTTCACCATGCACCAGGCGATGGCCGCGGCGCTCGATGCCGCGTTTGCCGAAATCGCCGCCATCCAGCAGGCGGCGCGCCAGGGCCGGGCGACGCAGCGGCCGATCTGGCCGATAATCGTACTGCGCAGCCCGAAAGGCTGGACCGGCCCGAAGGCCGTCGACGGGCTGAAGACCGAGGGCTCCTGGCGCGCCCACCAGGTGCCGTTCACGCTCGACAAGCCCGGGCATCTGGACCTGCTGCGGGACTGGCTGCTGAGCTACCGGCCGCAGGAGCTGTTCGACTCGGCCGGGCGGCTCAGGCCCGAGATCGCGGCGCTGTCGCCGGCCGGCGAGCGACGGATGAGCGCCAATCCGCATGCCAATGGCGGCGCGCTGCTGCGCCCGCTGCGGATGCCGCGGTTCGAGGATCACGCGGTCAGCGTCGTGCATCCCGGCGGCGCCGATGGGCAGGCGACGCAGGTCATGGGCGGCTTCCTGCGCGACGTGATGGACCGCAACGCGGCGGCGCGGAATTTCCGTGTGTTCGGCCCCGACGAAACCGCCTCGAACCGCCTGCAAGAGCTGTTCGAGGTGACCGGCCGGGCGTGGTATGCGGCGACCTTGCCGGACGACGACGCGCATCTGGAGCCGGACGGCAGGGTGATGGAAATTCTCAGCGAGCACACCTGCCAGGGCTGGCTGGAAGGCTATCTGCTGACCGGCCGGCACGGCCTGTTCAACTGCTACGAGGCCTTCATCCATATCGTCGATTCGATGTTCAACCAGCACGCCAAGTGGCTCAAGACGGCGCGCGAGGTGCCGTGGCGGCGGCCGATTGCGTCACTGAACTACCTGTTGTCGTCGCATGTCTGGCGCCAGGACCATAACGGCTTCAGCCACCAGGACCCGGGCTTTGTCGACCACGTGGTGAACAAAAAGGCCGATATCGTGCGGGTGTATTTCCCGCCGGATGCCAACACGCTGCTCTGGGTCGCCGATCATTGCCTGCGCAGCTGGGGGCGGATCAACGTCATCGTCGCCGGCAAGCAGCCGCAGCCGCAATGGCTCGGCATGGAGGCGGCGATCCGGCACTGCACGCAGGGTATCGGCATCTGGGAATGGGCCAGCAATGACCGCGGCGCCGCGCCGGATATCGTCATGGCGTGCTGCGGCGACGTGCCGACGATCGAGACGCTGGCGGCCGTCGATCTGCTGCGGCGGCATTGTCCGGCGCTCAGGGTTCGGGTGGTGAATGTCGTCGACCTGATGACGCTACAGTCCAGCACGCAGCACCCGCACGGCCTCACCGACGGTGATTTCGACGCGTTGTTCACCACCGACAGGCCGGTGATCTTCGCCTTCCACGGCTACCCCGCGCTCATTCACCGGCTCACCTACAAGCGCACCAACCACGATAATTTTCACGTCCACGGCTTCGAGGAGGAGGGCACCACGACGACCCCGTTCGACATGGTGGTGCGCAACCGGCTCGACCGTTTCCACCTGGTGGTTGCTGCGATCGAACGGGCACCGGCGCTCGGCGCCGGCGCGGCCTATGCCCGCCAGGCGATCCGCGACAAACTGATCGAGCATGAGCGCTATATCGTCGCCCACGGCACCGATCTGCCGGAGGTGCGCGACTGGCGGTGGCCGCGCGCCGGGTAGCGGGCGCGCCGGCCGGGAAGCAGGCGCCACGCAAAGCGCTGCGCGCCGCCTGCGGCATTGTCACTCGCCCCGGCTGATACCGGTCACCAGGCTCGGCCGGTGGTGGGGTGCGGGGGCCATACAGCCCCCGGCCCCTGCCTGCCCCTCGGTCAGCCGTTGGCGGTGCTGCTCAGGTCGAGGGCGACGAACGCGGTGTGGCCATCGCGCATGATACGCAGCGCCAGTGCGGTGCCCTTGTGTTCGGCCTGGCGGATCGCATCGGCGGCCTGGCCGGCGGTTTTCACCGGTTCGGAGCCGACGCCGACGATCACGTCGCCGGGGTGGATGCCGGCGTTGTCGGCCGGGGAGCCGGGTTTCACCTGCGCCACCACGGCGCCCTTGACGTCATCATCGAGCGAGAGTTGCTGGCGCAGGCGCGGGGTGATCGCGGCCAGGCCGAGGCCGACCCGCTCATGGCTCGACGGTGCCGCGGCGGCGCTGGCCACCTGGGTGTCGGGCATGCTGCCCACCGTTACATCGACGGTCGTGTCCTTGCCGTCGCGGATGATGTCGAGCTTGGTGACGTCGCCCGGCTTGACGTTGGCGATTGCCACCGCCAGGTCGCGCGGGTTGGCGATCCTGCTGCCATCCACGCTGCGGATCAGGTCGCCGGCCTGCATGCCTGCCTTGGCGGCCGGCGAGTCATGTTCGACCGAGGCGATCAGCGCGCCCTTGTCGTCGCCCTTGGCAAGATTGAGCGCGCTGGCGATGGTGGCGCTCACCGATTGCGATTCCACCCCGAGGAAGCCGCGGGTGACGTGGCCGGTTTTCTCCAACTGCGCCACCACGCTGCGCACCATGTCGGACGGAATGGCGAAGCCGATGCCGATGCTGCCGCCCGAGGGCGACAGGATGGCGGTGTTGACGCCGATCACCTCGCCGTTCTGGGTGAACAGCGGGCCGCCGGAGTTGCCGTGATTGATGGCGGCGTCGATCTGCAGGAAGTTGTCGTACGGGCCGTCGCCGATATCACGCCCGAGCGCCGAGACGATGCCGGCGGTGACGGTGCCGCCGAGGCCGAACGGGTTGCCCATCGCCACCACCCATTCGCCGGGGCGCGCCTTGGAGGAATCGCCCAGTTGCAGCCAGGGCAGTTTGTGACCGGCCTTGACGCGCAGGACCGCGATGTCGGTGCGCGGGTCGGTGCCGACCACGGTCGCCGGCAGGGTGGTGCCGTCGGAGAGCGTGACGCTGAGCGACTTGGCGTTTTTCACCACATGGTTGTTGGTGACGATGATGCCGCTGGCGTCGATGATGAAGCCGGACCCCTTGGCCTCCATGGCCGGCGGATGCACCGGGCGCATCATGCCGAACGGGGTGGGGATGCCCTGCATCTCCGACTGATCGACCTTCAGCTTGTTGGTGACCGAGACCACCGCCGGGGTGACCTTGGCGACCAGGTTGGCGAAGTCCGGCATCACCGCGGTGGCAGCCGGCGGGGCGATCGGGCTGGTCGTGGCCGGCGGCTCGGCGGGGGCAGCATACAGGGTGTTGACGGCCGCGAAGCCGCCGAGGCTGGTGCCGGCCAGCAACGCCGCCAGCAACGCGCCGCGCCAGGCCCGGGACGAGGGCTTGATGTTATGTTGGGTCATGGGGATATTCGCCTTGCAGTTGACAATCGTGATGAACCCCGCGGGCTCATCTTTCACCGCGGCATAATGCATTGTGCGACCGAACGTTTCCGTGTCGCTCGGGTGAAACGTGGTTCATGCCGAAACGCCAACAGTACAGTCACGCTTGCGAGAGGCATTAACTGGCGTCGCACCCGGCTGCTGGCGGTGGTGCCGGGTGCTGCTGGCCGATTGGGGGTTGAGCCTCCGGCAACTCTGGCCGAAGCTCCACCACCTGCTCACCATCCAGAGGGTGATTCGCTGACCGACGCAACGCTGCCGCCCCCGGCCCACGGCGACGAAACGGAACTGCGGTGACACGCTATGTCGTGAGCCGGCTGTGGCAGCTTGTGCTGGTGCTGATCGGCGTCAGCATGGTGGTGTTCCTGACCATGCACGTGCTGCCCGGCGACGTGGCCACCCTGCTGCTGGGCGAGCGGGCCACCGCGGCGGCATTGCTCAAGCTGCGCCACCAGCTCGGGCTCGATCAGCCGATCTGGGTGCAGTATTTCGACTTCGCCACCGGCGCGCTGCGCGGCGATTTCGGCATGTCGCTGCGCACCAACCATCCGGCGATCACCGATGTGATGGATGCGTTCCCGGTGACCTTGCAGCTCTCGTTCAGCGCGCTTCTGCTCGCCACCATGATCGGGGTGCCGCTGGGGGTGATCGCCGGCACCAGGCCGGGCGGCACGCTGGACAACGTCGTGATGAGCATGACGCTGTTCGGCGTGTCGATGCCGATCTTCTGGCTCGGGCTGATGCTGCTGCTGCTGTTCGGCGGCATTCTCGACTGGCTGCCGATCGGCGGGCTGATGCCGGTCGGCATGGACGTGCCGCGCACCACCGGCATGACGGTGATCGACGCGGTGATCGCCGGCCGGCCCGACCTGCTGCTGATCAGCCTGCGCTATCTGCTGCTGCCGGCGGCGACCCTGGCCACCATTCCGCTGGCGATGATCACCCGCATCACCCGCTCGGAAATGCTGGCGGTGATCGGGCTCGACCATGTGCGCACCGCCCGCGCCAAGGGCATGCCGGAGCGCCGGGTGGTGATCCGCCACGTGCTGCGCAACGCGCTGATCCCGGTGGTGACGGTGATCGGCCTGCAACTCGGGCTGCTGCTGTCCGGCGCGGTGCTGACCGAAACCATCTTCTCGCTGCCCGGCCTGGGGCGGCTGATGGTGGACAGCATATTGTCGCGCGACTACCCGGTGGTGCAGGCCGGCGCGTTGTTCATCGCCCTGGTGTTCGTGCTGGTGAACCTGCTGGTCGATCTCAGCTACGGGCTGCTCGATCCGCGGATCCGCCGGTCATGAGCGCGCCCGGCGTGGAGATCGAGGTCCCGGTGCGCCGGCGCTCGGCGATCGGCAAGGTGCTGGCGCGCTGGCCGGCGCGGGTCGGGCTGGCGATCACCTTGATCTTCCTGGTGCTGACGGTCGCCGCACCGCTGGTGGTGCCGTACGACCCATATGATCAGGACCTGTCGAGCGCACTGTCGCCGCCCTCGGCCGAGCACTGGTTCGGCGCCGACCAGTATGGCCGCGACACCTTCAGCCGGGTGCTCTACGGCACCCGCACCGCATTGCTGGCGGTGGTGGTGGCAGACGGGCTGGCGCTGGTGCTGGGCTGCGCGATGGGGCTGGTCGCCGGCTTCTTCGGCGGGCGGATCGACGCGGCGATCATGCGGGTCAACGACGTGCTGCTGGCGTTTCCCTATCTGCTGCTGGCGCTGATCATCGTCGCCGCGCTGGGGCCGGGGCTGACCCACTCGATGATCGCCATCGGCATCGTCTACACGCCGCAATACGCCAGGCTGATCCGCGGCCAGGTGCTGGCGGTGCGCGAGGCGGATTATGTGCGCGCGGCCCGGGCGCTCAGCGCCTCGCGGCTGCGCATCATGCTGCGCCATGTGCTGCCGAACAGCTTCACGCCGATCATGGTGATGGCAACATTGCAGGCTGGATCGGTGATCGTGGAGACCGCCGGGCTGTCGTTCCTCGGCCTGGGGGCGCAGCCGCCGTCGTCGGACTGGGGCGCGCTGCTGGCCGACGGGCAGAGCTATTTCCTCACCGCCTGGTGGATCGCCACCTTCCCCGGCCTGGCGATCTTCCTGGTGGTGCTGGGCTTCAACCTGCTCGGCGATGCGTTGCGCGACCATTTCGACCCCCGGCGGCGCGGATGACCACGGCGCGGATGACGCCGCCGCTGCTGCAGGTGCGCGATCTGCGCGTCGAGTTCGCCACCGATGCCGGGGTGGTGCCGGCGGTGTCCGGCATCTCGTTCGCCATCGAGCGCGGCGAGACGCTGGTGATCGTCGGCGAGTCCGGCTCCGGCAAGTCGGTCACCAGTCTGGCCATCATGGGCCTGGTGCCGCAGCCTCCGGGCAGGATCGCCGGCGGCGAAATTCTGTTCCGCGACCGTGACGGCACCGTGCGCGACCTCGCCCACGCCAGCGCCCGCGAGATGCAGGGCCTGCGCGGGGCGCAGATCGCGATGATCTTCCAGGAGCCGATGAGTGCCTTGAACCCGGTCTATACCATCGGCACGCAGATCACCGAGACGCTGCACCTGCATGAGCGGCTCAGCCGCCGCGCCGCGAAGTTGCGGGCGATCGAGATGCTCGATCTGCTCGGCATCCCCGAGCCGGCGCGGCGGTTCGACGCCTATCCGCATGAGCTGTCCGGCGGCATGCGGCAGCGGGCGATGATCGCCATGGCGCTGTCCTGCCGTCCGTCGCTGCTGATTGCCGACGAACCGACCACGGCGCTGGATGTGACCGTGCAGGCGCAGATTCTCGACCTGATCCGCCGCTTGCAGGCCGAGTTGTCGATGGCGGTGATCTTCATCACCCATAACCTCGGTGTCGCCGCCGAGATCGCCGACCGCATCCTGGTGATGTATGCCGGCCAGGCGGTGGAGACCGGGCCGACCCGGGCGATCTTCCGCGAAACCCGCATGCCGTACACCATGGAACTGCTGGCCTCGGTGCCGCGCCTCGGCCTGGACCGCGATGCCCGGCCATTGCAGGCGATTCCCGGCAGCGTTCCCGACCTGACCGCGCTGCCGGCCGGCTGCCTGTTCCACCCGCGTTGCCGGCATATGCGCCCCGAGCCGTGCCAGACCCGGCGCCAACTGCTGGAGCCCTGCGGACCCGAGCACGACGTGCGTTGCGCGCGCTGGCGGGAGATCGGGGGCGACCCGCCGTGACCGCGCTGCTGCAAGCCATCGGCCTGGTGCGCCACTTCCCCACCGCCGGCGGATTGCTGCGGCCCGGCCGGCCGGTGCGCGCCGTGGAGGATGTGTCGTTCGAGGTCGCCGCCGGCGAGGTGCTGGGCCTGGTCGGCGAATCCGGCTCGGGCAAGAGCACCGTCGCCAACCTGGTCCTGCGCCTGGATGAGACCACTTCGGGGCGCGTGGTGTTCGACGGCGAGGACATCACCCACGCCTCCGAGCGCGCGTTGCGGCCGTTCCGCCGCCGGGTGCAGCCGATTTTCCAGGACCCGTTCGGCTCGCTCGATCCGCGCATGACGGTGGAGCAGATCGTCGCCGAGGCGCTGATCGTGCATCGGCTGGCGCCCAACCGGGCGGCGCGGCGGGACCGGGTGGTGGAGTTGCTGGAGACCGTCGGGCTGAACGCCGGGCACCTGACGCGGCTGCCGCATCAGTTCTCCGGCGGCCAGCGCCAGCGCATCGGCATCGCCCGCGCGCTGGCAGTCGGTCCGGAAATGATCGTCGCCGACGAGCCGGTCTCCGCACTCGACGTGTCGATCCAGGCGCAGATCGTCAACCTGCTGCGCGACCTGCAGCAGCGGCTGGGGCTGGCGATGCTGTTCATCGCCCACGACCTGGCAGTGGTGGAGTATGTCTCGGACCGGATCGTGGTGCTGTATCTCGGCCGGATCATGGAGGTCGGACCGGCGCACGAGATCGTCCGCGCGCCAAAGCACCCCTACACCGAGGCGCTGCTGTCGGCAGTGCCGGAACCCGATCCCGACCGGCAGCGGCGGCGCATCATCCTGGAGGGCGACCTGCCAAGCCCGATCGACCCGCCCTCCGGCTGCGTGTTCCGCACCCGCTGCCCGTACGCGATCGCCGCCTGCGCCGAGCCGCTGCCGCCGCCGCGCGAGGTCGGGCCGGGGCATCAGACGTGGTGCATCCGGGCTGATATATTATAGGCAAGCAAGCAGCGCTTTTTTGGAAAAAAACGCGCAAAAAACTCTTTTTATCCGCCTTGCAACACCGAGCTTTTGGAGACTCCGGTGTCTCCACACGTACAATGTTGCAAGGCGGATAAAAAAGTTTTTTTGCTTCTTTGTTTTCAAACAAAGAAGACTTCCTTGCTTACCTTGTACCGACCGATGAAATCGATGACTCTTCCATCAATGTCATCGCTCGGCATCGCGCGCTGGTTTCCCTTGCAGCGAAACCCGACCGTCACTACAACTAACATCAATGCACCCCGCCACCCCCGTCACCGCGCTCGGCCAACGCTATCTCCCGCACATCGCCGATCTCTGCGCCGGTCTGGCCGACATCGCCGCGCGCCATCGTGCGTTAGCGCCGCTGCTGGTGCTGGTCTGGTTCCGCCTGCGCCGCACCATGGCGCGACTCGACCGTCTCGCGTGCCGCTGGCAACGGGGTCGCCTTCGCCCGCATGCGGGCCGCAGCCAAACCCGGCGCCGGCCGCAGCACATCCATCCGGCCGATGCCTGGCGCCCGCGCCGCACGCCGCGGGGCCATGGCTGGCTGATCCGCCTGCATCAGCCGCTGGCGCAGTTCGCGCCGCGCATTCAGGCCTTGCTGGATGATCCGGAGATCGCCGCCCTCTGCGCCGCCGCCCCGCAGGCCGGCCGGCTGCTGCGCCCGCTCTGCCGGATGTTCGCCTTGGCGCCCCCGGCCCATATCGCCCGGCCCGCCGCGCCAGCCGCTGTTCAGCCTCGCAAGCCCCGGCCGCACAAACCAAAGCCGCCGCCGTTCGCCGAACACTCGCCGTATCGCTGGCCCTTCGTCCCGCAACGCCTGCGCCTGCGCGTCCCCAATCTCCGCCGCCCAAAACCGCCTGCTTGAGCGTGAAGACTCATGCCGCCCACCGTTGACCCAATTCTCGATGGGTCAACGCTTTTGGCGGTTGGTATTACTTCTCCAACGACACGTTCTGCATATCGAAGAACATCTGCGTCGGGTTCAGCACGAAGCCCTTGACCTTCTTGCTGATCGCCCGTGCCTGCAGGGTCGAGTTGACGAAGATCCAGGGTGCGTCATCGAGGATGATCTTCTGCACCTGATGGTAGATCGGCGTCCGCCCGGCCTCGCCGGAGACGGTCAGCGCCTTGGCCAGCAGCTTTTCCACCTCGGGGTTGTTGTAGTGCGCCCAGTTGTTGACCGGGATGTTCTTGGCGCCCCACAGCTCGCCGAGAAAGTTGTCCGGGTCACCGTTGTCGCCGGACCAGCCCTGCACGGTGAGGCCGGTATATTTGCCGGACCGCACGGTGGACAGATAGGCGCCGATTTCCATCTGCCGCACATTGGCGACGATGCCGACCTTCTTCAGATAGCCCTGGATGGCCACCGCGAGTGCAGCGCCGGCCGGGTTGTAGCCGCGCGGCGAATTATAGGTCAGCAGTTCGACCTGCAGGCCCGGCTTCACCCCGGCCGCCTTCAGCAGCGCCTCGGCTTTCTTCGGGTCATAGGCATAACCCTTGAGCGACGGGTCGAACCCCCATTGCGCCTGCGGCAGCGGCGAGGTCATCGGCGTCGCCAGCCCGGCATACAGCGCCTTGTTGATCGCGGTCTTGTCGATCGCGTAATTCAGCGCCTCGCGCACCCGCTTGTCGTTGAACGGCGCCACCTGGGTGGGAAACGACACGCCGCTCACCGTCAGGCCCGGCTGGGTCAGCAGTACCAGGCTGTGGTCGGACCTGATCGCCGGAATGGTCGGGGTGCTGACATCGCCGAGAATCTGAATTTCGCCGCGCTTCAGCGCCAGCACCGCGGCCTGCGCGTCGGGCAGTTCCTTGAAGATCAGGTGATCGACCTTCGGCTTGCCGGCCCAGTAGCCGGGGTTGGCGTCCAGGATCACCTGGTTGCGCGGCTGCCATTCGCGCAGCACGAACGGCCCGCTGCCGATCGGATGGTTGCGCAGATCCTTGCCGTATTTGGCCGCCGCGGCGGGGCTGACCAGCCCATTCCAGACCATCGCCAAGCTGTTCAGGAACGGCGCCGAAGGCTGCTTGAAGGTGAACGACACCGTGTCGTCATCAATCGCCTTGTACGACGCCAGCTCGCCATAGGTGAACTCGGTATAGCCTTCCACCGTGCCGGTGTTGAAGATGTATTGCGGATTGTCCTTGTTGAGCTGGCGGTCGACGTTCCAGATCACCGCCTTGGCGTCGAGCGGCGTGCCGTCGCTGAACTTGATGCCGTGCTTGAGGTGGAAGGTGTAGGTCAGGCCGTCCGGCGTCACGTCCCACTTCTCGGCGATGCCGGGCACCACCTCGGTGGTGCCGGACTTGTAGCGCACCAGGGTATCGTAGATTGTCGACATCACGAAGCCGGAGGTGTTGTTGATCACCGCTTCGGGGTCGAGCCCGGTGGGATCGGCGGCGATGCCGACCACCAGCGTGGTTTCGGCGCGCGCGGCCGCCCCCCCGAGCATCAGTGAGGCAAACACCGCGAGGGTGAGTAGCTTGGCTTTCATTGGTATCTCCCATTGCAGAAGACGCAAGCCGTGCCGGTGCGGCACCATTCCAGCCGTCAGGCGGCGAGCCTGCTGCCGGGCGAATTTCAGGTCAAGGGCCGATACCGCCACGGGCCGCGGAATCGTAGCGGCATGACGCCGTTCGGCGAGGCAGCCCTGGTGACCGGAACCGACAGCCTCGGCATCGGCCGCGCCATCGCGCTGCGGCTGGCGCGGGCCGGGATGGACGTGGCGCTGCACTGGTATCGCGACCGGACGCGGGCCGAGCAGGTGGCGGCGGAAATTCGCGCCGGCGGGCGCCGGGCGGTGCTGGTGCATGCCGATCTGGGCGATGCCGCTGCTGCCCGGCGTGCGGTGCGCGAGGCGCATGCGGCGCTGGGCGGCCTGTCGGTGGTGGTGTGCAACGCCGGAATGATCCAGCGCAAGCCGCTGCTGGAGATCACCGATGCGGACTGGGACCGGCTTCACGCCGTCAACCTGCACGGCAGCTTCGCGGTCGCGCAGGAGGCGGCCGGCCTGATGGTGCAGGCCGGGCAGGGCGGGCGGATCGTGATGATCTCGTCGGTGAACCAGGCCCACGCCAACCCCGATATCGCCCATTACGTCGCCAGCAAAGGCGGCATCATGATGCTGGCGCGGGCGATGGCGCTGGAACTGGCCGAGCACGGCATCACCGTGAACCTCGTCGCCCCCGGCACGATCGAGACCGACATCAACCGCCAGATGCTCGCCGACCCGGCATTCCGCAGCCGCAAGCTGGCCGGGGTGCCGCTGCGCAGAGCCGGCACACCGGAGGATATCGCCGGGGCGGTGCTCTATCTGGCCAGCACCGAGGCGGGCTACGTCACCGGCTCCACCATCACCGTGGATGGCGGGCTGACGATCTCCTGAGCGCGCCGGCGGCGCGATCGCGAAATCACAGACGTATTGATTTGCGGGGAATGGTGGTGGAGCTGAGCGGGATCGAACCGCTGACCTCCTCATTGCGAACGAGGCGCTCTCCCATCTGAGCTACAGCCCCATTCCCGAAGCGGGCGGACAATGCGTACGCCGGCCGGGCAAGTCAAGCGGGGTTTGCCGCCGCTGCGGCATGGCGGCGCTGCAAATGGTTGCGGCGGCAATGGCCCCCCTGTAGCTTGCGCCCGCCGCAGCAGGGGGTTCAGCGTGATCACCATCATATTTCAACTCGCGATCAAGATTCTCAGCCTGTATCAATGGGCTGTGATCCTGGCGGCGGTGATGAGCATGCTGGTGGTATTCGGCGTGCTGGACACGCGGAATCGGCTGGTGTGGAGCATCGGCGATTTTCTCTATCGCATCACCGAGCCGGCGCTGCGGCCGATCCGCAACGTGATCCCGAATTTCGGCTCGATCGACATCAGCCCGATCATCCTGATCTTCGGCATCTATATCGTGCAGGAAGTGCTGCGCCGGCTGTATGGCGCGATCATCATGGGCGACTGGCAGGGCATGCTGTTGTGAGCGCCTTCTGGCGGGCTGGGCCGGGCGGGGTGACGCTGGCGGTGAAGGTGCAGCCGAAATCGCGCCGGCCGGGGGTGCAGGGGCGGGCGCCGGATGTGGATGGGGTCCGGCTGCGGATCGGGGTTGCCGAGGCGGCCGAGGACGGGCGGGCGAACCGCGCGGTGTGCCGGATGGTGGCGGGCCTGCTCGGCGTGGCGGAGTCGTCGGTCAGCGTGCTGCAAGGGGCCGCCAGTCGGCGCAAGACGCTGCGCGCCGAGGGCGACCCGGACGGGCTGGTGCGGGCGTTGGTCGCGCTGGAAGCGCGCGGGGAGATGTCGCCGTGAGCGCGCGGATCATCGACGGCAAGGCGGTGGCGGCGGCGCTGCGGCAGGAGATCGCCGTGCGGGTGGCGGGGCTGGGGTTTCAGCCGGGGCTGGCGGTGGTGCTGGTGGGCGGCGACCCGGCCAGCGCGGTCTATGTGCGCAACAAGGATCGCGCCGCCGGTGCCGCCGGGCTCGCGGCGCGCACGTTGCGGCTGGGGGCAGCGACGACGGAGGCGGAATTGCTGGCGGTGGTGCGCGGGTTGAACGACGATCCGGCGGTGGACGGGATTCTGGTGCAGATGCCACTGCCGCGGCAGATCGACAGCACGGCAATCCTGGACGCGATCGACCCGGCGAAGGATGTCGACGGGCTGCATCCGCTGAATGCCGGGCTGCTGGCGGCCGGCCGGCCGGGGCTGGCGCCGTGCACGCCGCGCGGGGTGATGAAGCTGCTGGCGCATGCCGGGGTCGGGCTGCGCGGCGCGCGGGCGGTGGTGCTGGGGCGCTCGGTGCTGGTGGGGCGGCCGATGGCGGCGCTGCTGACCGCGGCCGATGCGACGGTGACGCTGGCACATTCGCGTACCCTCGACCTGGCGGGCGAGTGCCGGCGGGCCGATATCGTGGTGGCGGCGGTGGGGCGGCCGGGGATGGTGCAAGGCGACTGGGTGAAGCCGGGCGCCACGGTCATCGATGTCGGGATCAACCGCGGGGAAGACGGCAAGCTGGTCGGCGATGCGGATTTCGCTGCCTGCGCCGCGGTGGCCGGCGCCATTACCCCGGTGCCGGGTGGCGTCGGGCCGATGACCATCGCCTGCCTGCTGGAGAACACCGTGCTGGCGGCGGTGGCGCGGCGGAAAGCCTAGAAATCCGTGCAACGGCCCTTGTGCTGCCAGTCGCCATAGCGGGTCGGCTCGGGGCCCTTGGCGCCGCCGATCTCCTTCGGGAGTTTCGGCGCGGGGGGTGGAACTGGCGGCTGGGCCGGGGCGGTTTCGGTTTTCGGCGGTGTGCTGTCTGACATGCCGATAACATGGCATGCGGCGGCCGCGATGCAACCATTCGTGTATTGCCCTGGCGCGCGAGGCGTGACTTGGCTGTAAGCAGCGTTCATGCATTACATCGCATCCATGGTCGTGCGGGGCCTGTTGCTGGCGGGCCTGGCTGCTGCGGGCTCGGCGCAGGCCGATGTGGCGCGCCCACCGCGCGGGCCGCTGGGCGAACGGGAAGTCACCATCGTGAACCACAGCGACCGGGTGGTGAACGAGATCTATATCTCGCCGTCCAGCGCCGATGCCTGGGGCGAGGACCGGCTGGGAGAGGCCACCCTGGCGCCGGATGACAGCATCAAGCTGCGGTTGGGCCGGACCCGGGACTGTGGGTTCGATGTGCAGGTGATCTACGAGGATGCCAGCCGCGAGATGCAGCTTGGCCACAATGTCTGTCGCGACAAGCAACTGGTGTTCACCGGCGCCAACGCGCAGTTGCCTGCCGCGGTGCTGGGCGCCGAGCATGAGGTGGTGCTGCGCAATGGCAGCCGGCGGACGATCCAGCAGGTGTTCATCTCGCCCGCCGAAGCGTCGCAGTGGGGCGACGACTTGCTGCCGCATCGCAACGTGGCAGTGGGAGGGACGGTGGACCTGACCTATCAGGGCGCCTGCGCTGCCGATCTGCGCGTGGTGTTCGACAATCGCGCGGCCGAGGAGCGGCGCGGGTTGGACCTGTGCGAGACGCCGGCGATCGATATCAGGCCGGGTTGGACGACGGCCGACCAGGTGCCGACATTGACGCCGGAGGGCGTGCGGCTGACCAACGAATCGGGACATGCCGTGCTGGAATTCACCCTGCGGCCGGAAGGCACCGAGGGTGCGGCGCATGATCTGCTGGGCGCGGTGGCGCTGGCCAATGGCGAGACGCTGCAACTGCCGTTCGCCAAAAGCGGCGGCTGCCGGTTCGATGCGCATGTGGTGTTCGACGGCGGGGCGTCGGCGCGCGAACTGGCCGGGCTCGACCTGTGTGCCAGGCCGGTGATCACGCTGCGGCCGTAGCGGCGGGAAAGCGAGACATGTGGGCGGAGCAGCAGGCGGCGCTGAGCGAGCTTGCCCGACGGCAACTTTTCTTCATCGGCGGGGCGCCGCGCTCGGGCACCACCTGGTTGCAGCAACTGCTGGACGCGCATCCGGAGATCTCCTGCCGCGGCGAGGGGCTGTTCGACAAGTATCTCGCTGAGCCGCTGGACGCGATGCTGGCGCAGCATGGGCGGGCACTGGCGGCAAAGAACGCGGCGCTGTTCGGCCATACCGGCGGCTATCCGCTGCCGGCGCCGGACGAGGCGGAGGTGCTGCTCGGCACCGCCGTGCTGCTGGCGTTACGGCGGCAGGGAGCCGGGCCGGGGTGCCGGGCGATCGGCGAGAAGACGCCGGAGAACGTGTTCCTGTTCCCACGGCTGCGGCGGCTGTTTCCGCAGGCCAAGCTGATCGCCATCATGCGCGATCCGCGCGACGTGCTGGCCTCGGCGTGGCATATGTTCCATCAGGCGGCGGCCGACGCCGATGAGCGGGCCGCCAAGCTGGCGTTCATCGAGCTGGCGCTGCCGTCGATGGAGCAGGGGGCCAGGGCGGTCATGGCGCACCGGCAGTTGCACCCGTCGGCGTTTCAGCTGGTGACCTATGAGGCGCTGCGGCGGGCGCCGGAGCCGGAGATGACCCGGCTGGTGCGGTTTCTCGGCGTGTCAGATCGGCCGGAGGTGGTGCGGGCGTGCATCGCTGCCGCCGCGTTCGAGACCCAGACGCAGGGGCGCCTCGCCGGCGACGAGCAGCGCGGCGCGTTCATGCGCAAGGGCGTGGTGGGGGATTGGACGGGGACATTCAGCGCCGAGATGAATGAGCTGATCCTGGCGCGGCTCGGCTGGATGTTCGCGGCGTTCGGCTGGGAGCGGTGAGGCCGGCTATTCGGCGGTATCACGCAGGTAGGGCTCGACCTTGCCGCGCAGCATCATGGTGAGCGGGGCGCCGTGGCGGTCGACGGTCTTGCCGACGGCGACACGGATCCAGCCCTCGCTGATGCAGTATTCCTCGACATTGGTCTTCTCGGCGCCGTTGAAACGGATACCGATGCCGCGCTCCAGCAGGGCGGCGTCGTGGAACTTGCTCTTCGGGTTGTTGGACAGACGGTCGGGCAGGTCGGTCATGGCGCGGGCTTTCCAGCTATCGGTGGCGCCTTGATACGCAGAGTGGGCGGGTAATCCAAGCCGGAAAGGCCAGGGGAAGTGCAAGGGAGTCTTCTTTTTGTGAACAAAAAGAAGCAAAAAAACTTTTCATCCATTGGAGTGTACGGAGTCTCCCGCGCTCCGCTGTTGCAAGGCGGAAAAAAGTTTTTTGGTTCTTTTTTGCAAAAAAGAACGCTTCCTTACTGATGTCCTCCTTCAAGGTACGCGGCCCGAATCTCCGGCCGGGCCAGTAACTCGGCGCCGGTGCCGGCCATGGTGATGGTGCCGTTGACCAGCACGTAGCCGCGATGGGCGAGGCGCAGGGCCTGATAGGCGTTCTGTTCGACCAGCAGCACGGTGAGGCCGGTCTGCCGGTTGAGGTCGCGGATGGCGCCGAAGATGTGGCGCGCCACCAGCGGCGCCAGGCCGAGGCTCGGTTCGTCGAGCAGCAGCAGGCGCGGGCGGCTCATCAGCGCGCGGCCGATCGCCAGCATCTGCTGCTCGCCGCCCGAGAGCGTGCCGCCACGCTGGGGCAGGCGTTCTTTCAGGCGGGGGAACAGGGTGAAGATCTGTTCGATGGTTTCCTCGGCCTGGGCCGGCGGCAGCAGGTGGGCGCCCATCAGCAGGTTTTCGTGCACGCTCATGCGCGGGAAGATGCGGCGGCCTTCGGGGGACTGGGCGATGCCCTGGCGGATGATCTCGTGCGTTGGCAGGCGGCTGATATCGGCGCCGGCATAGGCGATGACGCCGTCGCGCGCCCGCGGGCTGCCGCAGATGGTCATCATCAGGGTGGATTTGCCGGCTCCGTTGGCGCCGATCAGGGTGACGATCTCGCCCTCGTTCACCTGCAGGTCGACGCCCTTCAGCGCCTGGATGGCGCCGTAATAGGCGGTGACACCGGTGAGGCTGAGCAGCGCGGTCATGCGGATTCGGTTGCGGCGGCGATGATCTTGGCGCCGTCGTCGTCCTCGTCGTCAACGCCGAGATAGGCGGCGATGACGTGGGGGTCGCTGCGGACCTGCTCGGGGGCGCCGTCGCTGATCTTCTTGCCGTGGTCGAGCACCACGATGTGGTCGGAGATGCGCATCACCACGCCCATGTCGTGTTCGATCAGCAGGATGGAGCAGCCGGGGCTGCCGGCCAGGCCCTCGCGGATCTGGTGCAGCAGGGCGGCAAGCTGGTCGCTCTCGCGCGGGTTGAGGCCGGCGGCGGGTTCGTCGAGGCAGAGCAGCACCGGGTCGGTGCACATCGCGCGGGCGATCTCCAGCCGGCGTTGCGCGCCGTACGGCAGGGCGCCGGCCGGGTCGTCGGCGCGGGCGGTGAGGCCGATGGCGTCGAGCCAGTGGCGGGCCTTGGCAATCGCCGCGCGCTCCAGGCTCGCGTGGCCGCCGAGGCCGAACACCGCCAGCAGGCCGCGCGCGACGTTGGGCATCAGCATGTTGTGCTGGGCGACCATCAGGTTCTCCAGCACCGTCATGCCGGCGAACAGGCGGATGTTCTGGAAGGTGCGGGCGACGCGGGCACGGCGGGCGATCTGGTGGCCCTGCATCCGCTCCAGCGCGAAGCCGCCGTGGCTGTTCAGCGCCAGGCTGCCGGAGGTGGGGCGATAGAAGCCGGTGATGCAGTTGAACACCGTGGTCTTGCCGGCGCCGTTGGGGCCGATGACGGCGGTGATCTCGCCGGCCCGCGCCTCGAACGACAACGCGGCGACGGCGGTGAGGCCGCCGAACCGCATGGTGAGGTCGGTGACGGTAAGCAGCGGGGCGGGCATCAGCCGCGGCCCTCGGAGACCAGTTCGCCGCCGATCTTGCCGGCCTTGCCGAGCGCGACCGAGGGGGTGCGGCTGGAGACCAGGCCGCGCGGCCGCAGCACCATCATCACCACCAGCGCGATGCCGAACACCAGCATGCGATAGTCCTGGAAATCGCGGAACATCTCGCCGCCGCCGATCATGATCAGCGCCGCCAGCGCGGTGCCGAGCTGGCTGCCGAGGCCGCCGAGCACGACGATGGCCAGCACCACCGCACTCTCCATGAAGGTGAAGCTCTCCGGGCTGATGAAGGCCTGCCGGGTGGCGAAGAAGGCGCCGGCCAGGCCGCCGAAGGTGGCGCCGATGGCAAACGCGGTCAGCTTGGTGATGGTGACGTTGATGCCGAGGCTGCGGCAGGCAATTTCGTCCTCGCGCAGTGCCTCCCAGGCGCGGCCGAGCGGCAGGCGGCGCAGGCGCAGCGAGACCCAGTTGGTCAGCAGGGCGAGGCCGAGGATGACGAAGTAGAGGAAGATCACCCGCTGGGTGATGCTCGGCTGCAGGCCGAAGAAGTCGGCGAAGCTGCCGGGGCCGCCGCCGGAGGTGAATTCCAGCCCGAACAGGGTCGGCCGCGGGATGCTGGACATGCCGTTCGGGCCGCCGGTGAGCGAGGTCCAGTTGAGGATGACGACGCGGATGATCTCGCCGAACGCCAGGGTGACGATGGCCAGGTAGTCGCCGCGCAGGCGCAGCACCGGGAAGCCGAGCATGATGCCCCAAAGGGCTGCGAACAGGCCGGCCAGCGGCAGGCAGGTCCAGAAGCCGAGGCCGAAATGCAGCGACAGCAGCGCGAAGGAATAGGCGCCGACCGCGTAGAAGGCGACGTAGCCGAGGTCCAGCAGGCCGGCGAGGCCGACCACGATGTTGAGCCCCCAGCCGAGCATCACGTAGGTCAGCACCAGCACCCCGAGGTCGAGCCAGTAGCGGCCGGCGTAGAATGGCAGGGTGATGGCGAACACCAGCAGCACAGGGGTGAGATAGGGGCTGGCGCGGGCGAGCAGGGTGGCCAGACGCTGCGGCGTGGGGGTGCTAGGCGGGCGGGCGGCGCGCCAGCCGAGCATCAGCAGTCGGCCGACGAAGACGGCGGCGACCGCAATCGCCACCGCCCAGGGGCGCCAGGTGAGCACCAGCGAGGTGGGGCCGGCGTCGGTCTTGATCCCGATCATGACGCCGAACAGGCCGAGCGCCACCAGGGCGGAGAGGCCGGCGTCGCGCAGGGCGCGGCGCATCAGACCTTCTCGACGTCCGAGCGGCCGAGCAGGCCGCTGGGCATGAAGATCAGCACCACGATGAGGATGGAGAAGGCGGCGACATCCTTGTATTCGACACTGAAATAGGCCGACCAGAAGGTCTCGATCAGGCCGATCGCCAGACCGCCGAGCACCGCGCCGGGCAGCGAGCCGATGCCGCCGAGGACGGCCGCGGTGAAGGCTTTCACGCCGGCGATGAAGCCGATGTAGAAGTCGATGACGCCATAATAGAGCAGGAACATCAGGCCGGCGACCGCGGCCAGCGCGGCACCGATGACGAAGGTGAGGCTGATGGTGCGGTCGGTGTCGATGCCGAGCAGGCCCGCCATCTTGAGGTCCTGCTCGCAGGCGCGCATCGAGCGACCGAGCGAGGTGCGGGCGACCAGCCAAGTGAAGGCGCCGAGCACGACCATGGTGGTGACGGCGATGCCGATCTGCATCCAGGAGAGCTGGACGTTGAAGTGGCCGTCGCGCATCAGCGTCATGCCGCCGGGGATCAGCGCTTCCATCGGCTTGACGCGGGCGCCTTGGCTGACCTGGACGAAGTTTTCCAGCACGATCGACATGCCGATGGCGCTGATCAGCGGGGCGAGGCGGAAGGAGCCGCGCAACGGGCGATAGGCGATGCGCTCGACCGCCCAGCCGTAGAGTGCCGCGAGGGCGGCGGCGAAGATGAGGGTGAGCGCCAGGGCCAGCGGCACCGAGGTGATGCCGAGCCCGGCCAGGCCGAGCAGCGAGATGAGCGACAGGAAGGCGCCGACCATGAAGATGTCGCCATGGGCGAAATTGATCATGCCGACGATGCCGTAGACCATGGTGTAGCCGACCGCGATCAGGCCGTAGATCATGCCCAGCGTGACGCCGTTGATGAGCTGCTGCAACGCGTAGGCCACCAAACCCCCTGCTCTGCGGCGACTCGACCGAGGAATGCACGCAACGAAGCACGGGGTTGCGGGGTGCGCAAGGGTTTCGGAGGGAAGGAAACTTGCAGCGGTTGGGTGGCGGGGGGTTCACAGCGCGGGGGGCGCTTGCTATAGGGGCGACCCGGTCGTGCGCGGTTTCCGGTTTGCGCGGCTTGGTGGGCGGGCGCATAGCTCAGTTGGTAGAGCAGCTGACTCTTAATCAGCGGGCCGTAGGTTCGAGTCCTACTGCGCCCACCATTCTTTCCAAGGGGTTACGGGACGGGCGGCGGGTTTCGCGCCAGGACGTCCCACGCCATTCCCCCGAAATGACCCCGAAAGCTCGCAATAGCCCCGTGATTGGCGCCGCGAATTCGCGGCAAAGGCGACGGCCACTCGGAGCCAAGCCCGGCGGACACCTGTTGGCTTGGGGAAGCACCGCAGCCTCTAAAGAGAAACTGTGCGTCGCAGCACCGCTCGCTGAAGGGGTTTCGCTCATCAAGCGGACGCCTCACTTCGCCTCGAGCGGGAGGGCAAGCTGTGCGGGCAAGCTCGCGGCGTCCCCGCCGGCAATTAGCTCGACGCCGTCTCGAGTTAGAAGCATGGTCAGTCTGTGCCCATCGACTTCGACCTGGACGCCCTCGCCGGAAGCGGCGAGTAGAGCGTTATAGGACACGACTCCACGCCGCTGCTCAGAAAGTACCTTTCCTAGATGCCGTAACGTGATCATCGTGGGGGCTTTCTGCCCGGCCCGGCCCGGAGTCGGCCACTCTGTTCCAACCAAGACTGCGCCGGAGCCAAACCCGCCGCGGCTGCCACGCTTGTCATTCGCCATGACCTCCACTTCGGCCCATTCGACGCCAGTAACCTCCGCCGTAGCGCGGACGACCTCAAGAAGATCGGCGAGTTCGGCTTTCACCTCGTCCGGGTCGGTTGCGGCGAGCAACTCCTGCACCTCCTCTAGTAGCTTCGCCGCGAGCGCATGCCGCATCTCAGAGCGCGGCAGCCGAGACTGCACGACCAACTCGCCGCGATCAGCAATTTGCGTGGGCATTTCATCACGCACGAGCTTGTCAAAGGTGCGGCGACCACGTGCTCGTGTTCTTGTTTGTCCGTCAGCGGGCACGACTGAGACACCAGCCTTCTCGATTAGGTAGTGGGCATGGGCAAGCGTCGACCCCGCCAACTGGACGGGACAGTTTCCTCCCTTCGCGAGATTAATGACCCCTGACAAAAAATTCCTATCGTCTCGAAACAGACTCAGCTCCGGATCTAAGACAAGAATTCGCTTTGAGACCCCCGTCGCTTGCGCCCTGCTTACATCCTCCATGGTGCGGAGAACGAGATGCGGCCACCGTGGTGAAACGCCGTAAGCTTGGAGAGCCGGTGTGGGCGCAGGTGGCATGCTGAACCACGGCAGGTTCTGGCCGATACCCAATTTCGGCGGAATCCCGCAGAACCACATGATCAATAACGGCTTGCCGGCGGCAACGGCGATAGCGTGCGATGACACTGAAATCGCCACAACATCCGCCTCGGATAAGCTTCGTGACCTCGCTAAGGATCTCCTTACCGCCATCTCCCGCCACGTCCGCGGGGGTGACCTCGTCCATGCCCCTGCTGCCGAAGGCGGGCAGGATGCGCAGCCGGAAGTAGCGCTCGACCTCGCGCACGCTGGCCAGGCGCTCCCTGACGTAGGGCAGGTACCTGTCCTCGAAGAACGCGGCGAGGGTGGGCACCGCCCGGCGGCGGTCGCGTTCCGCCATCGGGTCCTCGCCCAGGCTGACCTGGGAGCGGATGCGCTCGGCGGCCTTGCGGGCCTGGTCCAGGGTGACGTCGCCGAGCCTGCCGAGCTTGGCCTCCCTGGTGCGGCGGCGCTCGTCGGCGTAGCGCAGGTAGAAGGTGACGCCGCCCTGGCGCTGCTCGGCGATGAAGCCGGCCAGCCTGTCGTCGAAGACCCTCGCCTTGGTCACCCCCGGGGGCAGCGGGGCGAGGTCGCGCAGCAGGGCCTTGGTGATGGTTGCCTTCATGGGATGGGTCGCCCTTTCGGCTCGGCGCTGTGGGCGCCGGCTTAACTGAGGATGATGCGGATGGTGATGGTGACGGCCCGCAGCACGACGGTGCGGGTGAAGAGTTGGGCAAGCGCGAGCATGGTGATCGGTCCTTATTGCTGATGCGCCGAAACACCGCGCGCTGGTTGCGTGCGGCGTTCCGGCGCTTCTGGGTTTCGGTAGGTAAGCGGGGCTAGGGCTGGGTCGCCCCGATGGTGGCGAGGCGGGCCACCTCAGCCTCCAGCGCGGCGCCGATATCGTGGCGGGCCGCCCACAGGTCACGCACGTGCGGCAGCGCCTTGGCGGCGTCGAGCATCAGCTGCTCCAGGATGATCAGGAGTTGCTCGGGGGTGACGCCCTCGCCCTTGCTCTCTGGGTCCGGGCACAGCGGCAGGCTGAAG
>JBEPTZ010000069.1:0-22835 GCA_041691815.1 Rhodospirillales bacterium | reverse complement strand
AAGCGGTCCTGCCCGGCGCCGCCGGCCAGCATGCTGCCGGTGTCGCCGGCGGAGACGTCGTCGATGGTGTCGCTGCCGTCGCCGCCGTCGATCGAGTTGGCACCTTCGGTGTCGTGCAGATAGTCGTCGCCGCTGCCGCCGAGCAGGGTGTCGGCGCCGGGGCCGCCATCCAGCGTGTCGTTGCCGGCGCCGCCGGCCAGCGCGTCGGCGCCGGGGCCGCCGGCGAGGCTGTCGTCGCCGCTGGTTCCCGGCAGGGTGAGGTCGATCGGCGTGGTCGGGGACCAGGGGTAGGACTGGCCGTTGGCGGCGAGATAGGCGACGAAGTTGTCGGCGGTGATGGCGCTGGCCAGCGTGTTGCGCAGGTACAGCACGGTGACCCAGCCGCCGCCGGGGCCGTCGCGGTCCAGTTGTAGCAGCGTGTCGGTGCCGCTCTGGGCCAGCCGGAGGTAGCCGGCGGCGAACGGGTTCAGGGTGTTGCTCCAGCCGCCGTAGAGCTGCGACCAGGCGAGCAGCGCGAGGCCGTTGATCTGGTCGCCGCCGGGGCCGGGGGTGAAGTCGGTCACCGCATCGGCGGCGAAGCCGGTTGGCGCGTAGCCGGGGATGCTGGACAGCACGAACAGGTCGGCACCGGGGCCGCCGGTGAGGCTGCCTGGGCTCGCGGCACCGTCGACGCCGAGCAGGGTGTCGTCCCCTGCCCCGGCGTCGATGCTGTTGCCGCCGGTGGACAGCATGATGCTGTCGTCGCCGTCGCCGCCGGCGATGCTGTCGGCGCCGCTGCCGCCGGTGAGGCTGTCATTGCCGGTGCCGCCGTCCAGGCTGTCGTTGCCGGCGCCGCCGACGAGGCTGTCGGCACCGGAGCCGCCGATGAGGCTGTCGGCGCCGTCGCCGCCGTCGATGCTGTCATTGCCGGTGCCGCCGTCCAGCGTGTCGTCGCCGGTGCCGCCGGTCAGGGTGTCGTTGCCGGCCAGGCCGGCGAGGCTGTCATTGTCCGGGCCGCCGGCCAGGCTGTTGTTGCCGTCATCGCCGGCCAGCGTGAGGCCGGTGGCGCCGAGCGGGTTCCAGCCTTGCAGGATGTTGGCGGCGGTGAGGCTGCGGCCATCGAGGGTGAGCAGGCGCAGCACGCTGAGCCAGCCGGCGGGGCCGGCGGGGCCATCGGGGTCCAGTTGCAGCACGGTATCGGCGCCGCTGCCGACGATGCGCAGGTACTGCGCGAGGAACGGGTTGGTGCCGGCGGCCAGCCCGCCGCTGGTCAGGCTGTATTGCAGCAGGTCAGCGAGATCGAGCACGTCGCCGCCGGGGCCGGCGGTGAAGTCGGTGATCTGGTCGCCGTGCAGGGTGGCCGGATTGATGGCGCCGATGCGGTAGACGTCCTGGCCGGCGCCGCCGGTGAGCGTGCTGCCGTCGCCGGCGCTGACGCCGGCGAAGCTGTCGTCGCCGCTGCCGCCATCGGCGAGATTATGGCCGCTGGGATCGGCGATCAGGTCGTTGCCGCTGCCGCCCAGCAGCGTGTCATTGCCGGGGCCGCCATCCAGGGTGTCGGCACCATCGCCGCCATCGAGGCTGTCGTTGCCGGCGCCGCCGTCGAGGCTGTCATTGCCGCTGCCGCCGTCCAGGCTGTCGAGGCCATCACCGCCGGCCAGCGTGTCGTTGCCGCCATTGCCGGCCAGGCTGTCGTCGCCGGCCTGGCCCGAGAGACTGTCGTCGCCGTCGCCGCCGGACAGCGTGCCGGCGGCGGCGCTGCCCGGCAGGGTGACGCCGAGGCTGGGGGCCGCGGCGCCGCCGGCGGTGTTCCAGGGCTGGGCGCCGGAGATCGCCGAGGTGGCGAAATTTTGCGGTGTGAGATCGGTGGCGACGACGTTGCGCAGGACCACCAGGGTGGCCCAGCCGGCCGGGCCAGCCGGGCCGTCGCGGTCGAACTGCAGCAGCGTGTCGGCGCCGGTTTGCAGCGCGCGCAGGGTGCCGGTGGTGAATGGATTGCTGCCGTTGGTCCAGCCGGTGGCGCCGGACAGCAGGTAATAGCCGAAATCGAAAATATCGCCGCCGGCACCGGCCTGGAAATCGGTGATCTGGTCCGGATTGACCGGCACCATGTCGAACGCCAGCGCCGCCGCAGCATTGTCGGACAGGCGGAAGATATCCTGCCCGGCGCCGCCAGAGAGGGTGCCGCCGCCGCCGCCGCCGGAGACGTCGCCGAAGATGTCGTTGCCGGCGCCGCCGTCCAGCGAACTGTTGCCTTGCGGGTCGTCGAGCGAATCATTGCCGTCGCCGCCGAGCAGCGTGTCGTTGCCGGCATTGTCGGTCAGGGTATCGTTGCCGGCGCCGCCATCGAGGCAGTCATTGCCGGCGCCGCCGTCGAGATGGTCGTCGCCATCGCCGCCGAGCAGCACGTCGTCGCCGGCATAACCGAGCAGGGTGTCGTCGGCATCGCCGCCAGACAGCGTGTCGGCGCCATCGCCGCCGCTGAGGCAGTCATTGCCGGCGCCGCCATCCAGGCTGTCGGCGCCGCTGCCGCCGAGCAGCGTATCGCCGCCGCCATTGCCGGCGATGCTGTCATTGTCGGGGCCGCCGGAGATCAGGTCCGCGGTCGGGTCGCCGGTAAGGGTGCGACCGGTGGTACCCTGCGGGTTCCAGCCCTGCACGATGTTGTCGGCGGTCACCGCGCCAGCCTGGGTGTTGCCCAGCACCAGTAGGATCGTCCAGGCGTCGCCATAGCCCAGTTGCAGCAGCGTGTCGGGTCCGGATTGCAGCAGGCGGAACAAGCCGGCGGCGAATGGGTTGGGGCTGACCGCCGACCAGTCGGTGGGGCCGGCAAGGGCGTAGCGGAGGTCGATCAGGTCGCCGCCAGGGCCGGACTGGAAATCGGCAATACGGTCGGGTGCCGGGAGCGTGCCGGCATAATACAGCGCGCTGGTGACCTGGACGCCGAGCACGAACACGTCGCGCCCGGCACCGCCGATCAGCGTGCTGCCGAGATCGCCGCCGGAGACTTCGGAGAAGCTGTCATCGCCGTCGCCGCCGCTGATCAGGTTGGCGCCCTGGCTGTCCGACAGCGAGTCATCGCCGGCGCCACCGGACAGCGTGTCGGCACCTGCGCCGCCATAAAGGGTATCGTTGCCGTCGCCGCCATCCAGGCTGTCGCCACCGCCATAGCCGTAGAGGCGATCGTCACCGTCCAGCCCCTGGAGGGTGTCGGCGGAGGAGCCACTGCTGTCGCCAAGCGAATCGTTGCCGGCGGTTCCGATGATGAGCGAGGACGACATGGCAAGGCCCCTGGGGCGAACCGCATAGCTAGGGATTGAATGTTAAGCAGCGCTTAATTCGTGGTACGGGCCCGGCGATTTTCGCCGTGAGCAGGGTCTGTGATTCAGACTCTGACCATACCTCGCGCCCGATGCAAAGGCGTATATGTTGTTTTGTTAACTATTTTGCCGAATTTGTGATCTCGGCCGCGATGCCACGACGGCATGCCCGCGGGGGGTCGGATGTTACCGCGCGGCCGCAGCCAGGATGTCGTCGATCAGCCGTTGGGTCGCCAGCGCGTCGGCGCCGGTCACCAGCGGCGCACGGCCGGCAGCGATGGCATCGAGGAAATCGGCCAGCAGCGCGCGGTGCGGGCCGTGGTCGAAATCCATCATGCCGGCGCCGGCACCGGTGCGGGCATCGGAGACCACGTCCAGCCTGGTGCCGTCGAGGAAACCGGCGGCCAGCGAACTGCCCTCGAAGCGGGCGGTGCCCAGCGTGCCGATCACCTCGATGCTTTCCGGCCGGCCCGGATAGGCGGCGGTGGTGGCGCGCAGGGTGGCCGGCGCCCCCTCCCCCAGTTCGACCAGCGCGTGCACATGGTCCTCGGTCTCCATGCGGTGCAGCGCGGTGGTGAAGGCCTGGGCGGCCACCACGCGCCGCACCCCGAGCAGGGCGCGGAACAGGTCCAGCGTGTGGACCGCCTGGGTCAGCAGCACGCCGCCGCCGTCGCGCGCCCGGGTGCCGCGGCCCGGCTCGTCGTAATAGGCCTGCGGCCGCCACCAGGGCACCGTCATGCTGGCGGCCTGCACCTGGCCGAGTCGGCCCGAGGCCAGCAGGTCGCGCAGCGCCAGCGCGCCGTCGCGGAACCGGTGCTGCAGCACCACGCCGAGGCAGCGGTCGCCGGCGGCCTCCACCAGTTGCGCGGCGCGGGCGCTGGTCAGTTCCAGCGGCTTTTCCACCAGCACGTGGCGGCCGGCGGCGAAGGCCTGGGTGGCGATCTCCAGATGGACCGCCGGCGGGGTCAGGATCAGCACCGCTGATACCGCCGGATCGGTGATGGCGGCGGCGATATCGGTGGTGACCGGCCAGCCGTAGCGCGCCGCAGCGGCGTCGGCGCGGGCCTGGCTGCGGGTGGCGGCCCAGACCACGCGGGCGCGGTGCGAGAGGTCGGACAGCGCCTTGGCGTGCGGTTCCACCGCCGGACCGAGGCCGATGACCGCAATGCCGAGCGGGGCGCTCCCCAGTGGCGCGCTCATGGCGTGATCCGCACGGCTTTGGCTTGTGCTTCCAGCGCCAGCCGGCAGACCGTGAAGCAGTGCGCCTGGGTCATCGCGGTCTCGGTGCGGTTGGCCACGTCGTCGGCGAAAGCGCGGAAATAGGTCAGGTTCTGGCCCTCGCAGGGGAGGTAGCGGGTGCCCTGCTTGTCGGCCAGGAACAGGTGGTCGCTGCCCGGCCGACCCTCGATATCGATATATTTGCGCAACTCGATGGTGCCCTCGGTGCCGAGCACCACCAGCCGGCCGTCGCCCCAGGTCGGCAACCCGTCCGGGGTGAACCAGTCGACGCGCAGATAGCCGGTGGCGCGCTCGCTGCGCAGCACCACCTCGCCGAAATCGTCGAAATCGCCTGATGTGGCGTAGTTTCCCACCGCTGAACTGGCGATTTGCGGGTGTTGCGAGCCGGTGAAGACGATGAACTGGTCGATCTGGTGGCTGGCGATGTCGACCAGTATGCCGCCATAGGCATCCCGCTCCCAGAACCAGGACGGCCGCAGATGGCGGTTGAGCCGGTGCGGGCCGAGGCCGATGGTCTGCACCACCCGGCCGATCGCGCCGTCACGCACCAGTTGCAGCGCCATCGCGGTGGACGGGGTCTGGAAGCGCTCGGAGAAGCAGACCGAGAAGATGCGCCCGGTCTCGGCCGCCACCCGCTCCACCTCGGCGAGTTGCGCGAAGCTGGTGATGCCGGGCTTATCGACCATCACGTCCTTGCCTCGGCGCATCGCCTCGATGGCCAGCGGTGCGCGGTCGCGCGGGACCGAGGCGCTGACGATGGCGTCGATACCGGGGTCGTCGAGCAGCCGTTCCTTGTCGGCCACCTCCGGCAGCTGCGGGAAGCGCTTGCGGTAGCCGGCGAGCACGCCCTGGTCGGTGGTATCGGGCCAGTAGCCGGCGCACTCCATGCCGGCCTCAATCAGGTACTGGGTCATCTCATAGGCGTGGCGGTGATCCAGCCCGATGAAGGCGAAGCGCTTGGTCATGATCTCTCCCCCGGCCGCGCGGTCCAGGGAAGAATGCTAAAGGCGATTCAGCCGCGGCGGAACCTGCCGTGGCGGCGCACCCCGAGCAGCCCGGCCAATGCCGTGCCCAGCAGCAACAGGGACGCCGGTTCCGGGACGCTGGCGAGGTTCCAGCCGATGGCGTCGAACGCCTGAAGATCGAGCGGGGTGATCGTCAGCTTTTCGCCCGCCGCCGCGGTGGGGTCCATCACCCCGAGCGATTGATCGTCCTTCCAGTGGCTGGCCTGGCGGCCGTCACCATGATTGAGCCCGGTGGAAAAGCTGCCGTTCAGATCTGCGGTATTGCAGCCGTCGATCGAAAAGAACTTGGCGTCCGGGCTGGCGGTGAAATCGCGGGTGGAGCTGCCGGCGGTTGCCGCCGAGCAGCGGAACAGGTCGAGAGTTGATACGTCAACGAATTCGTTGGCGTTGTAGTAGGTGCTGCCGTTGGGCGAGTTGGTATCCAGCATGTCGACGCCGCTGATGAAACCGAGCGCGTGCCCGATCTCATGCACCACGAGGCCGGTGAAGTCGTATGCGCCCGCGGTGATGCCGTCGCTCGGATTGTAGTCGTAGTTGAAGCCGGTGCTGAAGGTGATGGAGCCGTCGCAACCGCCGGCGCAATCGCCAACCGCGCCCGGAGTGGCAGCCAGGCCCAGCGCGTGGGCGTTGGCGCTGGTCATGCGGATCGTGGTGTTGTTGGCACTGCCGTTGTTGTCGAGATAGGGGGTAGAACTGCCGACGCCGTTCGGGTTGTCCTTGGTGTAGTTGATCAGCAGCGGGACGCTGCCGACGGGCAGGTTGGCGACCGCGGTGGCATCGGCGGCACTGGTGGCGTCGTTGATCAGCGCGGTGCGGACGTCGCTGTAGTTATAGTTGACCATACTGGAGATGGTGGACGCCAGGATGCCAGAGCCGAGTGATCCGCTGGTCCCGACCGTCAGCTTGACGGTGACCGGGTCGGACAGCAATTGCGACCAGGTGTTGGCGGCTGCCTGAAAGGCCGTTTCGGCGTCCAGCGAGGTTCCGCTCAGGAACGTGAGGTCGAACACCAGCGCGTGCGCCGGCAGCGAGGCGGTAACCAGCAGAGCGACCGCTACCGCAAGGCGTCGGACGGGCTGAAATGGCATCTCGACGATTCCTGGTAAAATTTACAGTCTCTCGCAAATACATCAGGAGTCGTGTCGCATCCAGATACCATTCTGGGTGAAACCTGATTGTAAGACGTTATTTTGGACTAATCCGCTCCAATCCGGCCATCCAGGGACGCAAAATCTTCGGAATGGCGATGCCGCCGTCGGCCTGCTGGTGGTTTTCCATCACCGCGATCAGCGCCCGGCCGACCGCAACTCCGGAGCCGTTCAAGGTATGGACATGCGCCACCGTCTTGCCGTCAGCGGCGCGGAAGCGGGCATTCATCCGGCGGGCCTGGAAGGCGCGGGTGTTGGAGCAGGAGGAGATTTCCCGCCAGGCCGCCTGGCCGGGCAGCCATACCTCCAGGTCGAAGGTTCGCGCGGCGCCGAAGCCGGTGTCGCCGGCGGCCAGCACCACCCGGCGATAGGGCAGTTCCAGCAGTTCCAGCACCTTTTCGGCGCAGCCGGTCATGCGTTCCTGCTCCGCTTCGCTGCGGTCGGGGTGGGCGATGGAGACCAGTTCGACCTTGCGGAACTGGTGCTGGCGCAGCATGCCGCGGGTGTCGCGCCCGGCCGCGCCGGCCTCGCTGCGGAAGCAGTCGGTGAGTGCGGTGACGCGGATCGGCAGTTGTTTCTCGGCGAGAATTTCGCCGGCCGCCATGTTGGTCAGCGGGATTTCCGAGGTGGCGATCAGCCAGCGGCCATCGGTGGTGCGGAAGCTGTCCTCGGCGAATTTCGGCAACTGGTTGGTGCCGAACATCGCGGCGTCGTTGACCAGGGTGGGCACCGCGGTCTCGGTGTAACCGTGCTCGGTGGTGTGCAGGTCGAGCATGAACTGGCCGAGGGCGCGTTCCAGCCGCGCCAGTGGGCCGCGCAGGATGGTGAAGCGGCTGCCGGCGATTTTGGCGGCGGTCTCGAAATCCATCATCCCGAGCGCCTCGCCGAGTTCGAAATGCTGGCGGGCGGGGAAGCCGAGGGGGCGCGGTTCGCCGACCTGCTTCAGCACGACGTTGGCACTCTCGTCGCCGTCCGGCACATCGGGGTCGAGCAGGTTGGGGATGGCGGCCAGGGTGGTCTGCAGTTCCTCGTCCAGTGCCGCGGCGCGGGCCTTGGTGGCGTCGAGGACGTCCCCGCGCAGCGCTGCCACCTCCGCCTCCAGTTCGGCGGTGGACTCGCCGCGCCGCTTCATCTCGCCGATTTGCTTGGAGATCGCATTGCGGCGCTCCTGGGCGGCCTGGACGAAGGCGACGGCATCCCGGCGCTCGGCGTCCAGCCTGAGCAGGGTCTCGGACATCGGGGCCAGGAAGCGGCGGGCCAGAGCGGCGTCGAAGGCCGCGCCGTCGGCGCGGATGGTGCGGATATCGTGCATGTTCGGTCCCTTTCGGGGGCAATCAGGGCATGGAACGCGGAGGCGTCGATATAGCTGCGCTACCGCCGCGATCGGTCCCGCGCACCATGTTGCCGGATCATGTCTTGGCCTCGCCGTCGGCCTCGTCCTCGTCGTCGTCGACCCGTTTCGGTTCGACGATCTTGGCGGCGATGATCGACAATTCGTACAGCGCCACCAGCGGCAGCGCGAGGCCGCATTGGGTGATTACGTCCGGCGGCGCCAGCACGGCGGCGATGACGAACATGCCGACGATGGCGTAGCGACGGTATTTCTTCAGGCCCTTGGAGGTGACGATGCCGACCTTGGCCATCAGCGACAGCGCCACCGGGAGTTGGAAGGCGATGCCGAAGGCGAAGATCAGCTTCATCACCAGGTCGAGATACTCGCCGACCTTGGCCTCGAGCTGGATGGCGATCCCACCCTGGCCGCCCGGGCTTTCGAAGCTGATGAAGAACTTCCAGGCGAACGGGAAGACGAAATAATACGCCAGCGCCGCGCCCATCAGGAACAGGATCGGCGAGGCCACCAGGAACGGCGCCATCGCCCGCTTCTCGCTGCGATACAGACCGGGGGCGATGAACATCCAAAGCTGCGTGGCGGCAACCGGGAAGGAGATGAACGCCGCCCCGAAGAACGCCACCTTGATATAGGTGAAGAACGCCTCGGTGAGGCTGGTGTAGATCATCCGCCGGGCTTCGTGGTTGCCGGCGAACACATCGGCCAGCGGCTGCGCCAGGAACTTGTAGATATGGCCGGAGAAATAATAGCAGACGAAGAAGGCCAGGAAGAACGCCACCGCCGACCACAGCAGCCTGGTGCGCAGTTCGATCAGATGATCGAGTAGCGGCATCGGCTTGTCGTCGATTACGTCTTCTTGTTCGGTCTTTGCCACGATGGTCCTGTCCGATACGGCGGTTTGCGCTCAGGCGTGCGGCGCGGGATGCAGCACGGTCGCAGGCGGTAAAAATGCCGGCGGACTCGGCGGGCGCGCCACCTGCGGTGGAATGAAGGCGGGGATGGCGAGCAGTTCCGGGTCGAGCGGCTCCGGCTCCAGTTCGGCCTGCTCCACCGCCGGCGGCGTTGGCTGGTCGCCGGTACTCCAGCCTTCGGGGTCCAGCGGGTTGGAGTCGAAGGTGGAAGAGAGCGATCCGTCCGGATCCACCGCGCGCTCCACCGCACCCTTGATGTCGAAATTGCGCAGCTCGTTGATCTGGTCGCGCACCTCGCCGAGATTGGCGTCCTTGACCATCTCGTCGACATGGGTCTGGAACTCGGAGGCCATGCGACGGGCCTTCTTGATCGCGTTGGTGACCGCGCGCAGCGCCACCGGCATATCCTTCGGGCCGATGGCGATCAGCGCCACCACCACCACCACGGCGATTTCCGTCCATGCAAAGTCAAACATGGGTCGCGGGCTCGTGTGTGTGGGCCATCCTGGTCATGCGCGCCGTCACTCTCCTGTGCCGGCTAGCTAGCAGGAAACCGATTATGGCGGAACCCGCCACGCTCATCCTTCCGGTTCCGGCGGGGTTCCTGCCTCCGGCGGGTGGGTCGGCTGGGAGGGCGGCTCGACGAACAACTCCTGCCGGCGCGGCAGGTCGCCAAGGTCGTTCAGGCCGAATTGCGCCAGGAATGCGGGGGTGGTGCCCCACATGGTCGGCCGCCCCGGCGTCTCCTTGCGGCCGCGCGGCTGCACCAGGCCGCCCTCCAGCAATTGGTCCAGCGTCTGCTGCGACAGCGCGGCGCCGCGGATTTCCTCGATTTCCGGCCGGGTGACCGGCTGGTGGTAGGCGATGATCGCCAGCGTCTCCATCGCCACGCGCGGCAGCCGGCGCGGCACCTGCACCACGCGGCGCAGACGGGCGGCAAGGTCCGGCGCGGTGCGGAACTGCCAGCCGCCGGCCACCTGCACCAGTTCCACGCCACGCCCGGCATAGCGCGCGACCAGCGCTGCCAGCACTGCGTCGGCGTCGCTGCCCTCCGGCAGCGCATGGCCCAGCGCCCGCGCGGTCAGCGGCTCCGGCGAGGCGAAGGCCATCGCTTCGGCCAGCCGCAGCATCTCCTCCAGGTCGACGGGCGGGTCGGCGGGCGGGAGGTCAGTCGGGTCGGACATCATCGGTCTCATCGAGCGTGGTGGGTGGCAGGTCATGCAGGCCGCGCCCAACCAGGATCGGGCCGAAGGCGGCCTCCTGGCGGAGACGGATGGCACCGCCGCGCGCCATCTCCAGCCCGGCCAGCAGGGTGCTGGACAGCGCGGCGCGGCGTTCCATCGGTGTGGCCAGGCTATCGGGCAGGAACTGCTCCAGGCTGGCCCAGTCGGGCAGCGAGCCGACCAACTGCGCCAGCCGGGCCAGGGCACTCTGCACCGTCCAGACGGTGAGTTGCGCCGGGCGATAGCGGCGGCCGGTGGCGCCACGCCGGGCGGCGCCAAGATAGGCGCGCAGCAGGCCGGGCAGGTCGGCGGCGAGGCGGGAGCGGTCGGTTTCGGTCAGGTCCTCGGCGGCGCCGCGGGCGAACACGTCCTGGCCGAGTTGCAGCCGGCCGCCGAGCCAGATCGCCGCCGCCCGCACCACCTGCAGGTCGCGCAGCCGGGCGGCGAGGATTTCGGCGGCGGTCTCGGCTTCGTCGGCGGCCTCGCTGCCGGTGGGCAGCAGCAGGCGGGATTTCAGCCAGGTCAGCCAGGCCGCCATCACCAGCCAGTCGGCCGCCAGTTCCAGCCGGATGCGCCGCGCGCCCTCAATTACCGTCAGGTATTGCTCGACCAGGGCGAGGATGGAGATGCGCGCGAGGTCCACCTTCTGGCCGCGGGCCAAGTCCAGCAGCAGGTCGAGCGGACCCTCGAAGCCGTCCAGCCGCAGCAGCAGCGCATCGGCGGGGATCGACGCCCCGAACGGCTCAGGGGGCTGCTGCGGTTCAGCCACCGGCCCCGTGCCCGGAGAGTTGCAACACCAGCCGGATCGCCCAGGGCAGGATGTGGCCGAGGCCGTCGCGGACCGGATCGAAGTCGATGCCGAACTCCTGCAACAGCAGCGGCAGCAGGAACACCACCAGCAGCACGATAGCGATGCCGGCGCGCTCCATCCGCGCCCAGGCCATCGCCAGGCGCTCCGGCAGCAGGCCGACAGCGATTCGCCCGCCATCCAGCGGCGGGATCGGCAGCAGGTTGAACAGGCCGAGCACCAGGTTGACCAGGATGAAATAATAGATGAACTGCTCCAGCATCGCCGCCAGATCGCGGGAGAACACCGGTTCCAGGAACAGCGCCAGGCCACCGAGCCAGGCTAGGAAGAAGTTCATCGCCGGGCCGGCGGCGGCGACGATCATCATGCCCCGGCGAGGGTTGCGGAACCGCCAGGCGGCCACCGGCACCGGTTTGGCCCAGCCGAACAGGAAGGCGACCCGGCCGAGGGTGAGCAACTGCGAGATCACCAGGAACCCCGGCAACAGGATTGTGCCGAAGCGATCGACATGGCGCAGCGGGTTCAGCGACAGCCGGCCCATGCTCCTGGCGGTGTCGTCGCCCAACGCCAGGGCGGCGTAGCCGTGCGCCGCCTCGTGCAGGGTGATCGCCAGTACTGCGGCGAGCAGCGAGAGAATGATTTCGGTCAAGGGATCAGCACACTCCGTTCGGCCAGCAGCGCCGCCCGGTCGAGCGGCAGGCGGCGGTGGCGGGTCAGGGCGGCGGCCTGGGCCAACCGGATGGCGGCTTGGGGCGTGAGGTCAGCTACCGCCTCCAGCACCGCCGCGGTTCCCGCAGCGTCGCCAGGGCAATACAATGCGATATCGCAGCCGGCGGCCAGTGCGGCGACAGCCCGCTCGGCAGGGGCGCCGCTGAGCGCCTGCATCGCCAGATCGTCGGTGACCAGCAGGCCAGGAAAGCCGATACGGCCACGGATGACCTCGCCGATCACCACCGGCGACAGCGTGGCCGGACGCGCGACATCCCAGGCCGGATACAGAATATGCGCGGTCATCAGCCAGGGAAGGTCGGTGTTCGCGGCGAATGGCGCAAGGTCGCGGTCAAGATCGCGACCATCAACCACCGGCAACGCTAGATGGCTGTCGACCATGGCCCGGCCATGGCCGGGGGCGTGCTTGCCAACCGGCTGCACGCCGGCCGCCAGCAGGCCGGAGGCAACCGCGCGGGCCATGCGGGCGACGGTGGCGGGGGTTTCGCCATAGGCGCGGTCGCCGACCACCGCATTGGCATCAGCGCGGCGCAGATCCAGCACCGGGGCGCAGGCGACATCGAAGCCGGCCTCGGCGCAGTCGAGCCCGATCAGCGCGCCGGTCAGATAGGCGGCCCGCAGACCGGCGGCATGGTCGGCACAATACAACGCGCCGAGCGCGCCCGCAGCGGGATGGGCCAGCCAATGCGGCGGCCGTAGCCGCGCCACACGCCCGCCCTCCTGATCGAGCATCAGCACCGCATCTGCCGGCAGCACGGCGCGCAGGGCGGCCACCAGGAGGCGCAATTGCCCGCCGTCGACGATATTCCGGCCGAACAGGATCACCCCGGCGGGACGCGCAGCGCACAGCGCCGCCGCCTCGCTTGCGGCGAGCACGGACCCGGCGATCCCGACGATAGCGGCCTTCATCATCGCTGCTACGTAGAGTGCAGCGTCGCGTGCGTCCATGGTGTCGTGGATTATCGCGCCAGACGGCGGGACCGCCTATCGCAACAACGGCCGGCCGATCGGCCGCAGCCCGGCTTGCTCGGCGTGCGCCGGCGCTCGGGCCGCCGCCATCGGCAATCGCGTCTCGGCGACGACGAGACCACGCAGCAGGCTGCTGACCGCCACCACGATATAGAGCAGATCGACGTACGAGACGCTGACCGCGGCCCCTGCGACCGCATACGCGACCAGGCTGGCCTGCAGCGTATGCCCAAGATCAGCAGCCCAGCGCAGATCTGGCCGATTGGCGGCAAGACGCCGCACCGCCCGCGCATTGCGATATGATACGAATATCAGGCCGAGGAACAGAAACAGCCCGATAAATCCCAGATCTCCCAGGGTTTCGAAATAAATACTGTGGGCCGCGCGCGCAAACGCCGACGGTTCCGGAGTCGCGATAAAATCGAGAACCTGCATGTCATGGCCATAATAGTCCCAGGCAAACGGATGTTGCACCGCATGAAACCCGCCACCGACCAATGGGCGCGACAATGCGATCATTGTACTGATCTTCCAGGCGACCACCCGCCCCATGAACGAGCCATCCTGGCTGGCGTCGCTGATGGTATCCATCCGCTCGTACCAGCTCTCCGGCGCAACCACCACGACAACCAGGCCCACCACGATGACCATAGCGATGGCGGCGAACTTTCGGCGGCTCCCCACCACCATGAACGCGGCGACCGCCACCAACCCGACCAGGGCCCCGCGCGAGAAGGTGCCGATGATCGCCGCCAGCACAAAGATCGCCGCAGCATAGCCGACCAACTTCACCAGCCGGATCTCTGCCTGCCCGGCGAGGTACATAATGATCGGCAGCACCACGAGCAACGCCACCGCCAGCAGGTTGTTGTCGCCGACGCTGGAGTTGCCAACAATCTTGTGGCCGCCGCCAGTGGCCAGATAAAACATCCCCTCGGAAAGTCCCACGAAGCCCATGCCCAGGGCAACCGCCAGCAAGAGCGCATGGATGTCCAGCCGCGTGCGCACCACCGCCGAGATCACGAAGGCAAATGTCATGATCTTGACGAGGCGCCAATAAAGCTGCCACCCGTCATCACCCTGGTCGATGCTGAAGACTGCCGAGAATGTCGCCACGACAAACAGGCCGAGCACGAGCCACAGGGCGGGACTCATCCGGAAGCGCAACTGGGGCGCCCACAGCACCATGGAAATGAACGTGACGCCGGCGAACAGCTTGTTGAATGGCACACCGGCCATATACGAAAACAGCCAGTCGTTCGGGGACAGCAGCGCCGTCCACGCCCAGCCCATCACGCCGACCATCGGAAAGCGCAATGCCAGCGGCACCATGGTCAGCATCACGGAAAGAAACAGGATATCGCGCATTGCCGCTACCGCCGGGGTTTCGTCGGCCGTGCCGCACCATCGCGCGGAGCCTGCCGGAAGCGCAGCAATCCGCCGACCGGTTCACCCGGTGCGCGGGTCGCGTTGCGCACATACCACAGCACCGCGATGACGATGGCAATACAGTCCAGCAACAGCAGGGTTGATTCCATCGGCTCCTCGAAACGACACCGTATGCAGCGCGAAGCCCGAACCCACGGGCAGCGGCACGTCAGATACCACCCCGCGGGAAAGCGGCACAACACTTCCGCGAGATGCCGCCATCGCGCGGTGCCGGCACCGGATCTCCTGGCCAGCCACCAGATTGAGGCCTGCCCTATCCATGCAGGAAGCTGATCCAGTTCGGGTTCCGCGCCACATCCAGCCCGCCGATGGCGCTGAGCGCGCCGGTCTCGGGGTTGATCGCATAGACGCCGACGCGGTGCGAGGTCTGGCCGGCGCAGAGCAGGAAGCGGCCGTCCGGCGAGATGGCGAAGCCGCGCGGGCCCGGTTCGCAGGGAACGCTGCAGAGCGGCGATAACTGGTCGGTGGCGGGATCGACGCGCCAGGCGGAGAGCGTGTTGGTCAGCCGCTCGCTGGCGTAGAGCAGGCGGCCATCCGGCGTGAGATGCAGGTCGGCGGCAGCGATCCGGCCCTTGGTATCTTGCGGCAGGGTCTGCACGGTCTGGCGTAGGGTGAGCGCGCCGGTGGCGCGGTCTACGGCATAGGTGTCCAGGCTGGCATCGAGCTCGTTCAGCACATAGGCGATGCGCCCGGCGGCGGCGAAGCGCATATGGCGCGGGCCGGCGCCAGGACGGACTTCCACCCTGCCCTGCCCCACCGGCTCGAGCGTGCCGGTGGCCGGGTTGAGTTCCAGATGCAGGATGGCATCGCCGCCGAGGCAGGGAACGTAGACGAAGCGACCGGCGGGGTCGGGCAGGATGCAATGGGCTTTCTCGGGCGTCCCGGTGACCTGGGTGGCGGGGCCGTGCACTACACCGTCGGGGCCGATCGGATGGCTGGCGATCAGCGACGCCGGATAGGAGGCGCTGAGCAGATGCCGGCCGACGGCGCTGATATAGGCCATGCTGGCCGGCAACTCGGTGCTGCCCAGCAGGGCAAGCCCGCCATCGCCGGCCACCGCGAAACTGGCCAGCGGATACGGCGCGGTACGGATCGCAGCGTAGAGCCGGGTACGGTCGGCGGTGAGCGCCAGCGGCATGCTCAACCCTTCGCCTTCCGGCCCCGGCACCGGCACCGTCGCATGACGCCGCAGCGTGCCGGCATCATCCAGGTCAAGGATCTCGATGGCCCGTGCATCGGCGCAGGAGACATAGAGGCGTTGGGTCATGGCAAATCCTGTGCGCAGCGTCTGGGTGGGGGCTTGCCATGCCCTGAGACGGTGTGCAAACCGGATCTGCGCTCGGCGGAAAATGACGAGGAAGTGCCGTGGTCGATCCCAACCTGCTGTATGACGTGCTGGTGATTGGCGGCGGCAATGCCGCGCTGAGTGCGGCGATCACCGCCCGCCAGGCCGGCGCCAGCGTGCTGGTGCTGGAACATGCGCCGAAAGCGATGCGCGGCGGCAACAGCCGGCACACCCGCAACCTTCGCGCGATGCACAGCCGGCCGACCTCGGTGCTGACCGATGCCTATCTGGAAGACGAATACTGGGACGATCTGCTGCGGGTGACCGGCGGGCAGACCGACGAGCATCTGGCGCGGATGACCATCCGCATGTCGGAGCAGGCGCTGCCGTTCCTGGAGGCCTGCGGGGTGCATTTCCAGCCGTCGCTGACCGGCACGCTCAGCCTGTCGCGCACCAACGCGTTTTTCCTCGGCGGCGGCAAGGCGCTGCTGAACGCGTTCTACGCCACCGCCGAGCGGATCGGCGTGGTGGTGGCCTATGACAGCGAGGTGCAGCAGGTGTATCTGGATGACGGCTTCGTGCGCGCGCTCGACATCACCAGCAACGGCTTCGCGATGACGGTGCGAGCCAAGGCGGTGGTGGCCTCGTCCGGCGGGTTCCAGGCCAATCTGGAGTGGATGCGGCAATACTGGGGCGATGCGGTGGATAATTTCATCATCCGCGGCACGCCATACGCCCGCGGCCGGGTGCTGAAGTCGCTGCTCGACCAGGGCGTGGCGCAGATCGGCGATCCGACCCAGTTTCATGCCGTGGCGCTGGATGCGCGGGCGCCGCAATTCGATGGCGGGTTGGTGACGCGGCTGGATTCAGTACCGTTCAGCATCGTGCTCAACCGCGAGGGCCGCCGGTTCTATGATGAGGGCGAGGATTTCTGGCCGAAGCGCTACGCCATCTGGGGTCGGCTGATCGCGCAGCAGCCGGGGCAGATCGCCTATTCGATCTGCGACGCCAAATCGGTGCCGCTGTTCATGCCGTCGGTGTTCCCAGCGATCGTCGCCGGCACCTTGGCGGAGCTGGCGGAAAAGCTGGGGCTGGAACCGGATGCAGTGGCGGCGACGGTGGCGGCATACAACGCCGCGGTGCGGCCGGGCCAGTTCAACGACCGCACGCTGGATGGCTGCCATACCGAGGGGCTGGAGCCGCCGAAGACCAACTGGGCGCAGCGCATCGACACGCCGCCGTTCGTCGGCTACCCGCTGCGGCCGGGCATCACCTTCACCTATCTCGGGGTGAAGGTGAACGATCAGGCGCGGGTGCTGATGGCCGATGGCCGGCCGGCGGGCAACCTGTTCGCCTCCGGCGAGATCATGTCCGGCAATATCCTCGGCAAGGGGTATCTGGCCGGCTTCGGCATGACCATCGGCACCGTGTTCGGCCGGCTGGCCGGCGAAAGTGCCGCAAGCAGCGCGAGGAACTGAGCGATGCCGGACATCTCATTGCCTGAGTCGGATGCCATCGCCAATGCCAGGCGGTCGATGGAAGTGTGCAATGCCTGCCGCTATTGCGAGGGCTACTGCGCGGTGTTTCCGGCGATGGAGCTGCGGCGGGAGTTCAGCGCCGTCGACCTGGGCTATCTGGCCAATCTGTGCCACGGCTGCCGGGCCTGCTTCTATGCCTGCCAGTACGCGCCGCCGCACCCGTTCGGCGTCAACCTGCCGCAGCAGTTCTCCGAAGTGCGGGCCGAGACCTACGTCGCCTATGCCTGGCCGCAACCGCTGGCGCGGCTGTTCCGGCGCAACGGCACGGTGATGAGCATCGCCGCGGCACTGGGGGTGGCGCTGCTGCTGGTGCTGGTGGCGACGCTGCGCGATTCCGCGGTGCTGTTCGGGACTCATACCGGCCCGGGGGCGTTCTATCGGGTGATCCCGCTCTGGCTGATGGTGGCGGTGGCCAGCGTCACCTTCCTCTACGCGCTGCTGGCGATGGGCCTCTCGGTGCTGCGATTCTGGCGCGCGGAGGAACCGCTGGCTGACTCGACCCCCGGCGCGCTGTGGACCGGGCTGCGCGATGCGCTGACCCTGCGCTACCTGGGCGGCGGCGGACATGGCTGCAACGACACCGATGGCGGCTTCTCCGACAGCAGGCGGCGGCTGCATCACGCGCTGTTCTACGGCTTCATGTTCTGCTTCGCATCGACCTCGGTTGCCGCCATCTACCAGGACATCTTCGGCTGGGCGGCACCCTATGCGCCGCTGAGTGTGCCGGTGGTGCTGGGCACGCTGGGCGGCATCGGCATGGTGGTGGGTGGGGCCGGGCTGATCTGGCTGAAGGTCATCGGCGACACCGAACCGGTGGCGCGCGCGGTGCTCGGCGGCGAATACGCGCTGCTGTTCCTGCTGCTGCTGGTGGCGACGACCGGGCTGCTGCTGCTGATGCTGCGGGCGACGCCGGCGATGGGCGTCGCGCTGGCGGTGCATCTGGGGTTCGTGCTGGCGCTGTTTCTGCTGATGCCATACAGCAAGTTCGTGCATGGGCTGTATCGCGCGGTGGCGCTGTGGCGGGCAGCGAGAGAAAGGAAGTAGTCCTTTTTTGAAAAAAAGGACCAAAAAACTTTATCCGCCTTGCAACAGTTGAGGTGTGGAGACTCCGGAGTCGCCAAAATGGATGAAAAGTTTTTTTGCTTCTTTTTGTTCACAAAAAGAAGATCTACCCCTTCACCTTCCCGGTCTCCACCGCCGCCGTGATCTTCTTCCCCGACCCATCGCCGATCAGTGCGAACGGCGCCCAGTAGAACGGGTGCGCGATGGCGGCTGGCAGATCCTTGCCGGCGCCGTCGAGCATCGCCAGTTGCGCCGCCCGCAGCGCGCCAGCGAAGCCCAGACCGGAGTCAGCGCGGTAGCGTTGCAGGGTGACCGCGACCAGGTAGGCGGCGGCCTGGTCGTTCACCTCCCAGTGGGTAACCAGCAGCGCGCGGGCGCCGGCGTAGAAGAACGAGCGCGCCAGGCCAGACAGGCTCTCACCTGCCGCCCCGCCGCCCGGCCCGCCCGAGTTGCAGGCCGACAGGATGATCAGGTTGGCGTCCAGGTCGAGGCCGGTCACCTCCGAGGCGGTCAGCAGCGCGCCGGAGGCGTTCTTGGCGCCGGCCGGGGCCGAGGTGACAATAGCGGCCTCGGTCTGGCAGTGCAGGTCGGTCGGCAGCAGCGCGTGGGTGGCGAAATGCAGGATGCGGTAGTTCTTCAGCGAGGTTTTCAGCACCGCCGGCGCGGTGAACGCGCTGCCCAGCAGTTCGTCGGACGCGGCGGCTGAAAGGATCTGCCGCGCGGCCTCCAGTTCCCGCTTGGCGTACGGCAACGGCGGCAGGCCAGCGAACAGCGCCGCACTGTCGCCGCAGCCGCCAGAGTAGCTGGCGCGGGCCTGGGCCAGCGTCACCGGATGGAAGTCGCCGAAGCCGAACCAGGCCTGCTGCGCCCGCGAGCCGCCGGCGATCTTACGCAGCGAGACGAAATTCGCCGCCGCCGGCACATGCGCGATCTCCATCCGGCGCAGCAGGAACGGTGCGGCGCCGAGTTGGCCGGGGTCGGCCGGGCCGGTCAGCAGCAGTTCGAATGGCACCGACAGCAGCGGGCCGACCGGGGCGACCACCAGCGAGGTCATGCCCTTCATGCCATCCGCCAGCCCGCCGAGGGTCGCGTCGTAGAGCTCGCGTGAGGCGGCGACGTTGAACGGCGGCGGCGTGCCGGTGTCGCTCTCGATGCTGGCACGGATGGCCTTCACCAGCTTGGCCATGCGCGGCGTGCCGCCGTCGATATGCGCGACATAGACCCGGCCGTCGCGCAGCAGGAAGCTCCACCCGCCGTCGTCGGCCAGCGAGGTGGAAACGAAGCCCTCGCCCGGCGCCAGCGCCGCGAACACCTGCGCGGCCGGGGCGACCTGTTGCACCAACTGGCCGAAATTCGGCGCCGCGGCCTGCAACGCGGCATCGGCGTTGGCCACAGCCGCCTGCGCCTTGGCGATCCGCGCATCCAGCTCCGGCGAGACGGTCGGCGGCGTGCCGGCGGTGGGCAACGCGACACCTGGCGCCTCGGCGCGCGGCGCCGGATTGTGGGCCTGCTCCTCCCGGTCACGCTCGCGATACAGGTCCGCCAGCGCGTTGGCGGCGTCCTGCCGGGCCTTGATCGCCTCGGCGACCTTCGGGTCGCGGGCATTTTCCGACAGCCGGGCGGTGGCCTGGGCGATCTGCTGGCTGGTGACGCCGCCCTGCGAGAGCTGCGCCGCCTCGAACATTTCCACCAGCAGTGCCTGGGCAGCTTTCGTGTCGCCGGCCTTGTTGCGCGCCTGGGCGGCCTTGCCATAGGCGTCCAGGCACGGTGCGATCAGCCTGGATTCGGTGCCGATCTTGAGCTGGCGCAGCAGCTTCACACCGCCCTGGCAGACAGCCAGGGCGGCATCCGCCCGGTCGGCGCGCAGCAACTGGCCGGCCCGCAGCAACTCGGTTTCCGCCACTGGCCGGCTTTCCGGCAGCGAAGTGGCGAAGGCGGCGGCGGCGGTGCCGTACGCGGCGGCGGCGCGCCCCGGCTCCTCGATCGAGGCATCCAGTGCCGCGGCGGTGCGGTCCATGCGGGCGCGCAGCACCGCCTGGCGCAGGCCGTTGGCGGCGGCAAGCTGGCGCGCCGAGTCCAGCGCCTGCTGGCTCTCCGCCGTACGGCCGAGGCCGCGCAGCACGATCGCCTTGTAGCGCCGCACCTCGATCAGCCCCATCAGCGCCGAGCGGGTGGAAACGTTGGTCAGCAGATTGCCGCCTGCCAACATGCCGGTGTTGCCGATGGCGCCGAGCTGGTTGATCGTGCTGCGGGCGCCGGCCGGGCGGGCGTTCAGCACGTCCGGCGGCAGCAGGCTTGCATAGGCCGGGTCGGCGCGGTTCAGCAACTCCAGCGCCTTGTCACGCTTGCCCTGGTTCAACTGGTGCAGCGCCTCGTAATGCAGCAGGCGGGCCTTCTGGGTGGCATCCGCGGCGCCAGCCGCCAGCCGATCGGCGCGGGCGAACAGGCCATCGGCTTCCGACCAGCGGCCCTGGTTGGAGATCTGCAGCGCGAGATTGAGCAGGGTGGAGACGATGTTCGGGTCGTTGGCGCCGAGCGCCTTTTCCTGCAGCGCCAGGGCGGCGCGATAGGCGTCCTCGGCACCGGCGAAATTCTCCGCCTGGTTGGCGCGGGCGGCCTCCTTCACCAGTTGCTCATAGGCGCCGATATCGCCCGAACTGACGGCGGCGGCGGCAAGCCGGCTGGCCAGTTGCGAATCGGCGGCGCTGGACTGGCTCTGGCTGGCCGCCTCGGCGCGCACCCGGCCGGAGAGTACGCCGATCGATCGCTCCATCACCGGCAACGCCGGCTGCACACCGTCGGCATACCAGCCGCGGCCATCCACCGACGCCACCATCGCCAGATGCGGCCAGCCGCCGAGACGCTGGGTGCATTGCATCAGCACCGCCGGTTGGCCGCCGAGGATGGTCGTGCTGGAGGGTGCGGCGCAGGTGTAGCGATTCTCCAGCCCGCGGCGCCAAGCACTACCGGTGGCCAGTCCGTTCAACGCACCGGCATCGGCCGCGCCGGCGCTGCGCACCCGCGCACTCGGCTGGGTCCAGGTGCCGCAATAGACATCCGCCGCGGCATCGCCGCTCTGCTGCTGGGTGCAGGCCTCGCCGGTGGCGTTCTTGCCCAGCGCCAGGCCGGCCACCTCGCTCTTGCCGCCGGCGACATAGGCGTCCGGCGGCGGCACCGCGCAGGCGGCCAGCGCCGCGAGCAGCACCAGCACGCCGCCGATCCCGCCGATCCGGCCGATCCCGCCAGACTGCATGGTCCGTGCCATCTCAGTAATCCTCATCCGCGACATTCGGCAGGATCAGATCCAGATCGTCCTCGTCGCCGCGCACCTCGCCGATGACGAAGTTGCGCAGCGGGTTGATCGGCGGCAGCACGTTGACCGGCATCAGCACGCAGTTCACTGAGCCGATCGGGCAGGCGTTGAAGCGATAGCTGGCATCCGGGATCGGGGCGATCTGGGCCAGATGGGCGGCGGCCTGGCCATCGACGGTGGCGATGACGCCGCTCAGATCCGACTTGCCGCCGCGCCCGGCCACCAGCAGGCCGTAGAGGTTCACCTTGCCGATGCCCAGCACATCGCCGGTGCCACCGGGGAACAGCAGCAGGTCGGTGGTCGGCGCGGTAAGATCGCCCAGCGTGATGGTGCCACCGGTCGAGAGCAGTTGGATACGCAGCGTCGAGACCGCACCGCCGGCCGTGGTGATGGTCACCGGGACGGATTGGGTAAAACTCGCCGGCGCCTCGCCATCGGCCTCGACCGCGAGATAGCTGCCGCGGACTGGCAGCGGATTGGTCAACGCCTCTGTGGATCCGGCATATTTGATGTCCGCCAGGCCCTGCTCGGCGCGGGTTTCGCCCAGTGTGGTGATATTGCCGGCCAGCGTCATCGCACCAGTGGCGGTGATGCGGAAGAACTCGGCCGAAAGCGGCCCGATGATGGTCAGCGGTTGCGCATTGCCGAGCGCCAGTTCGCTGCCGGTGACGGTGAACTGCCCGAGCGTGGTGACATTCGCGCCGGTGCCGAAATCCGCCAGGGTGACGGCGCTGCCGGTCAGCGTGCCGACGACAAACGCGCCGCCGCTGCGCTGGATGGTACCGTTGGTGGTGATGCCGAGCGTGCCGGGCACCACGATGGCGCCGCTGAGCGCCACATTGCCGCTGGCGCCGGCGCCGACCATGGTGAGGGTGAAATTATCCGCCGCCACCTGTGCCGGCGCCGCGCCCGCCGAGGAGATGGTAAGCGCGGTGGCATCAGTCAGCGACAGGCTGCCGCCGGTAACGACGAAGGCGCCCAATGCGGCGAGCTGGTTGCGGTCGCCGGTCACCGTCACGTCGCCGGTCACGCCCAGGCTGCTCAGCAGCAGGCCCGCGGTCAACGATCCGCCGCCCTGGCTGATCCCGGTCGCCGCATTCAGGTCCAGCGTGGCGGCCGTGATTGCTCCATTGAGCGCCAGCGCGCCGATGGTCGCAGTCAGCGTGACGGTGCCGCCGCTGACCACCGACCCGCTCACCGTCAACGCCGTGCCGGGCGCGGTATCGGTCAGCGCCATATCGGTCACGAACAGCGCGCCGGTCACGTCGAGCGGCACCGCGTCTTGCAGGCTGAATTTACCGGAAGGCACCGCGAAATCGCCCAGCCTGGCGATCGCGTTGCCCGGGCTGTTCAATGCCACGGGGCCGGTGACGCCCAGGCTGCTCAACAGCATGCCCGCGATCAGCGAACCGCCGCCCTGGCTGATCCCGGTCGCCGCATTCAGGTCCAGCGTCGCCGCCGAAACCACCCCGTTCAGCGCCACTGC
>JBEPTZ010000068.1:0-23009 GCA_041691815.1 Rhodospirillales bacterium | reverse complement strand
GCCTCATGCTCCGAAAACTCTGCAATCCCGTATAATGTTTCCGGACAAACTCTCACACCATGGAAGGTCGTGCCCTGGCTGACGCCGATTTCAAGATATCTCCGCGCGCTTAGCGCCGACGCAAGGGCATTGATCCGGCGTGCAGACCAAGTGAGTGGCTTCGAGGCGTCCGGGTGATTACTATCGGGCATTGTCGTACCGCAATTCTGCAGATTTCTTAGGGCATTCAGCTTAGGGCCGAACTCGATATGGTCAAGGAATTCCGTTCCGATTTCGGGCGACTCGACCGCGAGCACCAGCCGCCCCAATGAATGCGTCTCGCAGCATGCGATAACGGATCAGGTGACGGTCCAGGCGCGATTCCAGCCGCTCAAGCTTGAGACGAACGCGACGATTCAACGGTTGTCCTGGTCAGGAACGTGGCACGGCCGCTACTGCCAAGACTCCCGGCGCAGACCGTGCAGCTTGGCATCGAGCCCCCCCACGGCGTGGCGAGAGTAACTGCCGGGAAATTTCAACGCGCGGTCGCCGATGCGTGCGGTGCCGCTTGGCGAGGCACGCTTTCGCCGGCCGGGTCGGCATTATACGTGGGCCCCTGCCGCCAACCCTGCGCGCCGATCGCGGCGGAGACCTGGACAGCGCCGATCGGACAGTTGCTGAAGGTCTCGACCCGGATGATTTTCGGCTCCGGTCCTGCCGGCGGTGCGCGGAGGCAATCATGGATCGGCGGCGTAGAGGTTGGTGCGGATGTGCCGCGCGACGGGGATCCCGCCGGCGAGCAACCATTCCTCGCTGTCGAAGTAGTGCTTCCCCTTCCGCTCCCAGGCGCGGACGACGCGGGCGGCGGTCGTGTAGCTCTGCCCGACTGGCGCGGGTGCCAGCATCTGCGCCGAAAGTTCGGCAAAGATCACCGGCATTGGCAGGACGAAATTGCCCAGCGTGTCGGACATCGTGCGGCGCACCAGCATGCCCGAATGGACAAGACCCCTGGCCGCGTAAACCTCTGCGGTTTCGTGGAAATCGCGCAGCGATTGTTGCACGAGTTCGCGGGTGAGCACTGTGATGGCGCTGCCGAGTCTCCGGCCGACCGGAACCGCGCCTGGCACCAGCACGGTCGGTTCTGCCGGCAGCGGTAGCACGGTGCAATCGGGCGGTGGCGCGGGTAACCTGGCGGCAAGGCCGATGCTTCCGTCGAGAACGACAGCGCCAGTGGTCGCATCGGTCACGGTGACGCGCGCCTCGGGACCGTCGGCTTCAGTCAGTTTTTCGCGGACGATCCGCAGCCGGTCGCCGGAAAACACCGGGCGCCGAAAGCGGACCTGCGCCCTGCCGCGCGCCAGCCAGGCCTCACCCCAGATCGCCAGGGCGAGCCGGGTAACGTGGCCATAGACGAAGGCGCCGGGAATGAGTGCGGCACGGTAGCCCATGGCACGCGCCGTAGCATCCTCATGACTGGTGCCGGCGTAACGCGCACTGGGGTCGAGGATCGCAGTCACCTCCAGCGTGTCGGGCAGCGGTTTCATCACACTCCCGGCAGCGGTTCGGTGGCAAAGGCGCCGCTGGCCTTGAGGCGGGCAATCTCGCCCTCGGGCAGGCGCAGGATATCACGCAGGACGTGCTCGTTGCCTTCCCCGAAACAGGGCGCGGCGGTGCGCTGTGAGCCTTGTGCCGCCTCGGCATGGAACGGCAGGCCTGGGTGGCGATGGCGGCCGGCGGCGGGGTGATCGAGTTCGGTAAAGAAGCCACGATGGGCGAGATAGGCCGAGGCAGCCAGGTCGGGCGCCGTCATCACCGCATGGGCGGCGATGCCCTGCGCCTGCAGTTCGGCGGCCAGTGCATGCTTGTCCTGCGGCGCCGTCCAGGCGGCGATCAGCGCGTCGAGCGGAGCTTCGTGCCGCTTGCGGGCAGCCAGGCCGGTAAAGCGGGGATCGGCGCAAAGTGCCGGATCGATCCGGGCGGCGAGGGCTTGCCAGGCGGGTTCGCTCTCGCAGGCGATGGCGATCCAGGCGTCCTCGCCGCGTGTCGGGTAGGCGTTGTGTGGGGCGGCGTAAGTGACCCGGTTGCCATCGGGTTTCGGGTCTTGTCCGGCGATGAGTTCCGGCCCGATGAACTGCATGGCGGCCTCGACCTGGGCCATTTCCACATGCTGGCCAACGCCGGTGCGGTCGCGCGCATACAGTGCCGTCAGCACGGCGGCGGCGGCGTTGAAACCGCCGGTCGGGTCCATGTAGGACGGGCCGGTGACGGTCGGCTTGCCCCCCGGATAGGCGATCATCGCCGACATGCCGGCGGCCATCTCCATGGTCGGGCCGAGTGCGGAGTAGGACGCTTCCGGCCCGTCCAACCCATAGGCGGGCATTTCCACCACGATGATTCCGGGGTTGTCGCGGGCCAAGGTCTCGTAGTCGAGCCCGAGGCGTTGCAGCATCCCTGGCCGGAAATTGCACAACAGCACGTCGCACAGCGCGGCGAGGCGGCGCACCACGGTGAGGCCTTCGGGCACCTTGAGGTCGACGACGAGGCTGCGCTTGTTGTCATTCTGCGAGTTGAAGGTGAAGGACCGGTCATAGGGTCGCGCGCCCGGCTCACGGTCGGGGTAGTTCGACGGTAGCGGCTTGTCGCGGTTCGAGCGCCAGGTGTTGGTGCGGGTCGGGCTTTCGATATGGATGTCCTCGGCGCCGAACCAGGCCAGCACCCGGCCGGTCATCGGCCCGGCCCAGGCGGTGGTCAGTTCCAGAACACGTATCCCCTCAAGTGGCAGCATGGTCGGTCTCCGCGGCAGGACGAGCGGGGGTGCGGCTGAGGCGGAACAGCGCGCCGGGCAGGACGTAGCGCTGGCCGTCGATCGTGACCTCCTGCCAGTAGCCGCGCGCGGCGAGGTGCCGGCTGGCGCGCAGCTCGGACGGGCGGAAGGCACGCGCCGAGATCACGTTCATCGCCTGCAACTCGGCCACCCAATCATCCGGGTCGCGGTCCGCGACTTTTTCCTGCACAAGATCGAAGAAATCGCCCCAGTTGCGGCTGCGCTCGGTCACTTCGGCAAAGCGGGGATCGGTGAGGCAGGCTTGCAGCCCCAGCGAACGGCAGAGCCGCTCAAATCGGTTGGTATAGACCCACAGACAGACATAGGCACCGCGGCAGAGTACCTGGCCGGCCGGGATATCCTGATCACCGCGGCGTCGATCGGTTCCGTTGTAGATCGTCTGCAGGACATAGGGAAAAGCCATCGCGGCGGCGGTCTCGGCAGCGTCGATACGCACCAGATCGCCTCGCCGGGTTCGCGCCCGCAGCCGCAGCGATGCCAGCGTCTGGATATAGGCGGCAAGACCCGCGGCATATGCGGCGCGCTGGCCCACACCATAGAGCGGCTCGCGCCCCCTGATGCCGTTGGCGTTCATCATCCCCGATGCCGCCTGCAGCACGATCTCGGGCCCCGCCCAGCCGGCCATCGGACCGTCGATGCCGAACGCGGTGATCTGGACGACGACGGATTGCGGGTGGCGGGCAGCGACCACTACGGCATCCTCCGCTCCGGCGCAGAGCAGGACATCGGGCACGGCGTCAGGGCGCCCGAGCCGCTTGCCCCGGTTCAGGTGCAGATGCGTCAGTGACCGGCCGTCGGGCCCAAACGGGCCGATGGCGCGGGTGGCGGAGCCGCCATCGGCCTCGTCCAGCCAGACCTCCGCGCCGAAATCATGCAGCAATCGGGCGCAGTATTCGCCCGCGACCGCACCGGATCGATCGAGCGCCACCAGGCCGCCCAGTGCACCGCTCATGCCGCAACCCCGGTCAGCGGGTGCGGCCGGGCGAAATGACAGGCGGCACTTTGCCCGGGGGCGACCTCGACCAGCGGCGGGCGCTCAACGGCGCAGATCGCCTGCGCGATCGGGCAGCGGCCATGGAAGGCGCAGCCGGATGGGACATTGGACGGGCTGGGCACGTCGCCCTGCAGCACGATCCTGGCGTGTGGGCGGTCCGGATCGGGATGCGGTGCGGCCGACAGCAGCGCCTCGGTATAGGGATGCTGCGGCGCCGAATAGATCTGCTCCTTGGGGCCGAGCTCAACGATCCGGCCCAGGTACATGACTGCGACGCGGTGGGCGATATGGCGCACCACGGCAAGGTCATGGGCGATGAACAGGAAGGAAAAGTTCTTCTGCTCCTGCAGATCCTGCAAAAGATTGATGATCTGCGCCTGAACCGACACATCGAGCGCCGAGACTGGCTCGTCGGCCACGATGAAGGCGGGATCGACCGAGATTGCCCGCGCGATACCGATCCGCTGCCGCTGCCCGCCTGAGAACTGGCGCGGTCGGCGGTCCATGTAGGCGGCGGGCAGTCCCACCTGCGCCAAGAGTTCGGCCACGCGCTCCCGCCGCTGGGAACGGCCGCGCACCAGGCCGAACGACTCCATCGGCTCAGTGATGATCTGCGCCACCGTGCGGCGGGGCGAGAGCGAGCCGAACGGGTCCTGGAACACCATCTGCATTCGCGCCCGCATCTGGCGCAAGGCCGGCTTCGACAGGCAGGTGAGATCGGTGCCGTCAAGGCGTACCTGCCCCTCGCTCGGCTCGATGAGACGCAGCAGCAGCCGCCCGAGGGTCGACTTGCCACAGCCGGATTCGCCCACCACCGCCAGCGTCTCGCCCTTCAGCACCTGAAACGACACGTTGTCGACAGCGCGCACCGGCTTCGGCTTCGGCCCGAACCGGATGGATGTATCAGCAAAGGTCTTGCCAAGGCCTTGCACGTCGATCAGCACGCTCATGCCCCAACCTCCGGCGCGGTCGCCCAGCAGGCGGCGCGATGGGTCGGGCCGTGCGCCAGCAGCGGCGGCATCTCGACGGCGCAGCGGTCCATCGCTACCGGGCAACGTGGCCGGAACGGGCAGCCCTGCCTGATCGTCCCCGGCGGCGGCACGGTCCCCTGGATCTGGTAGAGCCGATGCCGCGTCTCGGTCAGGGTCGGAACCGATTTCAGCAGACCCTGGGTATAGGGATGGCGGGGATTGTGGAACAGCGACCTGGTGTCGGCATCTTCCATGATATGGCCGGCATACATGACGACGACGCGTTCGCAGATTTCCGCCACCACGCCGAGATCGTGGGAAATCAGCAAGATGGCAGAGTTGAACCGACGCCGGATGTCGAGCATCAGTTCCAGCACCTGTGCCTGGATGGTCACGTCGAGTGCTGTCGTCGGCTCGTCGGCGATCAGCAATTTCGGGTTGCAGGCCATAGCGATGGCGGCCACCACCCGCTGACGCATGCCACCCGAGAACTGATCGGGATAGGCCCGCAACCGGCCCTCGGGGTCAGGCATGCCGACCAGCTTCAGCAGTTCGATAACCCGCCTGCGGCGTTCGGTCGCGGGCCAGTTCTCGTGCAGCAGCAACGCCTCTTCAATCTGGTCGCCAATCGTCATCACCGGATTCAGCGACGACATCGGTTCCTGAAAAATCATGCCGATCTCCTTGCCGCGGATATCCGGCATCTGGTTCAGCGGCAATTTCAGCAGATCGCGCCCGGCAAACACGATCTCGCCGCTGATCCGCGCCGGCGGCACCGGGACCAGCCGCAGCACCGACAATGCAGTGATCGATTTGCCGGAACCGCTCTCGCCGACGACACCGACCGATTCGCCGACTCCGACAGCAAGCGTTACGTTATGGACCACGCGCAGCGGCCGCTTGAGCGGGCCAAACTCGACCGCGAGGTTCCTGATTTCGAGAAGCGGTTTGCTCACTGATCGGTTTCCGGGTCCAGCACGTCGCGCACCGCGTCGCCGATGATGCTGATTGCGAGAACGACGATGGTGATCGCCAGCCCGCCGGAGACGATGGGCCACTGGGTCGCGAACATGTTGGTAAGACCGTCGCGGATGATGTTCCCCCACGATGGGTTCGGCGGCTGGGTACCTATCCCGAGGAACGACAATGTCGCCTCGATGCGGATCGAACTGGCGGACCACAGCGTCATCAGCACCACAATCGGGGCGAGAATGTTCGGCACCACATGACGGAAGATGATGACGTGGGTGCGCACGCCGGCGGCCACCGCGGCCTCGACATAGGGCTCCTGCTTGACGGCAAGCGTCGAGGCGCGCGAGACGCGGGCGAAGCCCGGAGTAAAGGCCACGGTCAGCACCACGACAATGTTCCAGAAGCTGCCGCCCAGCGCCGCGGCGATCAGGATTGCCAGCAGCAACTCGGGAAACGCCATCAGCATGTCGATCACCCGGCTGATCACCCGGTCGACCACCCCGCCGAAATAACCTGCGGTCACGCCAAGGATGGTGCCGCAGATCGCGGCGAAAACCGGTGACAGCAGGCCGAAGATGAGTGAGTTGCGCGAGCCGTAGATCAGCCGGCTCAATACGTCGCGGCCGTATTGGTCGGTGCCCAACCAATGGCTCCATGTCGGCAGCTTGTTGATCTGCAGGAATGACTGCCGCAGCGGATCAGCGGGGGCGATCCATGGCGCGAATACAGCAATCACGATGAACAGCAGCACCACCACGAGTGCGATCATCGTCGAGGGGCGCCCGAAGAACACGTCTTGCAGGGTGTCCCAGAGCCCGGGTTCGGCGGCGATCGCCTCGCGTTCGGCCAGCGCCTCAGGATTGGCGTCCGCCAGACTGAATTCGGTCATGACTTGATCCGGACGCGCGGGTCGACAAAGACGTAGACCACGTCCATCGCCAGGTTCACCAGGATCACGAAGAAGGCAAACATCATCACTCCGGCCTGGATCACCGGGTAATCGCGCTCGGTGATCGCGTCGATCAGCAGATGCCCGATGCCGGGGCGGTTGAACACCAGTTCGATGGCGACCGAGCCGGAAAGCGTTGACAGGATCGAGATGCCGATGCCGGTCGATAGCGGCAGCAGCGCGTTCCGCAGGCCGTGACGATAGATCACCCTTCCCTCGCGGGCGCCCTTGGCGCGGGCGGTGCGAATGAAGTCGCGGCCCAGGACCTCCAGCAACGAAGTCCGAGTCAGCCGGCCCAGAAACGCGCTCTTCAGCATTGCCAGCGTCAGCGCCGGCAGGAAGATGTGGTGCAGCCCGTCCCAGAACCCCACGCCCTCGCCATTGATCGGAAACCAGCCGAGATTGAGCGAGAACACCACCAGCAGGACGGCGCCAAGGTAGAAGTCGGGGATGGCATAGCCGATCAGCGAATAGATGCGCAGGATACTGTCCGGCGGCTTGTTGCGCTGGGTCGCCGCATAGACCCCCAGCGGAATGCCCATGATCAGCCCCATCACCACCGAGGTCAGCGTCAGGTAGATGGTGTACGGCAGGTTGTTGGCGATCAGCCGGGAGATCGGCACGTCGTTCATCAGCGAGCGGCCGAAATCGAGCCGAACCGCGTCGGACAGGAAATGCAGGTACTGCAGCCAGAGCGGATCGTTCAGCCCCATCTTCTGGCGCAGGATTTCCAACTGCCCCCCGTCAGCGCTGGCGCCAAGCACCGCCAGCGCCGGATCGCCGGGAAGGATACGCATGGCGACGAATACCAGCGTCAGCACCAGGAACACGGTCGGCACCGCGTCGAGGAGCCGGAACAGCAGGTATTTCGCCATGCGCTCTGCTTCCCTTCAGTTCAGGCGACGATCTTGGCCTTGCAGAACCGCCAATAGGCGTAGCCGCCCTTCACCTTGAAGCCGAGGTCGATACGCGGGTTGCGCACCACCAGGTAGCTCATCGTTGGCAGCCCGGCCATCGGCAGGTCTCGCTGGATCTTCAGCTCTACCTCGCGGCCCTTGGCGACATAGGCATCGAAGGTGGTGGTGTGCAGCATCGCGTCGAGCAAGTCGTCAACGCCCGGGATGAGCACGCCGTAATGCGAATAATCCTCGCCGCCCTTGCCGTCATCGGTCATGTTCCCCGACGAGCGGGCGTAGGCATTGTAGACGTACAGCGGCACCGGCGGCAGCGACGATGAGTTGATGTTGAGCGTGTTCAGGTTCTTCCGGTTCGAACCGTGATAGGCGGAATGGTCCATGATCGTCAGATTGATCTTGATGCCGATCTGGCGGAGTTGTTCCTGGATGATCAGGTGCTGCGATTTGTAGTCCTCGCGCTGCGAGGTGTTGACCGGAATCGTGAATCCGTTGGGCACACCGGCTGCCGCGAGCAGTTTTTTCGCCTCGGCCGGATTGTACTCGTAGCGCAGGTCTTCGGGCAGGTCTTCCAGCTTGAATCCGGTCGGATAGTTGGGCGGGTTCAACGTGTAGACCATGCGCGACAGCGGGCTGAGTGCCGCGACGATCTCCTGCTTGTTGATCCCGTGCATGATCGCCTTGCGGATCAGGATGTTCTGCAGCGGGTTCTTCGACAGGTTGAAGAACAGAGTGTTGAACGATCCTGGCACCGTCATATCGAATTGCAGACTGGCCTTCTGACCCTGCATCTGCGGCACCCAGCCCGGCTGGCGGACGCCCTCGATCATGTCGACGTCACCCGAAATCAGCGCCAGCGTCCGTGCGGTGGTGTCGGCAATGTAGAGGCATTCGACCTTGGAGATGATTGCCGGTTCGCCCCAATAGCCCTCGTGTCGGGAGAGGAACGTGCCTTTTGCGCTGTCGAACCGGTCGATCTTGTACGGGCCAGTGCCGATCGGCATGGTGGCGAATTTGTCGCCCAGCTCCGCCTCGGCTTTCTTCGACACCACCATCACGTTGGCGGTGGCGACGACCGAGGACAGGAACATCGGGTCGGGGTTTTTCAGCTTGATGGTGACTTCGTATTTGCCGCTCGGCTGCACATCGGCGAGGTTGCCGTAGTTCGCCACCGACACGCCGCTGTCGCGTGCCCGCAGGAACGAGCGGGTCACGTCGTCGGCGGTCATCTCGCCGTAGCCCTTGTGAAACTGCACGCCGTGCCGAAGCTTGAACACCCAGGTCCTGCCGTCGTCCGAGGTGGTCCAGCTTTCCGCCAGCCAAGGCTGGAAGTCAGCAGGCTTGACGCCGAATTCGCCATCAGGCGGCAGCACCAGATACTCGAATATCTGGGCCACCGCCCAGTTGTCCGAGCCCTGCGTCGTCTGGTTGGGGTCCACCTTGCGCGGGCCGCCGGCGGCGCTGGCGAAGCGCAGCGTGTCCGGTACTGCGGCGCGCAACCGCGGCGCATAAAGGCCGGTCGCGGCGGTGGCGGTGGCGGTGCCCAGAAGCAAGCGTCTGGTGATCATCAGGAAGCTCCTCCGTTGAGTGCTGCCGCCGGACCGATACCGGGGCGCTTGAGCGGTCCATATTCGGACCGATGGTCGCTTGTTTGCTCGCCGGTTGGTCCTTCTCCGGGTGGATTCCGCGCTGACTGCGGTCGCCCTTATCGCCGAACCCGCTCAGGCTCGGCGCGCGTCCAATGCGGCGTCGATGATCTCCAGTCCCAGGCCGGGCCCATCCGGCACCCGGAATTTTCCGTTTTCGGGCCTTGGCGGATTGCCGAAGGCCACATGCATCCGGTCGTCTGGATCGGCGAACTCGGCGGGCTTGGTGTTGTGCATGATCGTCGCCAGAACGTGCAGGTTGGCGATATGGCCGATGCCCGGCTGGGTCTGGTGCGGCACCAGTTCCACGCCATGGGCGAAGCAGATCGCGGCGCATTGCATCAGCCCGGTGATCCCGCCCATCTTCACGATATCGGGCTGCACCATCCGCACCCCGGCTTCGATAATGTCGACCAGCGCCTGGGTGGTATAGGTCTGCTCCGCCGCCGAGACGGTGATGTCGAGCCGCCGCGCCACCTCGCCCATGGCGCGCACGTCGTAGTGCTGCACAGGTTCTTCGAACCAGACATAGCCCAGTTCCTCGAGCGCCCGCCCGACGCGGATCGCGCCACCGACCGAATATTGATTGTTGGCGTCGAACGCCAGCGGGAAGGCGTCGCCGACCAGCTTGCGCACGGCCTTCGCCTTGGCGATGTCGCCGGGGATGTCGTAATCCTGTCGGGTGCGGTCGCCGTCCCAACGGATCTTGATCGCCGCCGGCGCCTCGCGCTTCCAGCGGGCTTCCACGGTGCGAATGACCTCGTCCACGCTGCGCACGGCGTTGCCGCCGATCGAGGCGTAGAAGGGCAATTCGGTCCGCCAGGCGCCACCCAGCAATTTGTAGATCGGCAGGCCCAGCACCTTGCCCTTGATGTCCCAAAGCGCGATGTCGAGCGCTGCCAGCGCGCCGGTTACTGCGCCCTCGGGGCCGAGCTTGATATAGCGGTGCAGCAGCCGATCCTGGATCACCGCCTGATCGAACGGGTCAAGCCCGACAAGGCTCTGGGCAAAATTACGCACCACCAGCAGGCTGTGCTCGCCCCCCATCATCGGCGAGGCCTCGCCGTAGCCGGTAACGCCGCCCTCGGTACGAACCCGGACAATCGCGCTGCGCCGGCCGGGCGGGTCGCCAGGCCGCCAGGCCACCTGGAACGCCTCGACCGCGGCAATCCTGTCGGTGGCGGTCGCAGATTTTTGCATCGGCATTTGGCGTCCCTCCTCCGGCTCCAGCGTGGTCTGGAACCGGATGCACGGGCGAGCATAGGCAAATCCGGCATCCGCATTCAATCCCTCTTTTGGAGCAGGACCGCAGCCGCATGGGCATGGCTGGCCCGGCAATGCAGGCGCCGGGTGGCTGCGACAGAATTTGACGGCCGACGCGTCCAGGCAGAAAGGCCAGATAAGAAGGCCGCTTCTCCGACCTTGATAGTAAGTCGCGTTGGCGAGTTTGATTTCCGTTTGCGTCCGGGCAGTCCCTCTCGGGCCGCTACGTCGCCGTATCCGACCGTCACCTGCATCCGTATTCAAAGGGCGCTGGCTGCGTGGATACGTCGTTGACGTTGGTCGGCGGATCGGGTGATTGTCTCCATCCGCCTCGGCCCAGAGGCGCAGAAATGGGAGACACCAGCGTGGCAGCGGGCATCGAAGACGCAACCGGCGACCCACGCAGGCGGCCGCTGACCGCCCGGCAACTCGCGGCGCTGATCGGCGTCAGCCAGTCCGCGGTTTCGCGCGCCTTCACGCCGGGCAGCAGCATTTCCGACGATCTGCGCCAGCGCATCCGGCACAGCGCCCGCGAATTCGGCTATCAGCCCAATGCCATCGCCTCAATGCTCACGACGCGGCGTACCAATATCGTCGGAATCGTGGTGTCGAGCATGCGCAATCCGTTCTACCCGGTGCTGATCGAAAGCCTGACGCAGGGCCTGCAGAAGGTTGGGCTGCAGAGCCTGCTGTTCAACATCACCCCTGGCGCAAACGTCGAAGAGCAACTATTCGCCATCCGCTCCTACAATGTCGACGCCGTCGTGGTGATCGGCGCCACCGTCCTGTCGGACAAGGATCTCGCCTGGGCCACCGAGGGCCGCAAGTCGGTGATTCTGAACCGACGCACGACCGAGGACACGACCACCATCTGCTGCGACGAAACCGCCGGAGTCCGTGCCGTCGTTGACCATTTTCACACGCTGGGGCGCAAACGCATCGGCTATGTGGCGGGCCTCAGCAAGACCGGCGTCGGAATGGAACGGCATACCGCTTTCGTCACGCGTCTGGCAGAGCTGGGGCTGCGACTCGCCGGGACCGCCGGCTACAATGACTACAGCTATCCCGCCGGATGGCGTGGCGCGCTCGACCTGATCCCCGCGCGTCCGGATGCGATCTTCTTCGCCTCGGATATCCTCGCCCTGGGCGGCAGCGACGCGCTGCGTCTCGAGGGCGGGGTACGGATTCCCGAGGATATCGCGGTGGCCGGTTTCGACGATATCACGATGGCGTCCTGGCCAAGCTACGCGCTGACCACCTATCGCCAGCCGATCCAGCAGCTGGTGGACCAGACCGTGACGCGGATCATCTCGTCAGCGGAGTCGGGGGGGCGGCACGTCTCGATTCCGGGCGAACTGGTGATCCGCGCCTCGACCACGGGTCAGGCCACGTCGAGCCCGGAAATCGGGCACGGCGGTGCATGGACTGCCGGTTCGGACGGACATATTTCGGGACGCCCGTAGGATCGCTGTCATCGAGAATCAAAGCCCGGATCGGAGCATGTCGCTTGATGCCAGGCAGGACCTGGGCGCGAACCGCTGCCGTCCAACCTGCTTCGGAGGCTCACCACCCGCCCGTACGAGCCAGAATCCGGGTCTGCGCATCCAGGCGCTCGAAGCGCACAACACTCTCGCGACGGAGCAGGCCTAGACTGCATCGTACGGATGATGACAGGCGACGCCGTGGCCGGCCTCGGAGCGGAACGCTGGGTAGTCGGTCCGGCAGATATCGGTGGCGCGCGAGCAGCGCGGATGGAAGTGGCAGCCCGGCGGTGGTGCTGCGGCCGACGGGATTTCACCCACCACCCGCGGCAGCACGCCGCGCCGCGACGGATCGGGGATCGGCGAGGCATCGCGCAGCATCACCGTGTAGGGGTGGCGCGGGCGGGAGAACACATCGGCCACCGGCCCCTGCTCGACAATCCGACCGAGATACATCACCGCCACCCGGGCGCAGAACCAGCGGATCACCGACAGGTCGTGGCTGACGAACACGAAGGCCAGGCCGCGCCGGCGCTGCAACTCCTTCAGCAGCAGCAGCACCTGCGCCTGCACCGATACGTCCAGCGCCGAGACCGGCTCATCGGCGACGATCAGTTCCGGCTGCAAGGCCAGCGCCCGGGCGATGCCGATGCGCTGGCGCTGGCCACCGGAAAACTCGTGCGGATAGCGCTCCAGTGCCGCGGGCGGCAGGCCGACCTCCTCCATCAGCGCCGCCGCCTGGCTGCGGGCCTCGGCACCCCGCGCCATGCCGTGCACCTCCAGCGGCTCCATCAGCGTGCGGCCGATGGTGCGGCGTGGATTCAGCGAGGAATACGGGTCCTGGAAGACGATCTGCATCCGCCGGCGCAGCGCGATCAGCGCTTTTGGTCGCGCGGCGCGCACGTCCTGGCCGGCGAAATGCACGCTGCCGCCATCCGGCTCGATCAGCCGCATCGCCGCGCGCGCCACGGTGGATTTGCCGCAGCCGCTCTCGCCGACCAGGCCGAACGCCTCGCCGGCGGCGACAGTGAAATCGACGCCGTCGACCGCTTTCACGATGGTCTTCACCGGGCGCGGAAAGCCCTTCACCACGATGAAATGCTTGGTCAGGCGCTGGACTTCGAGAATCGCGTCGCTCATCAGCCGGACAGCTTCGGGTCGGTGGCATCGCGCAACCCGTCACCGACCATGTTCAGCCCCAGCACCAGCAGCAGGATAGCGATGCCGGGAAAGATCGACAGCCAGGGCGCATCCAGGATCGCGTCGAAGCCGTCGCGCATCATGCCGCCCCAGGTGGCGATCGGCGGCTTCACGCCGAGGCCGATGAACGACAGGCTGGCCTCGGTGCGCACCGCGGTGGCCATCCACAGCGTTGCCATCACCAACACCTCGGAGAGGATGTTGGGCAGGATATGCACGAACAGCACCCGGATATGCGAAAAGCCGAGCGCCCGCCCGGCCTCGACGAAGGCGCGCTCCTTCATGCTCAGCACCGGCGAGCGGGCGATGCGGGCGAACGGGGCGACAGCGGTTAGGCCGATGGCGAAGATCAGGTTGACCATCTCGGGGCCGAGCAGGGCGACCACGATCAGCCCCAGGATCAGGCTGGGGAACGACAGCAGCACGTCCATCACCTGCATGATGTAGAGATCGGCCCGCCCGCCGATATAGCCGCTGACCATGCCGATGGTGCCGCCCACCACCAGCGCGCCGCTGATCGAGGCGACCGAGACCACCAGCGAGACCCGGGCACCCCACAGCACCCGGCTCAGCACATCGCGGCCATAGGTGTCGGTGCCGAGCCAGTAGGTGGCGCTGGGCGGCTTCAGCTTGTCGATGATGTGTTGGTCGAGCGGGTCGAACGGGCTGATATACGGCGCCAGCACCGCGGCAAGCACGATCAGGATGCACAGCAGCACCCCCACCGAGGTGGTGGGATTGGTCGCCATCCGCTTGATGAACGGCGTCACGCCTGCTTCACCCGCGGGTCGATCAGGCCGTAGGTCAGGTCGGTCAGCAGGTTCACCACCACGATCAGGAAGCAGTAGACGGTCATCAACCCCTGCAGCATCGTGTAGTCGCGCTGGTCGAGTGCCGAGACGATGATCTTGCCGAGTCCAGGCCGGTTGAACACGATCTCGGTCAGCACCGAGTTGCCGATCAGGATACCGACGTAAAGGCCCACCACAGTCACCACCGGCAGCCCGGCGTTGCGCAAACCATGTCGCCACACCACCCGCCGCCAGGGCACCCCCTTGGCGCGCGCGGTGCGCATGTAGTCCTCGCTCAGCACCTGCAGCATCGAACTGCGGGTGACGCGGGTGATATAGGCCGCCATGATGATGCCGAGCGTGGTGGCCGGCAGCACCAGCTTGTCCAGAACATCGAGCGGGTCGGCCAGGTTGGCGTTGCCGATCACCGGGAACAGCGGCCAGTGCAGCGCAAACAGCAGCAGCGCGAACACGCCAGAGACGAACACCGGAAACGACAGCCCGACCAGCGACACCATCCGCACCAGCACGTCGATCCAGCGGTTGCGGTACAGCGCCGCGAACACCCCGGCCGGCACCCCCATCAGCGTGCCGATGATCATCGCCGCGATGGTCAGTTGCAGCGTGTGCGGCAGCACCGCCGCGACATCGACCAGGATCGGCCGGTTGGTGACCATCGAGGTGCCGAAATCGCCCTGCAGCGAGTGGCCCATGAAGGTGACGTATTGCGCCCAGATCGGCCGATCCAGCCCCAGCCGGTGCTGCATCGCCACCACCGCCTCGGGCGTCGCGCGGTCGCCCAGGATCGCCACCGCCGGATCGCCAGGGACGATCCGCACGATGACGAACACCAGCGTCAACACGGCAAGCAGCGTCGGCACCGCCGCCAGCAGCCGCCGGATGACGTAGAAGATCACCCGCGTATCACTTGAAGTGCGTCTTCTCGGTGATCAGCGGCCCCAGCGACAGCGAGCCCTTCAGGTCGTAGCCGTAGTCGAGTTTGTCGGTGCGCACCCAGTCCTGCAGTGTCTCGATCAGCGGCACCGCGCAGACGTCGGCGACGATCTTCTTCTGCGCCTCCTGCCACAGCGCCACCTGCTTGGCGTCGTTCGGCTCGGTGCGCGCCGCCTCGATCTCCTTGTCGGCCACCTTGCAGTGGCTGAAATTGGTGATGCCGCCGGGCTGGTTGATGATCGAATGCGAGTCGTAGAACTGCGTCAGATACAGATCCGCCACCGGAAAGCGCGCCGCCGAGTAGAACACGATCGGCGACAGGTCCTTGCGGATCATCTGGTGGAAGGTGGCATGCTCGACGATCTGCAGGTCGAGATTGATGCCGGCCTTCTTCAGTTGCGCCTGCACCACCTGCATCTGCGCCAGCATGCCCGGCAGCTGGGTATGGATCACCTTCAAGGTCAGTCCGTTCGGAAAGCCGGCCTCGGCCAGCAGCGCCTTGGCCTTGGCCAGGTCATGCGGCAACAGCCCAGCATCGACATAGCCGAGATTGCCGCCTGGGATCACGCTTTTCGGCTCGCGCGTCGCGTCCTTGCCCTGCCAGGCCAGCAGTTCCGGCCGGTTCACCGCATAGGCGATCGCCTGGCGCACGCGGATGTCGTCGAGCGGCTTCTGCGACTGGTTGAGATGCAGCAGCGCCTCCTCGGCCGGCTCGAACACGTCGACGATGGCGTGCGGCACCTTCTTCATCCGGTCGATCCAGGTCTGGTCGGAATTGCCGTATTCCAGATCGAGTTCGCCGCTGCGGAACGCCAGGTCGCGCGAGGCGCCGGACGGCAGGAAGCGGTAGCTGATGTTCTTGATCATCGGCGCGCCGCGGAAATACGCCTCATTGGCCACCAACTCCAGCGACTGGTTCGGCGTCACCGAGGCGAAGGCGAACGGCCCGGTGCCGATCGGGTGGCTGTTGTACTTGTCGCCCATCGCCTCCACCGCCTTCTTGGAGACGATGAAGCCGCCGGAATAGTTGGTCAGCAGCCCGAGCAGGCTAGGCATCGCGTGCTTCAGGGTGATCTTGACAGTGTACGGATCGATCTTCTCCACCGACTTGATCGCGGCGAAATCGCCGGAGAACGCCGAGCGCTTGGGGTCGGCCGCCTTGGCCAGGCTGAACACCACGTCATCGGCGGTGAACTCGCCGTAGTCGCCATGCCATTTCACCCCCTGGCGCAGATGGAAGGTCCACTCGGTCTTGTCCGGCGAGAACTCCCACTTGGTCGCCAGATCGGGCTCGATGCTGGCCGGGTTGACGCTGCCGGGGGCGAAGCGCACTAGGCCGTTGAACATCCACACCGCCACCGCGCGGTCGATGGTGGAAACCGCCTGCTGCGGGTCCAGCTTGCCGACGTCCTGCGCCGCCATGCCCACCACCAGCGTGGTCTTCGGCGCCGCCAGGGCGGCCGGCGCCGACGCCAATACCCCGGCCAGCAACGCTGCGGCCGGGAGGCTGCGGAGGTAGTTCATGGCTGGTCTCCCAATGTTGGCGGCATCGTATTCGCAAAGCGGTACATTTTGGAAGTGCGGCATGCATCGTTCCGCTGCTGATGGACGGATCGTCCGCGGCTGGAGCGTGAACAGGTCGGCGAATAGATCGCGGCCGACCCGATGCTGGCGTGACCGATCCGATCCCGCCCCTGACGGTGGTGATCCAGCAAGCCCGCGTGCAAGACTGTCCGACCCGCGTTGGCCCGCCGGTTTGTTTGTGGTTCCAATCGACTAGGGGAAGGCGGTAGACTCGCGCCTATGTATTTTACCGTCGTGATCGCCACGCGCAATCGCCCCGCCCTGGTCCGCCAGGCCATCGACTCGGTGCTGCGGCAAAGCTGGACCGATTGGGAGATGGTGCTGGTCAACGACGGCTCGGACGATACTCACGCGCCGGCGCTCGCCGAACTGGTTCAATCGCTGGGACCGCGCTGCCGCCGGCTCGACCTGCCCCAGCGCGCCCAGGGCCACGGGCCAAGCTATGCGCTGAACGCCGGAGTGGCACTCGCCGGCGGCCGCTATGTCGGCTTCCTGGATGATGATGACCTCTGGACCGACGACCAGCATCTGGCGCGGGTGGCGCGGGTGATCGAGGCACGCGGAGAGGCGCCGGACCTCGTGCTGGCCAACCAGCACGCGTATCGGGACGGCGTGGCGGTGCCTGGGGCGGTATGGATCGAAGACCTGCTGGAACGAGCCGGGCGTCCGCTGATCTGCGACGACACCGGCGCGTTTGTCGTGACACCCGACGATCTGCTGCGGAGCACCGGGTTCGCGCATGTGAATACCATCATCGTTCGCCGCACTTATCTCGAGCGGATCGGCGGGTTCGACGAGACGCTGCGCTACGAAGGCGATCGCGACTTCTATCTGCGCGCGATCGATGCCGCGGCGTCGATCCTGTATCTGCCGGATGTGGTTGCCCGCCACAATATCCCGGACGCCGGGGCCAGGGCCAACATGTCGACGAGCATGGATTCGCTCGCCAAGCGGCTGTACCAGTTGCGGCTACTGGACAAGGCCATCCTGTTCTCTACACACCCGGCGATCCGCAAGTATGCGGTGCAGCACAAGGTCTATACGCTGAAGACCATCTCGCACGAATTGGCCGCGGATCGGCGGCACGCCCTGGCGTTGTACTATGGGTTGGAGGCCGGGTGGATCGGCTTCAACCCGCGCTGGAGCGCGTATCTGCTGCTGCTACTCTGGCGGCGACTGTGGCGGTAACCCGGCGCTGGCCGGCACGTCGGGCGGCCAGCCAGCCAGTCACGCTATAGGCGGCGGTCAGCGGCCAGAGCCGTCACCAGGCGATCGACGGCACGCTCGATCACCCCGTAGGTTGCAACATAGACGGCCTGGTCGCCATCGATCGGGTCGTTGATATCGGCGACCGGCTCGGCCAGGAAATGGCCCAGCTTGAGCACCGGGGCACGGATTTCGGGATACCGCTCCAGCACGGCGCGGCGGTTGATGTCGTCGAACACCAGGATCACCGTCGCCGCCATCGCCTCCTCGCGGGACAGATGCGCCGAGCGATGTCGGCTCAGGTCGATCCCCCTGGCGCGGGCCGCCGCGATGCCGGCATCCGGAGTCGGCCGGCCAGGACGCGGCATCATGCCGAATGATCCCACGCTGACCGAGCCGGCCTGCGTGCCGAGCCGTGCCGCCAGCACCGCCGCCGCGAACGGACTGCGACAGATGTTGCCCTGGCACACGAACAGCAGACGCACCGGTGCTGAGCCCGCGCCGGCGAGCGCCTGCCGCAACGCCCGCTGCGCCCTGCCCCGCCGGAGCCGCGACGCCAGCGGCAGCCGACGTCCGATCCTGCCGGCAAGATCGCTGAACAGGTCCCGCAATTCACGAAACCCCGGCGCCATGTCGTCGCGGACCAGAACGTCCTGGATTTCCCGGCCGGTAAATACCCGGCGAAACTCCCCGAGTCTGCTGGCGGCAAGCTTCAGTGTGCCGCCGATCCCGGCATGCGCCGCCCGCGCGTCGGACAGGCTCGCCCAGAGGTCCGGCACCAGGTTGCGCCCGTAAATTCCCGGGCGGTACGCCACCTCCGGCGTCTCAGTTCCCTCCACCAGCAGCTCGTACCAGCGATACGGAAAATCCACCCCGAGACCAACCGGCAGCGGCATCGATCCCCACGGCCGGGCATTGACCTCCAGTAGCAGCCACTGGCCGCTTCGGCTGTCCAGCCGGAACTCGAACATCGCGACGCCGGTGTAGTCGAGGGCGGCAATCATGGCGGCGCAACCCTTGGCCAGCGCCGGCGTGAATGGCGCACTGACCCGGTAATAGCTGCCGCTGGCGCCGCTTTCCCGCTGCCGGTGATGCTCGAACGCCTGCAACACCTTGCCGTGGCTGGCCAGCACCGAATAGCCGGCGCCGCGGCCGGGGAAGAACGCCTCATAGAGCAGCCCGGCGGGATGCGGGTTGGCGAGCAGCTCCCGGAGTTCGGCGGCGGAACCGGCGAACTGCACCTTGTTGCGGGCGTGCAGGTCGTCGAACGCGTAGGATTGCCGCTCCTTGATCACCAGCGGCGCGCCCAGCTCGGCCAGCACCGCCTCCGCGGTATCATCCGGCCGCGCCAGCCGCCCAGGCGAGACCGGAACGCCGACCGCGCGCGCCAACTCCCGCGTGGCATGCTTGTCGAACAGCACGTCGATCGCGTGATCGTCCGGGATTGCCAGCCTCGTGAACCGTTGCAGCCGCTCGCGATGGTGGCGAATCGGCAGCAGCGTGGTCTCGTTGCAGGGAATCACCAGGTCGAAGCGTTCCTGCCGCAGCAACGCCTCCATCGCCTGCAGCCACACCGCGCCGTCGTCCATCCAATACGGCAAGTAATGCGTGCCGGCGATATAGCGCGATTTCAGCGCCGCGGAGGCGAAGTTGGCGGGGGCGACATGCACCTCGATACCCGCGCGCCCCAGCGACCTGACGATAGCCAGGAAGCTGCGGGTATCGTCGCCCAGTACCAGGGCTTTCCCCCGCCGCTCGCCGCTCTCTCCCGCCGCCGCGTGGATCACTGGAGCGGGCGCCGCAGCGGGTGCCCCGGCGCCGCCCGGCCAGCGCAGCCGCCCCTGGTTCTTCAGCTGCCGCGCCCACATTTCGGCCCGCAGCTTCAGCAACGGCCGCTGCAGCACGACATGGGCGATATTCGGCCCCGGCTTGGCCAGGTTCGCCTTGTAGCGCTCATCGCCAGCGAGGAAATCGTAGCGCAGCGCACCGCGCTGCAGATGCCACATGATGCACAGGTAATGGCTGACCAGCCCGGGCTTCAGCTTGGCATCGCTCTCATAGCGGAAGCCGGTGTGATAGGCGCAGACCCAGCCATCGTGGATGAAGTTGTAGACATAGCCGATCGGTTGACCGCCGACCGCGATGCAGACCAGTTCCAGCGTCCCCTTCGGCAGGCACTCGGCGACCAGCGCGCGGTGGAATTTCTCGAAGAACGGATAGGCAAAGCTGCCACGCTCCCCGCGGCCGGCCCAGTAGCTCTGGTGCAGCTCCTTCATGTGGTCAAAATAGCGCATCGCCTCGTCGACCCCGCTGGCACGGCTGGCACTCAACGGGCCGCGCTTTTCGTAAAGCCGGATCGAGCGGCGAATCTGGTAGCGCGTGTTGGCGCTCAGCGAGTCGAGATAGGAGCCGCCGGACGCGCGGATTTCCGTCAGATCGACCGCGCGGGACGGCTTGTGGGAATGGTACCAGGTCATCAGCCCGAACCGGTCGGCCAGCGATTCGAGGCGTTCCGGCGAGGGAAAACCGCCGAGCTGCAATTCGTCCCAACGCGGGAACTCCGCCGTCGGGTTCAGGCGCAACAGGTGACCAAGCACGGCCTCGACCGGCGCAAAGCCGTAATCCCGATCGATCAGCATGCCATTATGCTCGATGGTGATCACGTCGGTCGCCGGCCGGCCGGTCTGGTGCAGCATCAGGGCGTTGGTTCGCAGCAGGCCGTGGCGGAATTGCCGCGACTCGTGCAGCAGCGCCATCGCGACAATCCGCTCCTGGTGGCGAACCGTCACCAGATGCAGCGAAACCCCGCTCTGCTGCAGCCAGCAGCCAATCCAGTCCCAGGTCAGGAAGAACGAGGTATCCGCCCGCGTCTGCAGTTCACGCCACCGCGCGGCGATCGCCGCCCAGTCCGCGGCATCGTCGATCAGCACCGAAAGGGCGTCGGCCGCGATCATCCCGGGCCGCGCACGTGCCGTGAGCCAGCACGGGCCACGTCAGCGCGGGGTCGCAACTGACGCGGATTCCAGCGCATATCGACGTATGTCGAGGGCAGTCGTGGCGACCGCGCCGAGCCGCTCGAAAAACAATTCGAGAACCCGCTTGATGCAATCAAGGAACGCGTCGAGATCGCGGCGCGAGCGGACATAGGGGGTGAAGCCCGGCACCAGCGACGGGCTGTGATAGCTGAGCGTGAACACCCGATGCCCCTGCCGCAGCATGGCGTCGACCAGACGGGCATGCGCGGCAAAATCGACCCCTTCCGGGGTCAGCGTCGCCCGCTCCAGCAGGCCCAGGCGCGCCAGTATCCCCTTCGCCCTGGTTCGCGCACCCCAGGCGGAGCCGGCGAGGCGGTAAATGCCGCGCCCGCTGCCGGCAAGCCCGCTGCCAGCAAGACGGCCGGAGAAGCCACGGGTCAGCGGAATTTCCAGCAGCTTGCCAGGCTCCCCGACCCAGTACGGCCGATCCGGGCAGGCGGTGAAATCGGGACCGCCATCGCCGCCGAAATCGCTGAACGGCACCACGCTGAGGTCAACCAGGTATCCCAACTCCTCCAGCAGTGCGGTGGTGGACGGACCGACACCGTAGCGGCCCGCCTTGTAAACCAGCGGCCGCACGCCGAACGACGCGGTGATGGCCTCGGTCAAGGCGGTCAGTTTGGCCCGCTCCAGGGCCGCCGGCAGGTTGCCCGGATAGGAATTATGGCTCGACACTGCCTCCTCATGCGGAGGGTTCACCCAGGGGTGCAGATGCGCGCCGATCTGGCATTGGTCGGCGGCGAGCAGCGCGGCGAACACGGCGACCGATTCCGGCGTGGTGGCCACCGGATAGTCGACCACATAGGTGGGCTTCAGCCCGTACGGCGTGAACAGTTGCTGCGCCAGATACTGCGATTGCATGGCGGTGACCGCCACGCTGTTCCGATCGAACGGGCGCTGCCAGTCAAACTCCTCCTCGGTATCCACCACGATCTGCAGCATCGGCGGGCCGCCCGGCAGCGCCACGCGGGTTGCGGCCGGATCGAAGATGCTCGGGTTGTGTGCGGCCTGGGTGCCGGGTTGCGGCCGGCGCTGCGGGGATATGCGGTTCACTTCCAATACCAAACAGGCGCGCCGGCCAGACAGCAAGCGCCCGCCCGACATCTCCACGCTCGGCGCCAGTGTGTCAGATACCAGGCCGGCGTTCAACGATCATCGGCGCCTGAGGCAGCCGCTCCGGCCCGCATCGCCGGCTTTCCCACATCTCCGCCGCAGGCTATCCAGGCAGCATGCAACGAACGTCCGATTCGAGGGCGCGCGAAAATATGCGCGGCGCCATGGCCATGCTCGGCGCCACCGGCCTGTTCATCGTCAACGATGCGATGATCAAGCTGGCCAGCGAAGGTCTGCCCGCCGCCCAGACCATCGGCGTGCGCGGCGTGTTCGCGACGACCTGGATCGTGGTCGCCATCCTGGTCACCGGCCTGGGGTCGCAGGCGCACCACGCGCTGGAACGCCGCACGCTCGGCCGCGCGGCGCTCGATGTCACCAGCACGTTCGCCTACCTGATCGCGCTGTTCAACATGCCGATGGCGCTGGCGATCGCCATCGGCCAGACCGCGCCGCTGATGATCCTGATGCTGTCGGTGGTGTTCCTGCGCGAGCAGGTGCCGTGGAACCGCTGGGTCGCGATGGCGATCGGTTTCGCCGCGGTGCTGCTGGTCGCCCGCCCGGGCTCCGCCGGCTTCAGCTGGTGGGCGGCTCTGGCACTGCTGGCGACGCTGTGCAGTGCCACCCGCGATCTCTACACCCGCGTCGTGCCGCAGCGGGTGCCGTCGCTGATCATCACGCTGGCCAGTGCGGCGGCGGCGATGCTGGTGGGCACCTCGCTCACCGCGCTGGCCGGCTGGCAGCCGATGACATCCGGGCAATGGGGCCTGCTGTTCGGCGCCTCGGTGTTTCTCGCCGGCGCCTATCACCTGCTGATCGTGGCGATGCGGCTGGGCGAGGTGTCGTTTGTCGGCGGCTTCCGCTACGCCTCGCTGCCCGCCGGTGCCGTGGTCGCCTGATCGTCTGGGGTCATCTGCCCGATGGTCCGGCGCTGGTCGGCATGGCGATCATCGTCGCCGCCGGCCTTTATTTGTTCCGCACCGGCCGGCCGGCCCGTGCCGCACTCCCCGCCGCCGGCCGGCCGCCGCCATAACACCCGGCTGCGCAAACGAACAAAAAGTTTCCTGCTTACCCAGGATAGTCAGCCAGTTTGAGAAGGCGGTAAGGCATCGGGG
>JBEPTZ010000067.1:0-23051 GCA_041691815.1 Rhodospirillales bacterium | reverse complement strand
GTATTGCCGAGCAGGGCGTGGCTGTAGGCATTGCCGACCAGTCGCACCCCGGTAGCGCTGTGGGTGCGCAGCATCTCGACCTCGGTGTCGGCAGCCAGCGTGTAATTCGTGCTGGCCCACACCGTGTCATTGCCGCCACCGACCGCTTCGGCCACCTGGTCGCCGGCATTGTCGACGAGATAGGTGTCGTTGCCGGCGCCGCCCTGCATGCTGTCGGCACCACCCAGGCCGTTCAGTGTGTCATTGCCGGCGCCGCCAACCAGCGTGTCGTTGCCGGTATTGCCGAGCAGGGCGTGGCTGTAGGCATTGCCGACCAGTCGCACCCCGGTAGTGCTCTGGGTGCGCAGCATCTCGACCTCGGTGCCAGCGGCCAGCGTGTAATCCGTGCTGGCCCACACCGTGTCATTGCCGCCACCGACCGCTTCGGCCACCTGGTCACCGGCATTGTCGACAAGATAGGTGTCGTTGCCGGCGCCGCCCTGCATGCTGTCGGCACCGCCCAGGCCGTTCAAGGTGTCATTGCCGGCACCACCGATCAGCGTGTCGCTGCCGGTATTGCCGAGCAGGGCGTGGCTGTAGGCATTGCCGACCAGTCGCACCCCGGTAGTGCTCTGGGTGCGCAGCATCTCGACCTCGGTGCCAGCGGCCAGCGTGTAATCCGTGCTGGCCCACACCGTGTCATTGCCGCCACCGACCGCTTCGGCCACTCGGTCGCCGGCATTGTTGACGACATAGACGTCGTTGCCGGCCAGCCCGCTCAACGTATCGTTGCCCGAGCCAGCCGTGAGCGTGTCGTTGCCAGCGGTGCCGATAATCGAATCGCCGGTCGGAGCCGGGTCCGGAGCCGACAACGGCGGCAGCGTGGCGAAACCGACGGTGTTGACGCCGGCGAGCCCCAGGTTGGGATTGGCGATGTAGCTGCCGATGCCGGCGGCCGCCGCCTGCGCCTGCACCGAGGCGATGCGGTCCGCGCCACTGATATACTCGACGGCGATCACCGGCTTGCCGGCCTGAACCAGCTTGCCAAGCAGATCGAGGTTGTAGCGGACATCGGCCGGCGCCTGCGGCTTGCCGCTGTCCTGATAGAACAGCTCCTCCTCCAGCGCGCCGTCGATCGAATTCACGAATGTGGGGTTGCTCGCCAACTCCTCGGCGCCCGAGGTGTTCACCCACAGCTTGAAACCAGGATCCTTGGCGTGCGCATAGGCGGCCAGGGACTGGACCAGATCGACCATCGCGCCGGTGGCGTCGCCGCCGGGCGCATTGGCCTTCGCCCATTTCGACTCGCAGACATCGACAACATCGAAATACGCACCGGCATAGCCAAGGGTGATCATCTGATCGATATAGCTGATGCAGACTGCCTTCCAGGCCGGTGTCCAGTAGGCCACCTGGTAATCGCCGGGCCAACTGGGGTCGACCGGACCGATTGCCGACTTGGGGAGCGACGCAAAGTAGCCGCGGTAATTTTCGGCCTCGCCAATACTGAAATAGCCCAGCACAGTGCCGCCGCCGGCCGCCATCTGCGCCACCTGTGCGCTGGAGAATAGTTGGCCGTCGTCATTCTCCATCTCCACCACCTTGATCGCGACCGGGGCGGCGGCGATCTGCGCTGGCACGACATTCTGCAGCACATAGATGCCGTTTACGGGTGTCGTCATGCTGGTGTTCCTTTTTGGCCGCAATCGCCGCGACCTGGCCTCCTATCGCGAGGCCGGGTCGGTTCGATTGGCGGGCGGGACACAGTTTGCCGCACTCACGCTGGTGCCGTTCGGCAGGGCGCGCTGGGATCACTGGTCCGGTGAGCTGGGGGGCGGGGGTCGTATCGTCTGGCTGGCTTCTCTGTCGCCACGTCAAACGCTAAAGCCGGATTGCCCCGTTGGGGAATATTGCTGCGGCGTCGCCGGAGAATGTCGCCCGGTCGGACGTATTCTCATAGCACGCCGCCAGCAGGCGGCATCATCAACGCTTCATCAGTCTGTCCACTTCCATCTATTTCGCCACGCGCCGGGGGCACGCGACAACGATGATAGCATCACAAATTTTTTGTTCACGTCAAGCGGGATACGGTAAATTTAACCGTATCTAATACACCGGTAATGGCGTAAGATTCTCCTCGTATACTTCAAGTATACGAATACCGTCGGTCTTGATCACGACACCATACTGGTTTGAATCGCGATGTCGGTCGCGGCGGTACTACCGTTGATCACCGTTCTGCGCCACAACTCCGCGGAGAAATTTCTGTCCAGCTGGGGTGTACCGAAATAGCACGCTGCGGCGATCTCGCGGGTCAGCCAGGCGCTCGATCAATCCCTGCTCGATCAGATGCGCCAGCATGCGGCTGACCGCCGGCTTGGCGCTGCCGAGCCTCGCCGCGATCATCCGCAGGGTCCGATCCTGGTCGTTCAGGTAGCAGGTCAGCAATGCCGTCAACTGCTTGATTGTCAGCGTGTAGCGGTGCTGATCACCCACCCGCTCCAGTATGTTGCGCAGCCTGGCCAGTTCGGCATCCTTGGCACTTGCCTCGACGTCCATTGAAATTTTCCCGGCGGGGCGAATACCTCCCCGTGAAAGTGCGGCCCGGTGACGCGCGTTGCGCATCGGCCACTCTCGAATGGTAAGGCATGCCGCGCCACGCACAATCTGTCAGCATCGACAGCGGTCAACGTGGCAGCCATCAACTTCGGTAATCCAATCACCAGCTGTTAACCATGACAGTTTCGCGCCGACTAACGAGCGCGCAATGATCCACCTGACGACGACATACCGATCTATTACCGTTGAGCCTCGCCAGCGCCCGTGAAGGGCCGGCAACAGGAGTTTCCGCTTATGGCGACGCTTTCGGTCAAGCCGACCATCAACATCGACGGCGTGCTGACCGACTGGGTTCCCGCCGAGCGGATCGACTATGGTGATTTGCCCGGCTTCACATTCTACGCAACGGCGCAGGGCGATAATTTCGACTTCGCGCTGTCCGCTCCGGTGGCAATCGGTGCCAACACGACGTTCTGGTTCGACACTGACCAGAACGCCACCACCGGCTACCAAATTTTCGGCTTCGCCGGTGGCGCCGAGTTCAACCTCAACGTCAGAAGCGATGGCACCGCCGCAGTCTACACCGGTGGCGCCGGCGAGACGCTGGTGCTCGACAATATTCCAGTTGCCTATTCCGCCGACCAGACGGTGATCGAATTCGCCATCCCGAAATCCGCACTCGGTAATCCCGAGGCGATGAACGTTCTCTACGATGTGAACGATAGCCTGTTTGGACCATCGAATTATTCAGCACAACCCTACGTTGCCTATAATAACGATCTGGTACGAACAGACCCCACCCACCGGATCGGCATTGTTTTTTCTCAGACCACCGAGAACAACTACTTCTCTAAAACGGCCTATGCGCAGTTGCTGATGGCGGTCGAAAGCCAGGCAATGCAGGCCGGCATCTCGTTCGATCTCCTTACCGAAGCCGACCTCACCAATGCGGCGAAACTGGCCAACTACGATGCGCTGGTGTTTCCCTCGATGGCCAACGTGCAGGCGAGCCAGGTCGCGGCGATCACCAACACATTGCTGGAGGTCACCAAGCAGTTCGGTGTCGGCCTGATCACGGCGGGAAACTTCCTGACCAACGACGAAACCGGCGCGGCGCTGCCCGGCGATGCCTATGCGCGGATGAAGCTGTTGTTCGACGCGACGCGGGTCACCGGCGGCTTTCCCGCTGATGTCGCCCTCACCGCCGGCGACGCCGCGAGCACCGTGTTCACCACGCTGGCACCTGGCGACCTGATCCACAATTACCAACAGGTCGCCTGGGACGCGTTCCAGAGCGTCAGCGGCAACGGCCAGACCCTCGCCACCGAAACTGTTGGCGGCCAGAGCTACGCCGCCGCCCTGGCCACCCAGACCGGCGGCAAAAACGTGCTGTTCTCAACCCCCGGCGTGATGGCGGACAACAACCTGCTGTGGCAGGCGATCGACTATGCCGCCAAGCCCGCCGGCATCCAACTCAGCCTCGACCTGACCAGATTCAAAGGCATCGTCGCCTCGCGCACCGACATGGACCAGAGCATGTACCGCGAGGACGTCAGCCCCGAGGGTGGCGGCCCCGGTATCTACGACAAGCTGTTGCCTATCCTTGCCGAATGGAAGCAGGACTATAATTTCGTCGGCAGTTATTACGTCAATATCGGCAACGATCCCGCACAGGGCCAAACCACCGACTGGAGTGTCTCGGCGCCGTATTACGCCCAGTTACTGGCGATGGGCAACGAACTGGGCACCCACAGCTATACCCATCCGGAGGACACCAACACTCTCACGCCGGCGCAGTTGGAATTCGAGTTCGAGCAGGCCAAGTTGGTGCTGGAACAGCAGATGTCGGCCTATCTCGGAACCCCGTTCACGGTCACCGGCGCCGCGGTTCCCGGCGCAGTCGAAACCTTGGCCACCTCGCAGCAGATCATTCAGTATTTCGACTACATGACCGGCGGCTTCTCGGGCGTCGGCGCCGGCTATCCGGGCGCGTTCGGCTTCCTCTCGCCCGACCTCACCAACGCAGTCTATCTCTCCCCCGATACCTCGTTCGACTTCACGCTGCTGGAATACCAGCATCTGGATCCGGCCGCCGCCGCCGCCGCCTGGGGCCAGGAATGGAACCAGCTGGTCGCCAACGCCTATACGCCGATCGTGCTGTGGCCCTGGCATGACTACGGCGCCGCGGCATGGCCCACCGATCCGCCAAATCCGTCGCCGTACACCACGCAGTTGTTCACCGACTGGATTGCCCGCGCCTATAGCAGCGGCGCCGAATTCGTCACCGAGGCCGATCTCGCGGCGCGGATTCAGAGCTTCTATCATTCCGGCGTCACCTCGACGATCAACGGCAACACCATCGATGTCACGGTGACATCGTCGCATGCCGGCGATTTCGCGCTCAATCTCTCCGGCCTGGGCAGCCAAGTGATCGCCAGCGTCGCAGGCTGGTATGCGTATGATGGTGACAGCCTGTTCCTGCCTGACAGCGGCGGCAGCTTCAGCATCACTACCGGCGCGACACCGGCCGATGTCACCCATATCGTGGCGCTGCCGATGCGCGCCGATCTACTGTCGGTTGCTGGCGACGGTGTCGATCTCAGCTTCTCGTTGATCGGCGAGGGTGACGTGCAGATCGCGCTCGGCCAGGTCGGCAGCGGTTTGCCGCTGGTCACTGGCGGCAGCATCGCGAGCATGGCCGGCGGCACGCTCGATATTACCCTGGCCGGCATCGGCCTGCACGATGTCACCGTTCGCTTCCAGCCGGCCGAAGCGGTCGGCAGCATCGCCTTCTCGGCCGATAGCGGCGTCAGCGCCAACGATTTCATCACCAACGTCGCGGCGCAGACCATCTCCGGCACGCTGACTGCCGGACTGGCGGCGGGCGACACGGTGCAGTTGTCATTGGACAACGGTGCCAACTGGCTCACGGCAACCGCGCTTGTTGGCGGCACCGCTTTCTCGCTCACCGGCGCCATCCTCACCGGCAGCAACACGCTGATCGGCCGGGTCAATGGCGCCAATGGACTGTCCAGCGCTGCACTCACCCAAGCCTATGTGCTTGACCAGCAGGCCCCCACACCGCCGCCACTGGCAGCACTGGCGCCTGGGTCGGACAGCGGCAGTTCCGCCAGCGACAATATCACCAACGTGACCACGCCGACCTTGACCGGCCTCGCCGAAGCCGGCGCCACGGTGACACTGTATGACGGGGCTGGCACCAGCGGCACCGGCATCGTCGGGTTGGATGGCGCGTGGAGCATCACCAGCGCGGCGCTGGCCACTGGCGTCCACAGCCTCACCACCAAGGCAATCGACAGCGCTGGCAACGCCAGCGCCGCGTCGGCGGCTCTGGCGGTCACCATCGACATCACGGCGCCGGCCGCCCCGTCACGCCCCGACCTGGCCGCGGCGTCCGATACCGGGGCATCGAGCACCGACAACATCACCAGCGTCACCAGCCCCGTCTTCGCCGGCACCGCCGAAGCCGGCAGCATCATCACCCTGCTCGACGGCACGACTGCGATCGGCACCGCGATCGCAGTTGCGGATCGGAACTGGAGCATTACCGCCTCGCCACTGCTCGACGGTGTTCACGGGATCGCCGCCGTCGCGGCCGATATTGCCGGCAATGTCAGCCTCGCGTCGGCCGCGCTGGTGGTCACCATCGACAGCCAGATGCTTGCCCCGTCGCCCCCGGACATGACCGCCGCCACCGATAAGGGAGTGTCGGATAGCGACGACATCACCAATGACGCCACGCCCACCTTCACCGGCACCGCCGAAGCCGGCGGCACCATCACCCTGCTGGACGGCGCCACCACGATCGGCACCGCACGGGCCAATGCCGCCGGCGTGTGGACCATCACCTCTGCCTCGCTGGCCGATGGCATGCATAGCATCAGCGCCGCCGCATTGGACGCCGCCGGCAATCTCTCCACCTCGGCGGCGCTGGCGGTCACCATCGACACGCTGCCGCCCGCCGCCCCGCCGATGGCAGCACTGGCGCCGGGATCGGACAGCGGCAGTTCCGCCAGCGACAATATCACCAACATCACCACGCCCAGCTTCGTCGGCACCGCAGAGGCCGGCGCCACGGTGACGCTCTACAACGGCACCACCAAGGTCGGCACCGGCATCGCCGGTGCGGATGGCACCTGGAGCATCACCGCCAGCAAGCTGGCTGCCGGAGTCCGCAGCATCACGGTGAAGGCCACCGACATCGCCGGCAACCTCGGCGCCGCCTCACCGGTGCTGGCGGTGACGATCGACACGACCATCGCCCGTCCGGCGCGCCCCGACCTCGTCGCGAGTTCCGACAGCGGCGTCTCCGCCACCGACAACCTGACCAATATTACCACTCCTGACTTCACCGGCACCGCCGAAGCCGGCAGCCTGGTCACCTTGCTGGACGGCACCACGGCCATCGGTTCGGCGATTGCCGCGCCGACCGGCACCTGGACGATCACCGCCGCGCCGCTCGCCGATGGCACCCACGCGATCGCTGCCATCGCGACCGATACCGCCGGCAACGTGAGCCTCGCCTCGGTCGCGCTGGCAGTCACCATCGACACCACGGCGCTCGCGGCGTCGCCCCCGGACATGACCGCCGCCACCGATAAGGGGGCATCGAATAGCGACAACATCACCAATGACGCCACGCCCACCTTCACCGGCACCGCCCAAGCCGGCGGCACCATCACTCTGCTGGACGGCGCCACCACGATCGGCACCGCACGGGCCAACGCCGCTGGCGTATGGACCATCACCTCTGCCGCGCTGGCCGATGGCATGCATAGCATCAGCGCCGCCGCATTGAACGCCGCCGGCAATCTCTCCACCTCGGCGGCGCTGGCGGTCACCATCGACACGCTGCCGCCCGCCGCCCCGCCGATGGCAGCACTGGCGCCGGGATCGGACAGCGGCAGTTCCGCCAGCGACAATATCACCAACATCACCACGCCCAGCTTCGTCGGCACCGCAGAGGCCGGCGCCACGGTGACGCTCTACAACGGCACCACCAAGGTCGGCACCGGCATCGCCGGTGCGGATGGCACCTGGAGCATCACCGCCAGCAAGCTGGCTGCCGGAGTCCGCAGCATCACGGTGAAGGCCACCGACATCGCCGGCAACCTCGGCGCCGCCTCACCGGTGCTGGCGGTGACGATCGACACGACCATCGCCCGTCCGGCGCGCCCCGACCTCGTCGCGAGTTCCGACAGCGGCGTCTCCGCCACCGACAACCTGACCAATATTACCACTCCTGACTTCACCGGCACCGCCGAAGCCGGCAGCCTGGTCACCTTGCTGGACGGCACCACGGCCATCGGTTCGGCGATTGCCGCGCCGACCGGCACCTGGACGATCACCGCCGCGCCGCTCGCCGATGGCACCCACGCGATCGCTGCCATCGCGACCGATACCGCCGGCAACGTGAGCCTCGCCTCGGTCGCGCTGGCAGTCACCATCGACACCACGGCGCCGCCTGCGCCGGTATTCGTCGCCGGGACCGCCAGCTCGGTCTCCGGCACCGGCGAGGCGGGCGCCACCGTCACGCTGCTGGACTCCGGCACTATCGTCGGCACCGCAACTATCGGGGCCACCGGTAGCTGGAACCTGAAATTCCTCGCCGCCGGCTCGCCGCGCGCGCTCTCAACCACGGCCACCGACCGCGCCGGCAATACCGGCGCGCCGACGTCCGGCATGGTCCTGCTGGGGACCGCCGGCGCCGACACGCTGGCCGGCGGGACGGCGGACGATATCTTTATCGGCGGCGCCGGTGTCGACCTCTACGCCTTCCAGCCCGGCTCTGGCCACGACATCATTGCCGATTTCGCGCCCACCGGCACCGCGCACGACATCATCAGCTTCCACGGCATCAGCGCGCTGAGCAGTTTCGCGGATGTGTTGAGCCACGCCAGCGCCGTGGGCACCGGCGTCGTGATCGCGTTCGACGCCGAGAACAGCCTGACGCTGAACAATGTCACGCCGACGCGCCTCACCGCCGCCGACTTCACCTTCGTCTGAATTCCTCAATTTATCGTAACGACTATAGCCCGAATTGGACCGATCATGTGCGGAATCGTCGGAGCGATCAGTTCGCGAGATGTGGCGCCGCTGCTGCTGGATTCGCTGGGCCGGCTCGCCTATCGCGGCTACGATAGCGCCGGCATCGCGACACTGGTGGACGGGCGCATCGAGCGCCGGCGCGCCGAGGGCAAGCTGAACCGGCTGGAGCAGGCACTGCGCCACGCGCCGCTGGCTGGCTCGATTGGTATCGGCCACACCCGCTGGGCAACGCATGGCGCGCCGACCGAGCGCAACGCCCATCCGCATTGCACCCCGCGTGTCTCGGTGGTGCATAACGGCATCATCGAGAACCACCAGGAACTCCGGCAGGAACTCCAGGACGCAGGCCAGGAATTCAGCACCGAAACCGACACCGAAGTGGTGGCGCAACTGCTGGATTTCAATCTCAGCCAAGGCATGACACCGATTGAGGCGGTCGATGCCGCCCTGCCGCGGCTCAGCGGCGCCTACGCGCTGGCGATGATCTTCTCCGGCTATCCCGACCTGATCGTCGGCGTGCAGCACGGCGCGCCGCTGGCTGTCGGCTTCGGCGAGGATGAGATGTTCGTCGGCTCCGACGGTCTGGCGCTGGTCGGGTTCACCCGCCGCATCGCCCATCTGACCGATGGCGACTGGGCGGTGATGGACCGTCGCACCGCGCATATCTTCGATGCGCGCGGCCAGGCTGTGCAGCGCGAGATCATCCGCTCCCGGCTCGACACCGCCACGACCTCCAAGGGCGGCTTCGCGCATTACATGGAAAAGGAGCTCCACGAGCACCCACTGGTGATCCGCGATACCCTGGCCGGGGCGATCGACCCGGCATCGCGCACCATCGCATTGCCGGCGCTGCCGTTCGACCTCGCGGCACTGCCGCAGATCTCGATCAGCGCCTGCGGCAGCGCCTTCTATGCCGGGCTGGTCGGCCGCTGGTGGCTCGAATCAGTGGCGCGCGTACCGACCAACGCCGATGTCGCCAGCGAATTCCGTTATCGCGCGCCGCCATTGCCCTGCAGCGGCCTCGGCCTGCTGGTCAGCCAGTCCGGCGAAACCGCGGATACGCTGGCGGCGCTGCACTACATGCGCTCGCAACACCAGCAGGTGATGGCGATCGTCAACGTGCCCGAAAGCTCGATCGCCCGCGCCTCCGACGCGGTGCTGGAGACCCGGGCCGGCCCGGAGATGAGTGTCGCCAGCACCAAGGCGTTCTCGGCCCAGCTGGCGCTGCTGGCGTGCCTGGCGATTGCCGTCGGGCGGGCGCGTGGCACGCTGGCGCCGGCCGATGCGATGATGCTGGCGGCGGCGCTGCTGGCGCTGCCCGACCAGGCCCAGGCGGTGCTGAACGGCGAGGCGGCGATCCGGGCGCTGGCGGCGCGCATCGCCCGCGCCCGCGACGTATTGTTCCTGGGCCGCGGCAATTGCTACCCGATCGCCCTCGAAGGCGCGCTGAAGCTGAAGGAGCTCAGCTACATCCACGCCGAAGGCTATGCCGCCGGCGAGATGAAGCACGGCCCGATCGCACTGATCGACGCGCAGGTGCCGGTGCTGGCGATCACCCCATCGGGGCCGCTGTTCGAGAAGACCGCCTCCAACCTACAGGAAGCCGCGGCGCGTGGCGGCCAGATCATCGCCTTCACCGACGCCGAGGGGGCGATCAAGCTACACAACATCGCCACCGAAACCATCGTGCTGCCGACGGTCAATCCGTTCGTCGCCCCGATCCTCTACGCCATCGCCGTGCAGATGCTCGCCTACCGGGTCGCCGTGCTGCGCGGCACCGATGTCGACCAGCCGCGCAATCTGGCGAAATCCGTCACCGTCGAATGATGTCAGCATCTAACGTCAAGGCAAGGGACCCGCGCCGTGTTCCACCGCAAACCAGTCCAGACCCCAGCCAGGCCATCGCCTACGCGCGCATTGCCGCGGCTGTTGACTGCGGCTCTGGTGTCGGCCGTTCCGCTCGCCATCGGAGTGTGGGTGGTGTTGCCGCCCGCCAGCCTCGCCGGCGTCAGTGCATCGCTGCTCGATCTGCGGGTATGGCTGCGCGCCACCACCGGGCTGTACGCCGACCCGCCTACGGTCGCCGTGACCGCAACGCAGCCGCCAACCCCGCTGCCGCTCGCAACGCTGCCGCCGGACGCACCGGGCGGCACCATGCTCGCCTATGGCGACCAACTGAAAATCAGCTTCTTTGAAACCCTCGGCGTCGCGCTGGCCGCCCCCGGCGGTACGGTGCAGCAGGTGGCGACGATCTACCCACGCATGGACCTCTCCGGCGACTACGGCGTCGATGCGGACGGGCTGCTGGCGATCCCGCGGATCGGCACGTTCAACGCCGCCAACCTGCCGACGGTGCAGTTGCAATCGGCGATGCAGGCGGCATTCAAGCGGGCATTCGATCGCCCGATCGACGTGCAGATCGCGATCGTCGCGCGCCAGCCGGTCTACGTGCTCGGCGCGGTGCGCAATGCCGGCAGCTTCCCGTACCGTCCCGGCATGACCGTGCTGCAGGCGCTGGCGGCTGCCGGTGGCCAGGCCGGGGCGGCGATCGCCGACGCCTCGGTGGCGATCGAGACGATCCGCGAGCGGCAGCGCCTGCGGCAGGCCGAGACCGACGCCGCGCGGCTGCTGATTGCTCAGCTCCGGCTGGCCGCACTGCAAGCCGGCAGCGACACGCTCAACGTGCCGGCGGCAACCCTGGCCCGGCTGCACACCCTGGCATCAACGGCCGAAATCGTCACCCAGCTCGCTGGCGCGCAGGCAACGCTGGCGATGGAGCGGAGCAGCTTCGCCCAGCAGACAGCACTGGCGCAGCGCCAGATCGCGGTCGCCCAGGCCGGGCTGGCGGCGCAGACGCTGCGCGTCGACCAGATCGACGATCTGATCGAGAAGAAGAACCTGCGGCTGCGCGAATTACAGGGCATCGCCGCGCGCGGTAGCGTGGCGCATTTCAAGCTGACCGATCTTTCCGCCGAGATCGCCGAGGTCGTCGTCCGCCGCGAGGATGCCGCCGCCGTCGTGGTGCAGGCCGAGCGGCAGGTACTTGAGGCCGAGATCGTGCTGGCCCGGGTCAAGGAACAGCAGACCACCGGGCTCCAGCAGCAGGCGGCTGCGGTGCAGATACAGATCGACGACGCCGGGCCGAACATCGCCGCAATGCGGGCCGTCATCCAGGCGCTCGCCCCCACTGCAGTGGCGCCCACTGCACTGGCCGCCACTGCACTGGCCGCCACTGCACCGGGCACCCCGGCGCCGGTTGCCGCCACCGGGCCGTCCAGCGCGTCTCCACCCGGCCTCACCATCACCCGGCGCAACCCGGCGGGCCAGGGCACCATCCGCGCCGATGCGGCAACCGTGCTGCAACCCGGCGACGTCCTCCAGGTCGGGCCCGCGGGTAGGCCGACCGCCACCGACTTCACCCTGATGCAGAATTGAACGGAGGCTATAATGGATACCCCGGTTTCCAGCTATGCTCCCCCCGCCACCGCTCTCGCCTCCGAGCCACCCGTCCGCACCGTCACCCAGGCGGTCATCATGGCCGGCGGCAAGGGGACGCGCCTGCACCCGTATTCGGCACTGCTGCCCAAGCCACTGATGCCGCTCGGCGATATGCCGGTGCTGGAGCTGCTGCTGCGCCGGATGCGCCGCGCCGGGATCACCGATGTCATCCTGGCGGTCAATCACCTCCGCCATCTGCTCGAAGCCTTCTTCGGCGACGGCTCCAAGTTCGACCTGCGCATCCGCTACTGCAACGAAGACCACCCGCTCGGCACCGCCGGCGCACTCGGCAACATGCTCGCCGAGCTCGACGACACCTTCATCGTCTCCAACGGCGACCTGCTGACCAGCATGGACCTGGAAGCGATGGCCCGCCAGCATTTGGACATCGGTTGCGATGCCTCGATCGGCGTGCATGAGCGCGAGAACAAGATCGACTTCGGGCTGATCGAGTTCGACGCCGACCGGCGACTGTCGGCCTACCGCGAGAAGCCGTCGAACACCTATTTCGTCAGCATGGGCATCTACATCCTGCAGCGCGAGGCGGTGCGCCGCTGCGTCGTCGCCGGCGACTATCTCGACATGCCGACCCTGCTGCTGCAAATGCGCGCCGCCGGCAGCGATGTCCGCTGCTACTACGACCAGTGCCTGTGGCTGGATATCGGCCGGCCGGATGACTTTGCGCTGGCGCAGAGGCTGTTCGAGGAGAACCGCGCGCTGTTCCTCGGGAACTAGCGCGATGCGGCGCGCCATCGTCACCGGCGCCAACGGGTTCCTGGGCCGCCATCTGGTCCAGGAACTCGAACAGCGCGGCGTCGCGGTCACCGCCCTGGCGCGCCGCCGGCGGTCCGACCCGGCGGCCAGCGCGCGGCCTGCCGACTGGACGGCGAGCATCGCGCAGATCATCGAAACGGCCGCCCCGGATGTGATCTTTCACCTTGCCGGCCGGGCCCAAGGCTCGGCGGCGGAGCTGGAACAGGCCAATCTCGGCATCACCCGCCAGATACTGGCCGCCCTGCGTGCGCTGGGTGCTGCGCCGGTGCTGGTCTGCTGCGGCAGTGCCGCCGAATATGGCACGGCGATCAGCGACGGCGTGCCGGTGGACGAGAGCGCGTTATGCGCGCCGCGCAGCCTGTATGGTGCCATGAAGCTTGCGCAGACCAATGCCGTGCTGGAATTCTCCGCCGAAACCGGGGTGCGGGCGCTGGTGGCGCGCATTTTCAACGCCATCGGGCCGGGCATGCCGGCGCATCTGGCGCTAGGCGATTTCGCGCAGCAACTGGTGCAATTGCCGCCATCCGGCAGGCTGCTGGTGGGTGATCTCGCCGTGCATCGCGACTTCGCCGATGTCGCGCATGTTGCCGGCGCGCTGGCCAACCTCGCGCTGCACCCATCGGCGCGTGGCGTGGTGAATATCTGCAGCGGTCGGCCGACCCAGCTCCAGCGGCTGGTCGAAGGCCTGATCGCACAGTCCGGCAAGAGCGTCTCGATCCAGCCGGTCGCCGAGCGGATGCGGCCCGGCGAACCCGGGGTCATCGTTGGCAGCACCGCCCGCCTTGGCGCGCTCGGCGCCATGCTACCGCCTCCGGCGTTCGACGCCACCCTGGCGCGCATCTGGCAGCACGCACAAACCACGGCACCGCCGTCATGACGCCAACCCCCGCCAGCAACCCGGAGCCGGGCGAGCGCTCGCTGATCGAATTGCTCTCGCTGACCGATGCGAGGAAATTCATCCTCGAATCGCTGCTGCTGATCGGCATCATCCAGTTCGTGCAGTGGCAATACCCCTCCGTCCCGGCACATGCCGGTGGTATGCCGCATCCGTTCTGGATCCCTGTGCTGCTGATGTCGGCGCAGTACGGCATCATGGGCGGCCTGTTCGCCACCCTGGCGGCGAGCGCCACGATGTTCCTGGGCGGCCTGCCGCCGCAATCGGCGGCACAGGATTTCTACGACTACGCCGCCGTGGTCGCTGCCCAGCCCTGCGCCTGGTTTGCCTCCGCCCTCATCCTCGGCGGCCTGCGCACGCTGCATATGCACCAGCATGGCGAACTAGTCGGCCGCCTCGACCGCGCCACCCGGATCGGCTCCGCCATCGCCGACCGGCTGGAGCAGGCCCTCGCCGAGAACGCCCGGCTGGAACGGCGCATCGCCACCGATCTGTGCACCCTGACCGTGGTGCTGCACGGGCTCGCCGAACTCGACGGCGGCGACGGCCAGGCATTGGCGCGCGGCTTCGCCGCGGTCATCGGCAGCGCCACCGGGGCGACCAGCTTCGCCCTCTACGTCAACGACCCCGACGGAGTGCTGGCGCATATCACGGTCGAGGACGGCATTGAGGTCACCCAGGCCGCCGGCCAGGCGCCGCAGGCCCGGTTGCCGCAGGACCACTGGCGCCCGGCCCGGGCCGGCGAGGTGGCGCGATTGCCGATTTGGGCGCCGATCCGCGGCGAGGGTGCCGAGCCGATCGGCGTCGTGGTCTGTACCCGGCTCAATCCGGCGCAGGATATCGCCACGGCCGGCGTGCGGCTGGGCGAAATCTGCGCGGTCCTCGCCGCCCTGCTCGCCTTCGGCCGGCCGGCCATGCCGCATGGCGCACCATCATGACCGCGGTGCGGACCGGATCGCTCGCCTGGGCCTGGTTCGGCCTGCCGCTGCTGGCGCTGCAATCGGCGCTGCTGTTCAGCTTCGTTGCCGGCGGGATGCCGGTTTCGGCCTATATGCTGCGCCATCTCGGCCTGTGCCTGGTGGCGGCGGCGGTCGCCGCCGGCTGGGCCACCGTGGCCGCGCCGGCCGATCGCTCCCGCCGGTTTGCGGTTTCGCTGCAACTGCTGTTGTGGATGCTGCTGGGCGGGCCATTCGGTACCGCGGCGGCGCTGGCACTGCTGGGTCCGGCCTCACCAGCCGCGGTCCCGCAATCCGCCGACCGGGAACCGCCGGCGGCAGCCTTCGACCGTCTCGAACGCCTGCACGGCGCCATGCTCGACGCACGGCTGCGGCTGCCCGATGCCTATCGCGTGCGCCCACTGCAGGACGTCATCACCACCGGCAGCCAGGCGGAAAAAATTGACGCGCTGAACGTCATTTCCCGCCGCTACAGTGCCGCTGCCGCCCCGCTGCTGAAGCGCGCCCTGGCCGATCACGACGGCGCGGTGCGCGTGTTGGCAGCCACGGTTCTCGCCCATCAGCACGCTGTCCACACCAATCGTATCGGCGCGCTGCAGGCCCGCGCGGCAGCCACCCCGGAGGCGCCGGGCGGGTGGAGTGAACTGGGCCAGGCATACCTGGCCTACGCCGATAGCGGCCTGCTGGATGCCGCCAGGGCCGATGCCGAGCGCCGCCGTGGCAAGCAGCTCGGCGGCACGGCGGTGGAGCAAGGCAGCGCGGCATGACCACGGAAGCAGATGTCTGCCTGATCGTCGAAGGCGGCTACCCCTATGTGCTCGGCGGCGTCGCTTCGTGGATGGACGCCTATATGCGCGCCTCGCCGGAACTGCGCTTCCATGTCATCAGCATCAGCATCGCAGCGCAGCCGCGGGTCAACCGATACCCCATCGCCGACAATGTCGTCGGCATCACCGATGTCATCCTGGATCGCTGCCGCAGCGGCCGCTCACCCGGCCTGCGTTCGCGCGCCAGCATCGCGCCGGCGACCCGGATGATGCAGGCGACGCTGGCCGGGGTCCGCGGCCCGAGCTTCGGCGCGCTGATCGACCTGGTGCGGCAGACCAGGTTCGGCCAGACAGCGCTGCTCGATTCCAAACCCGCCTGGACGGCGATGGAGGCAGTCTACCGCCAGATGCTGCCGAACGGGCCGCTGCTGGATTTTTTCTGGTCCTGGCGGTTTCTCGCCCGCGGCGTGCTGTCGCTGATCACCGCACCTCTGCCAAAGGCCCGCATCTTCCATGCCGTATCAACCGGTTATGCCGGCCTGCTCGGCGCCTATGCCCGCCACACCACCGGCCGCCCCTACGTGGTCACCGAGCACGGCATCTACACCAATGAGCGGCGGATCGAGCTGGCGGTGGCGCGCTGGATCTACGACTCCGGCGCCAGCGGCTTCGGCGTCGGCACCCGGCCGCCCGAATTGCGCGATATCTGGCTGACCGCCTTCACCAGCTTCTCGCGCATCGCCTATGAGTATGCCGACGCCATCACCACCCAGTATCGTGCCAACCAACAATACCAGCGTCTGGACGGCGCGCCCGCGAACAAGCAGCGCATCATCCAGAACGGGATCGACGTCGACGCCTACGACGACGTCCATCGCGACCCCGCGCCCCGCCCGCCGACGGTGCTGATGATCGGCCGCATCGTGCCGATCAAGGACATCCGCACGTTCATCATGGCGGTCGCCCATCTGCGCACGCTGGTGCCCGAGGTGATCGCGATTCTGATCGGCCCGGAGGACGAGGATCCGGGCTACGCCGCCGATTGCCGGGCGCTGGTCGACCAGCTCGGCATCGCCGCCTCGGTGCGCTTTCTCGGCCGGGTGCCCGACGTCAAGGCGTATCTCGGCGTCGCCGATGTACTGGCGCTGACCAGCATCAGCGAGGCGCAGCCGATCGCCCTGCTGGAGGCGGCCGCCACCGGGCTGCCGGCGGTCACCACCGATGTCGGCTCGTGCCGCGAGATCATCGAGGGATTCGCCGACGACCCAGTGATCGGGCGCGGCGGCTTCGTCGTCGAGGCCTGCAATCCGAAAGCGGTCGCCGAAGCGCTGGCGGCGATCCTGCTCGACGAGGCGATGCGCGCCGAAATGGGCCGGGTGATGCGGCGGCGCATTCCCAGCCTGTACCACAAAAGCCGCATCAAGGGCCTGTACGACGCGCTCTACACCGAGGTCACCGCCAGCACCGGCCAACCGCCGGCGAGGGAGGCATACCGGGCGCCGCCAATCGCCGCCGGCCAGGCCAGCGCGCCGCGCGGGCAGCTGTCTGCGATGCACGGCCCGGTGGCCGGGGCGCACCCGTCATGACCGGCGATGGCGGCTGGGGCGGCTGATGTCGGCGCTCAACATCACCATCGAGCGGATGACCCGCCAGCGCTCGCTGAGCAGCGTGGTGCTCGCCTACGGCTATGCCGCGCTGCTGGTGGCCGGCCCGTGGATTTTCACCATTCTCGGCATTGCCGGGCTCAGCGCCACACGCTGCGAGAACGCCTGCGACCAGTTGGCGGTGTTCCGCTCGGTGGTCATTCACAATGCGCTGTTCGCGTTGGTGGTCACCAGCCCGCTGGCGTTCTTCTTCGGCCGCTACGTGGCCGACCGGGTGGACAGCGGCGAGCCCGATCGGCTGATGTTCGCCTTCATGCTGTCGCTCGGCGTGTTCGCGCTGATCGTCGCGGCAAGCGTGGTGCCGTTCTACCTGCTGGTGGTCAGCCTGCCCGGCGCCGCCCAGCTGGCCGCGATCCAGAACGCGTTCCTGGTCGGCACGTCCTGGCTGCTGATCCCATTCCTCGCCGCGGCCGGTGCCCATCGCGCCGTCATGCTCAGCTTCGGCCTCAACGCCAGTGCGATGCTACTGTTCGGCCACGCGCTGGCCGATCCGTCGTCGACCACGCTGCTGCTGGCGTTCAACACCGGTTTTGCCATCACCGACGCTGTGCTGATCGCGGCGGTAGCACGCGCTTTCGGCACCCGGGCGCGGCCGGACTGGACGCAGATGCGGCGGCAATTGCGGTATTGGGAACTGCCGCTGGCCGGCTTCGCCTATGCGGTCGGCATCTGGGGCGACAAGCTGGTGATGTGGTACGGCGCCTCCACCGGCGGGCTGCTGGTGGCTGGCGTGCTGCGCACCTCGCCGAGCTACGATACCGCGATGTTCTGGGCGCAGATGGCGTCGATCCCGGTGATCGCGGTGGCCTTCGTGCATGTTGAAACCCGGCTGTCTCGCCTGTTCGCCCGCTTCTATGGCCGGCTCGGCCAGTCCGCCAGCCTGCGTGAACTGATCGAGGTGCGGCAGGAACTGCGCGGCTGCGTGATTTCCAGCGTGGCCATGCTGTTCACCGCGCTGGCGGTCGTCGCCACCATGACCATCCTGGTATCGTTCGTATTCATGGCGGAACTCGGCCTGCGTCCCAGCTACATGAGCATCCTTCGCGTCGCCTTGTGGGCGATGACGTTCCACACCAGCAGCATGTTCTGCTTCGTCTTCCTGCTCTATTTCGACCTGCGCCGCCAGGCGCTGCTGATCACCGCCACCTACGCGGTGCTGAACCCGGCGCTGACCCTGCTGATTTTGCCGCTCGGCCAAGTCTACTACGGCTACGGCAGCATGATCGCCGCGGCGATCACCTTCGTGCTGGGCTTCACCGTGCTGGTCCGCGAACTGCCTTGGCTGCACTACCACGCATTCATCACCAACAATACTTCACTCTAGGAGGCCATCATGTTATCTGGGAAAAAAGTCTTAGTTACCGGAGCCGGCGGCTTCATCGGCAGCCATCTGGTGGAGGCGTTGGTGGCAGCCGGCGCCACCACCACCGCGCTGGTCCGCTACAACTCCAACGCGCTGATCGGCAACCTGGCGTTTCTGGATCGCCAGACCCGCGCCGAAGTGGCGATGGCGGCGGGAAACATCGAAGACGCCGATTTCGTTTATAACACCGTAAAGGGCCACGACATCGTGCTGCATCTCGCGGCGCTGATAGCCATTCCGTATTCCTACGAGGCACCGCGCAGCTATGTGCGCGCCAATATCGAGGGCACGCTGAACGTGCTGGAGGCGGCGCGGCGGCATGATATCGCGCGGGTCGTGCATACCAGCACCTCCGAGGTCTACGGCACCGCGCTGCGCGCGCCGATCGACGAGACCCACCCGCTGCAGGGCCAGTCACCCTATTCCGCCTCCAAGATCGCCGCCGACAAGCTGGCCGAGAGCTACTACCGCTCATTCGGCACGCCGGTCACCACGCTGCGGCCGTTCAACACCTTCGGCCCCCGCCAGAGCGCGCGCGCCTTCATTCCGACGATCATCTCCCAGGCCCTGGCCGGTGGTCCGATCCGCCTCGGCGCGCTGACCCCGCAGCGCGACATGACCTTCGTCGCCGACACCGTCGCCGGCTTCATGGCCGCTGCCGACACCGCCGGCATCGAGGGCGAGACGATCAATCTCGGCACCGGCGAAACCCATACCGTAGGCTGGTTCGCCGAACGCCTGCTGGCGCTGATCGGCGTCGATATGCCGATCGTGCAGGAGCAGCAACGCATGCGGCCGGAAGGCAGCGAGGTGCTGAAGCTGGTCTCCGACAACAGCCTGGCGCGCCTGCGTCTCGGCTGGACGCCGCGGACCAGCCTGGACGACGGCCTGCGCCGCAGCATCGCCTTCTTCCGTGCCCATCGCATGACGCATGCCGACGCGGATTATGTGCGGTAGGCCAGTGCGGTAGGAAAATGCAATGAACGGTTCTGCCCGCCGCTTCGTCCTGCTGGTGCTGGTGATCCTGCTGGTCGCCGGCTACCTGCTGGCGCCACGGCGCAACGAGACCTTCGCCATCATGCGCGATCAGCGCCAGCAGATGGCGATTATCGCGCAGTTGGAACCGCGGTTGGCCACCAGCGAAGACGACCCAGCCCTGCTGGCAACCCTGGCGCGTTCATACGGTGAGGTCGGCGAGCAATGGCGCGCCGCCGAGTTGCTGGAGCGCTACGTCGCGCTGCGCCCCAAGGACGGCGAGGCTTATGGCCAGCTTGCCGATCTGTACCGGGTGATTGGTGACCCCGAGCGTCGGCTGGCGCGGCTGCAACAGGCGGTGGCCCTGGGGGTACAGCTTCCGCGCGCGCTGGAACTGGCCGGCCTTTACCGGGACGCCGGCCGGTTCGCCGACGAGCAGACGGTACTCGCCAGCCATGAAGCCGACCTCCCGCTGGACAGCGGCCTGCTGCTGCGCCTGGCGCAGTTGCGCGCCGCCAGTGGCGACCTGCCGGGCGCCATCCACACCCTGATGCGCCCAGAAGTGCTGACCGCCGCGGCGCCGGTGATCCGCCCGCCCACCGAGCGGCTGTATCTGGCCGAACTGCTGCTAACCGCCGGGCGCGACGCGGAGGCGCTGCGCTGGGGCGGGCGCTGGGTCGCGCAATGGCGGGAGCCGTGGCGCGCCACGCAGCTGCTGCGCCGGTTCGTCGCACATGCGCCGGTGGCCACCGCGGCGGCCATGGCCGACACGGTGGCTCGCACGCATCCCGAGATTCGCTTCTTCCTCGCCGGCGAACTCGGCAAGGCCGGCGACCGGGCCATCGCCCTGCGTCTGCTGGCAGGCTGGGGCGCCGCCAATTCGGCACCGGGGCCGAACCAGGTCGCCGGCTTCGTCGCCGCCTGCCACGACCAGAATGCACCGGGCATCGTCTGGACCACATTCGCCAGCACCCTGACGCGCCCGGCGCCCGATGCGGTGATTGGCGATTTTGTCGATGCCATCATCGCGGAATTCGGCATTGGCGCGATGGCGCCGTTCTGGCCCTCGTTGCCGCCGTCGATGGCCGCCCACAACCCGCTGATTGCTGCCCGGCTGGCGCTGGACGCGCAGGATCCGGCATTGGCGCGCCGGTTGCTGGAGGCGGTGGCGCCGGCGGCCCTGCCGGCGGCCAGGCGGCAGCAATGGTTCGCCCTGCTCACCGCTGTGGCTCCCCCCGGCGAACGCTTCGCCATCCTCAGCCGGTACCGCGACAATGGCGCCCTGTCCACCGAACTGGACGGCGAATTTGTCGCCCTGGCGCTGCAGCTGGGTGACGAGCAGGCCTATCGTGCCACCCTGCCGCCGGCGCGTTCGGTCGCCGGCCTGAGGCGATAGCGTGCCGGTCCGACCCACGCTGGCGCTGGCGATGCACTGGCTGCCGCAGAGGCGCGACGTTCTGCAGGCGGTCGCCGTGCTGCTCGGCGGCGCCACCGAGGATCCCGGTGCCTGGCTGCGCACCAAGGCCACGGCCTCGCCGAGGTTCCGCTGGGTTGCCTTCTACGGCGAGACCGCCGATGAGCAGGTGCTGGCCGATTACGACCTGGTCGTGCTGGACCGGGCGTTCCGTGGCTCCAAGGCGGCAATCACCCGGCATGGGGCGCGGCTGTTCGGCTATCTCAGCCTCGGCGAGATCAATACTGCCGACAGCTTCTTCCCGCAGCTCGACCCGCACGCAGTGCTGGAGCCGAACCCGGCCTGGCCGGCGACCCGCCGCATCGACATCCGCCAGCCCGCCTGGCGCCAGCTGGTGCTCGGCCGCATCATCCCGGCGATCGTCGCACAGGGCTTCGCCGGCTTGCTGCTGGACACGCTCGACACGCCGGCGCATCTGGAGCAGCAGGACCCGGTGGGCAAGCGCGGCATGCGCCAGGCGGCGGTGGAGCTGGTGCGGGCCATCCGCCGCGGCTACCCTGGCCTGACGCTGATCATGAACCGCGGCTACGACCTGCTGCCGACACTCGCCCCCAGCGTCGACGCACTGATGTCCGAGAGCCTGATCACCACCGGTGATGCCGAGGGCTACAGATGGAATTCCGAAGCGGAAATCGCGCAGCATCTGGCGCTGATCGCTCGCGCCGCGCACCGGCGCCCGCCACTGCCAATCCTCAGCCTCGATTACTGGCAACCGAAGGACCTGACCGGCATCCGCCAGATCTATCAGCGCGAGCGCGACCTGGGCCACCTGCCCTATGTCGCCACTCGCCTGCTCGAAACCGTCATAGCGGAGCCTGCCGGGTCGTAACGCGGCACCTCGCCGCCCTGGCATTCAACCGGGGCCGTCTCGCAGAGCGCACTGTCCACCACCGTGAGCGGGCCAATTCCGAGTGTCTGACTGAGAATGAACCGCGTCTTTTCAGTGTGTTGCAGGGGGATCCGGTAGAAAATCGGCGGCGAAAACGCTGGGTGCGCATGAAACCGTGCGAGGTCGGGCGTTCTCGCGTTATGTAAACCCCTGAAAACAGGCCATCCACCTTGAGTCGGACTCTGATACCAAGGTTCGCTGATCGCGACCCCTGGTATGATTCTCGTTTGGCGCGCCGCCACCCTCCAGTCCGGCGCGCGATACCAAAGTTCGCTGGTAACGGAAGAGTCGTCACCAGCGAGCTTTGGTATATGGGCCTGCGGGGCGTCGATCCTGGCGACCTTGTCCGCCTTGCCGTCGACCAACCGGTGCAGGAGGCTGAGGATGTGGGTCTCGGTGGGGATGCCCGCGTCGAGCGCCAACTCGACCGCACACAGCACCGTCTGCTCATCATGCTGCAGGACCAGCGAGAGGGTCTCTACCATCTCCCGATCACCACCAGGATGTTTGAGAAGATAGCCTTGCAGCTGCCGGAACGCATCGGGCATCTCGGCGAAGGGTGCGCCGTTGCGCAGGGCTCCGGGCTTGCACTGGATCACCGCCAACGTAAGCGTAGCCCCGTGGCCCTCCTTCCCTGAACCGGGCTGGATGTGATCGGACGGCTGGAGGCATGGAGCTTCGGGGCGGCATGATGGTCGACGTTAATGATGACGCGAGTGATGGCGGATATCGCCGGATAGAGCTTTTGACCGGCCCTGGCCGTCGACGGCGGTGGTCAGCTGCGTCCAAGGCGCGGATCGTGGCGGCGACTCTGGAGCCTGGTGCGGTGGTCGCCGAGGTGGCTCGTCGCTGGCAGGTGTGCCCACCGCAGGTGTTTGCTTGGCGGCGCGCGATGCGGCACGCGCCGATGGCACTGAGCTTCGCGCCGATCGTGGCCGCGGCGTCGGCTGCGTTGGCGGCCGAGGTGCGGCGTCTCGAAGCGGACTGTGGCCAGCACCTCGGCCGCCACTCGCGTCGCAGATGCGACACAGCCCGTTCCACCGTGCGCCCGATCAGCGTCAGCCCCAAAAAAAGGCGCTGTTCGTCAGTGGCGATGACGGTGGCGCACGCTGGGCCGCCGTCGCCTCGCTGGTGGATGCGGATTCCGACGATGCCGCCCACTTATTCCGAGATGATCGCGCCCACCATT
>JBEPTZ010000066.1:0-23056 GCA_041691815.1 Rhodospirillales bacterium | reverse complement strand
CCAGCAGCCGCCCGGCGCGATCGGCCAGCGCCTGCTGCGCCGCCGCCAGCCGGCCGGGCAGCGCCAGGGCGAGGCGCTGCGCCCGGTCATCCAGCCGCTGCCGGGCGGCGCCCAGCAAGGACGGCAGATCGGGCAGGCCGCGCTCGGCGCGTTGCAGGCGGAGCCGGCTGGCGCTGGCGATGCGGCTCAACGCGCCGGTCAGCCGGGCGGCTTTCTGTTGCAGGTCGGCGGCCAGTTCCACCCGCGACGGCACCGCCAGCTCGGCGGCGGCGGTGGGGGTGGGGGCGCGGCGGTCGGAGACGAAATCGATCAGCGTGGTGTCGGTTTCGTGCCCGACGGCGGAGATCAGCGGGATCGTGCATTCGAATGCGGCGCGGACCACCGCCTCGTCGTTGAACGCCATCAGGTCTTCCAGGCTGCCGCCGCCGCGGGCGACGATCAGCACGTCCGGACGCGGAATCGGGCCATGTTTTTGCAGCGAATCGGCACTTTTTATCGCCGCCACGATCTGTGCAACCGCCCCCTCGCCCTGCACCTGCACCGGCCACAGGATGATCCGGCGCGGGAACCGGCGCAGCACGGTGGTGCGGATGTCCTGGATCACCGCGCCGCGCTCCGAGGTGATCACGCCGATCACCTCCGGCAGCATCGGGATCGCCCGCTTGCGAGCGGCGTCGAACAGCCCCTCCTCGCCCAACCGCAGCCGCAGCGCCTCGATGCGGGCCAGCAGTGCGCCGGCGCCGGCGTAGTCCATGCGGTCGACGATCAACTGGTAGGAGGAGCGTTCGCCGTACGAGGAGATCTTGCCCTGGGCGATCACCTCGACGCCGTTCTCGGGTGAGAGGCCGAGGCGGGGGACGGCGAATTTCCACACCACGCCGGCGATCTTGCCGCCCTCGTCCTTCAGGGAAAAGTAAATGTGGCCAGAGGGATAGCGCTTCAATTCGGTGATCTCGCCGCGCACCCGCACGCGGCCGAAGGCGCCCTCCAGCGTGCGTTTCACCGCGCCGGAGATTTCCGAGACGGTGTATTCCGGGATGTTGCCGCGTGGTTCGTCCATCCCGCGATCCTATGCTAGACGACGCGCCAGTTGAAGCCAGGAGGGCGGCGCATGCGGGTGCTGGTGATCGGATCGGGCGGACGCGAGCACGCGCTGTGCTGGAAGCTGGCGGCCAGCGCGCTGCTGGACAAATTATGGTGCGCACCGGGCAACCCCGGCATCGCCGAGCAGGCCGAATGCGTGCCGATCGGCGTGCTGGAGACCGCCCGACTGGTGGCGTTTGCGGTGGAGAACAAAGTCGATCTGGTGGTGCCAGGCCCCGAGGCGCCGCTGGTCGCCGGCATCGTGGATGCGATGCAAGCCGCTGGAATCAAATGCTTCGGGCCGAGCGCCGCCGCCGCGCAACTGGAAGGCAGCAAAACCTTCACCAAGGAGGTGGCCGACGCCGCCGGCATCCCGACCGCGTTGTGGGAACGCTTCGACGACGCCGACGCCGCGCGCGCCTTCGTGCGCCGCCGGGGGGCGCCGATCGTGATCAAGGCCGATGGGCTGGCCGCCGGCAAGGGCGTGGTGGTGGCGGCCAGCGTTGCCGAGGCGGAGGCGGCGATCGGCGATTTCATGGAATCCGGCAGCATGGGCGAGGCCGGGCGCAGCGTGGTGATCGAGGAATGCCTGGTCGGCGAGGAGGCCAGCCTGTTCGCGCTGTGCGACGGCGCCACGGCGCTGAAACTGGGCGCCGCACAGGACCACAAGCGGGTGGGCGACGGCGATACCGGCGCCAATACCGGCGGCATGGGCGCGTTCTCACCGACCCCGGCGCTGACCGTGGCGCTGGAGGACGCTGCGATGGCCGGCATCATCCAGCCGACGCTGGACGAGATGGTGCGGCGCGGCACGCCGTTTCGCGGCATTCTCTACGCCGGGCTGATGCTGACCGACGATGGCGTGAAGCTGATCGAATACAATGTCCGCTTCGGCGACCCGGAATGCCAGGTGCTGATGCTGCGGCTGAAATCCGACCTGCTGGCCGCCCTGGTGGCGGCCTGCGACGGCGAGTTGGGCGATTTTGACCTGCGCTGGTCCGACGAGGTGGCGATCGCCGTGGTGCTGGCGGCGCGCGGCTACCCCGCCAAGCCGGTGCGGCACAGCCCGATCGGCGCGCTGCCGACGGACGGGGCGACAATCTTCCATGCCGGGACCGAATTGCTGGACGGCCAACTGGTCTCCTCCGGCGGGCGGGTGTTGAACGTCTGCGCCGCGGCAGCGGACCTGCTGGGGGCGCGCAAGGTGGCCTATGCCACGGTGGATGCGATCGACTGGCCGGAAGGGTTCTGCCGGCGGGATATCGGCTGGCGGGCGCTGCCGTAACGCGGTTGCGGTCAGTGCGGCGCGGGTTTGCCGCCGGCCGCCTGTTTCAGCCGCGCGGTTTCCTCAAGCGAGCTGCGCAGGAAGTTCTTGGCCAGCGCGTGGTAGACGCCCTCGCGGCAGACCAGCCGTGAGGCGGCGTAGCCGAGCACCGCGGCGGCCATCAACGGGATCACCATGGCGTGGTCGTTGGTCATCTCGCTGACGATGACGAAGGCGGTGATCGGCGCCTGCACCACGCCGGCGAAGTAGCCGACCATGCCGAGCAGGATCATCGCCCCCAGCGGCACGCCGGGGAACAGCACCGACAGGTTGTAGCCAATGCCGCCGCCGACGGCCAGCGACGGTGAGAAGATGCCGCCGGGGATGCCGCTGATCGAGGCCAGCGTGGTGGCCGCCATCTTCAGCAGCCCGAACGACATCGGCAGCGTGCCGGTGCCATCGAGCAATCCTTTGATCTGATTATAGCCGGTGCCGTAGACCGTGCCGCCGGAGGCGATGCCGCACAGCGCCGCGCCGAGGCCGCACAGCATGGCGAACAGGATCGGGTGCCGCTTGATGGCGCGCCCGGCGGCGCCCGGCAGGCCACGGCCCATCTCGATCAGGATGCGGCTGAAGGTGCCGCCGAGCAGGCCGCCGACCACGCCGCAGACCGGCACCGCCAGCCAGCCGGCGAGGCTGTGCAGGGTGGCCGAAGTGGTGCCGAAATAGCTGTAGTCGCCGAGCAGCGCCAGCGAGGTGAGGCCGCCGGCGAGGATGCCGCCGATCAGCAGGCCGCTGGTCTTCACCTCGAACGAGCGGCTCATCTCCTCGATGCCGAACACGATGCCGGCCAGCGGGGTGTTGAAGGCGGCGGCGATGCCGGCCGAGGCGCCGGCCAGGATCAGGCCGGGCTGGCGATTCGGCGACAGCCGGCCGAGCGCGAACATGATCGAGGCGCCCACTTGTACCGTTGGCCCCTCGCGGCCGATCGAGGCGCCGCACAGCAGGCCGAACAGGGTCAGCAGGATCTTGCCGATGGCGATGCGCACCGACACCAGCCGGCCACGCGCCCGCTGGTCGGTGAGGTGGCGGGCGGCGATCGCCTGCGGGATGCCGCTGCCCTGGGAATTGGGGAACACCCGGCGGGTGAGCCAGGCGGCGAGGCCGAGGCCCAGCGGGGTGACGATCAGCGAGGCGTAGCGCCAGCGCTCGACCAGCAACTGGAAGACCGCCTGCGCGTCGTTGGCCAGCAGCGCCAGCACCACGGCGGCGGCGCCGACAACGATGCCGCCCAGCCAGAACAGCACGCCGCGCTGGGCATGGGCGGACAGCAGACGCAGGCGACGCTTGGGCAGGAAGTGCTTGTACGCCATGAGAATCCGCCGGCAAAGCCACCACTTAACCTATCCACGGCCCCGGCGTCATCAGAAACGGGGCTGCAAAGCCCGGTGTCTGATATTATCTCCGATGCACGGTTGCGCCGTGCCGGCCGTTTCTGGAGCATGTCTTATGTCGCAGGTTCTCGATCGTCCGACGCCGCCCAGCTTCGTGCCGCATCGCCAGCCGCCGCTGCCGATCACCAGGCGGCTGAAGGTGGTGTCGGAATACGAACCGGCCGGCGACCAGCCGACCGCGATCCGTGAACTGGTGGCCGGCGTGCTGGCGGCCGAGAAGGACCAGGTGCTGCTCGGCGTTACCGGCTCGGGCAAGACCTTCACCATGGCCAAGGTGATCGAGGCGGTGCAGAAGCCGACCTTGATCCTGGCGCCGAACAAGACGCTGGCGGCGCAGTTGTACGGCGAGATGAAGTCGTTTTTCCCCGATAACGCGGTGGAATACTTCGTCAGCTATTATGATTACTATCAGCCGGAAGCCTATGTGCCGCGCACCGATACCTATATCGAAAAAGATTCCCAGATCAACGAGCAGATCGACCGGATGCGCCATGCCGCCACGCAGTCTCTGCTGGAGCGCAACGATGTGGTGATCGTCGCCTCGGTGTCGTGCATCTACGGCATCGGCTCGGTGGAAACCTATGCCAAGATGGTGGTCAAGCTGGAGACCGGCGGCACCATCGACCGCGACCGGCTGGCCAAGGCGCTGGTGGAACTGCAATACCGCCGCAACGACGCTGCCTTCCAGCGCGGCACCTTCCGGTTGCGCGGCGACATCGTCGATATCTACCCCAGCCACTACGAGGATCGCGCCTGGCGGGTGGAGCTGTTTGGCGACTCCATCGAGAAGATCAGCGAGTTCGACCCGCTGACCGGCGAGCGGACCGCCGATCTGGAGACCATCACCGTCTACGCCAACAGCCACTACGTGACCCCGCGCCCGACGCTGACCCAGGCGGTGCGCGACATCAAGGTGGAGTTGAAGGACCGGCTGGACCATTTCGTCGCCACCGGCAAGCTGCTGGAGGCCGAGCGGCTGCAGCAGAAAACCACCTTCGACATGGAAATGATCGAAACCACCGGCACCTGCAAATCGATCGAGAATTATTCCCGCTTCCTCTCGGGGCGCAACCCCGGCGAGCCGCCGCCGACGCTGTTCGAATACCTGCCGGAGAACGCGCTGCTGATCGTCGACGAGAGCCATGTGACGGTGCCGCAGATCGGCGGCATGGAGCGCGGCGACTTCGCACGCAAGTCGATTTTGGCGGAATACGGCTTCCGGCTGCCGTCCTGCATCGACAACCGGCCGCTGAAATTCGCCGAATGGGAGAGCTTTCGGCCGCAGACGCTGTTCGTCTCGGCCACCCCCGGGCCGTGGGAGATGGAGCGCACCGGCGGCGCCTTCGCCGAGCAGGTGATCCGGCCGACCGGGCTGATCGATCCGGTGACCGACGTTCGCCCGGTGGCGCACCAGGTGGACGACCTGCTGGGCGAAATCCGCGCCGTCGCGGCGGCCGGTAGCCGGGTGCTGGTGACGGTGCTGACCAAGCGGATGGCCGAGGACCTGACCGAATATCTCGGCGAGCACGGCATCAAGGTGCGCTATCTGCACTCCGACGTGGAGACGCTGGAGCGCATCGAGATCATCCGCGACCTGCGGCTTGGGGTGTTCGACGCGCTGATCGGCATCAACCTGCTGCGCGAGGGGCTGGACATCCCGGAATGCGCGCTGGTGGCGATCCTGGACGCCGACAAGGAGGGCTTCCTGCGCAGCCGCACCAGCCTGGTGCAGACCATCGGCCGCGCCGCGCGCAACATCGACGGCCGGGTGATCCTCTACGCCGACCGGATGACCGACAGCCTGCGCTACGCGATCGAGGAAACCGAGCGGCGGCGCAACAAGCAGCGCGCCTGGAACGAGGCCAACGGCATCACTCCGGTCTCCATCCGCCGCGGCATCGGCAAGGTGCTGGAGAGCGTGTTCGAGCAGGATTACGTGACGGTGGCGCCGGTGAAAGGCAGCACCACCGAATTCGTCGGCAAGGACCTCAAGGCCAGCATCGCCGAACTGGAAAAACGCATGCGCACCGCCGCCGCCGACCTGGAATTCGAGGAGGCGGCGCGGATGCGCGACGAAATCCGCCGGCTGGAGGCACTGGATATGGGGCTGACACCGCCGCCGGCGGCCAGCGCCACGCTGCGGCCGGGGCGGGCACGCAAGGATTTCGTGCCGGAACCTGGGGGGCCGGGAGGGGGAGGGTATGATCCGCACAAGCACAGGGGGAGGCGAAGGTAAGCACTTCTTTTTGTGAACAAAAAGAAGCTTTTTCATCCGCCTTGCAACAGCGGTGAGGTGGAGACACCGGTGTCTCCACCCCTCCGCCGTTGCAAGGCGGATGAAGTTTTTTGCGCGCTTTTTTTCAAAAAAGCGCTGCTTGCCTACCTGATCAACCCTGTCAGCGGGCTGGACGGATCAGCCCCCATCCGCCGTGGCATGCGCCCGGCCAGGTGTGCGAGGCGCCCGGCTTCTACCGCTGCCTTCATGGCGCGGGCCATAATGACCGGGTGGCCGGCGTGGGCGATCCCGGAGTTGGTCAGCACCGCGGTGCAGCCGAGTTCCATGGCGATGGCGGCGTCCGATGCGGTGCCGATGCCGGCGTCGACCACCAGCGGCACCGTGGTCTGTTCGATCAGCATCGCCAGCATCGCCGGGTTTTGCAGGCCGAGGCCGGAGCCGATCGGGGCGCCGAGCGGCATGATGGCGACGCAGCCCATGTCTTCCAGGCGTTTGGCGCCCACCGGGTCGTCGGCGCAGTAGACCATCACCTCGAAGCCGTCCTTGATCAGCGCCTCGGCGGCCTCGAAGGTGGCGGTCATGTCGGGGTAGAGGTGCGGCGGCGGACCGAGCACTTCGAGCTTGACCAGGTTCCAGCCGCCGGCCTCGCGGGCCAGGCGCAGGGTGCGCACGGCGTCCTTGGCGGTGAAGCAGCCGGCGGTGTTGGGCAGGTAGGTGTAGGTTTTCGGGTCGACGTAGTCCTGCAGCATCGGCGCCTTGGGGTCGGCGATGTTGACCCGGCGCACCGCGACGGTGACGATCTCCGCACCGCTGGCGGCGATGGCGTCGCGGGTTTCCTCCAGGTCCTTGTATTTGCCGGTGCCGACGATGAGGCGCGAGCGGAAGCGGCGGCCGGCGACGGTCCAGCTGTCGTCGGCGGTCGTCGTGGTGTCCCTCACCGTTCCGTCCATATCAGCCTCCTCCGATGAAATGCACGATTTCCAGGCTGTCGCCATCGGCGAGCGTGGTGCTGGCATACAGCGAGCGGGGCACGATCTCCTCGTTGCGTTCGACGGCCACCTTGCGGGTGTCCAGGCCGATTGCGGCCAGCAGGGCGGCGACCGTCATTGGCGTGTCGAAACGCCGGTTTTCACCGTTCAGCGTCAGGGTCAATGCGGCGGCCATGCCCGGAGTATGGGGGCGGCGGCGGGCGGCGACAAGAAACCGCGCGCGGCCATTGCGCCGATGTGCCCTGATGCAAGTGCATTGATGCGACGCGGGCGAGCGTGCTAGGCCCCCCAGCATGTCCGAATTGCCCCTGATTGCCGTGTTCAACGGTCCCAACATGAACATGCTCGGCCTGCGCCAGCCGGAGATGTATGGCCGCGCGACGCTGGATGACGTGGAGGCGCTGTGCGCCGAGACCGCCGAGCAGCTTGGCCTGGCGATCGATTTCCGCCAGACCAACGGCGAGGGCGAACTGGTCTCCTGGGTGCAGGAGATGCGCGGGCGGGCGTCGGGGATCATTCTGAACCCGGCCGGCTACACCACCACCTCGATCGCGCTGATGGACGCGCTGCTGGCCAGCGAGTTGCCGGTGATCGAGGTGCATGTGAGCAATATTCATCGGCGCGAGGAATTCCGCCATAATTCCTATGTGTCGAAGGTCGCGGTGGGGGTGATCGCCGGGCTGGGCATCACCGGCTACGCGCTGGCGTTGCAGGCGATGGCCGAGATCGTGGAGCAGGGTGCTTGAGCGTCCTGCCGGAGGGCAGGCCATGAGTGTCCTGCCGGAGGGCAGGCCATGAGTGTCCTGCCGGAGGGCAGGCCATGAGTGGGGTGCCGTTCGACGCGGAGGCGGTGCGCAAGCTGGCTGCCATCCTGGTGGACACCGGGCTGACCGAGATCGAGATCGAGGGCAAGGAAGGCCGCATCCGGGTGGTGCGCGCGCATGCCCCGGTGGCGGTGCAGGTGGCCGCACCGGCGCCTGCCGTCGTGGCTGCTGCGCCGGCAGCCGCCGCACAGGCTGCCGCACCGGCGGATGACGCGGCGCATCCCGGTGCGGTGCTCAGCCCGATGGTCGGCGTGGCGTATCTGGCCTCCGAGCCGGGGGCGCCACCGTTCGTCGCGGTTGGCCAGAATGTCACCGCCGGGCAGACGCTGCTGCTGATCGAGGCGATGAAGACGTTCAACCAGATCAAGGCGCCGCGCGCCGGGGTGGTGACCCGCATCCTGGTCACCCCCAGCGAGGCGGTGGAATACGGCCAGCCGCTGCTGATCCTGGAATAACCGGGGTGGCAGCACCACTGTTCAACAAGGTCCTGATCGCCAATCGCGGCGAGATCGCGCTGCGCATCCAGCGCGCCTGCCGCGAACTGGGCATTCCCACCGTCGCCGTGCACTCCACCGCCGATGCCACCGCGATGCATGTGCGGCTGGCCGACGAGAGCGTGTGCATCGGCCCGCCGGCGGCGCGCGATTCCTATCTCAACGTGCCGGCGATCCTGTCGGCGGCGGCAATCACCGGGGCCGATGCGATCCATCCGGGCTACGGCTTCCTCTCCGAGAATGCCGATTTCGTCGACATGGTGGAGGCGCATGGACTGACCTTCATCGGCCCGTCGGCGGCGCATATCCGCATGATGGGCGACAAGATCGCCGCCAAGACTGCGATGGCCAGCCTCGGCGTGCCGCTGGTTCCGGGCAGCGCCGGCGAGGTGGCGGATATGGACGAGGCAGCCCGGGTGGCGGCGCGGATCGGCTATCCGGTGCTGGTGAAGGCGGCGGCCGGCGGCGGCGGGCGCGGCATGAAGGTGGCGACCTCGGCCGAGGGGCTGGAGGAGGCCTGGCGGGTGGCGCGCACCGAGGCGCGCGCCGCGTTCGGCAACGATGCCGTGTATATCGAAAAATACCTCGACCGGCCGCGCCACATCGAATTGCAGGTGATGGCCGACAGCCAGGGCCATGTGGTGCATTTCGGCGAGCGCGACTGCTCGCTGCAGCGCCGCCACCAGAAGCTGCTGGAGGAGGCCGGCTCGCCGGCGCTCACCGCCGCCGAGCGCGACGCGCTGGGCGAGACGGTCACCGCCGGGCTGGTGAAGCTGGGCTACCGCAACGCCGGCACGCTGGAGTTTCTCTATCAGGACGGCCAGTTCTCGTTCATCGAGATGAACACCAGGCTGCAGGTGGAGCATCCGGTGACCGAGATGGTCAGCGGCATCGACCTGGTGCGCGAGCAGATCCGCATCGCCGCCGGGCAGGAGCTTGGCTACACGCAGGCGGATATGCGGTTTTCCGGCCATGCCATCGAGTGCCGGATCACCGCCGAGGACCCGGAGACCTTCACGCCGAATCCCGGCCGGGTGACGGCGTTTCACGCCCCGGGCGGCCTTGGCGTGCGGGTCGATTCGGCGCTGTATGCCGGCTACATGGTGCCGCCGTATTATGACAGCATGATCGCCAAGCTGATCGTCCACGCGCCGACCCGGCCGGAGGCGATCGCCAGGCTGCGCCGCGCGCTCGACGAGTTCGTGGTGGTCGGGGTGAAGACCACGCTGCCGCTGCATCAGCGCATCGTCAACGACCCGCAGTTCCAGTCCGGCGATTACACGATCCACTGGCTGGAGCGATTCGTCGGGCAGTAGCGCGCGGCGGCCTTGCACGGCGCGATCTGGACTTTTTTCCTATTTCATGGTATCTGGGCGGCAGCACCGTCGCCCGGAGCCTAGGACTCCGCGCCATGCAGTCGCGCCCCCTGGCGCGATCTGTCTGGCGCAAGCTATCCGCGCGTACACAGTGTACGGTGGCGGGAGGTTGGCGCAATGGCGCAAGACGGCGCGCTGGAGGCGCGCCTTGCCCCTCGGCCATAGCAGCCGATAGACTGGCACATGTCCCGCCGAACCGTCGCCGTCACCACGGAATTGATGCTGCGCGCCTACCGCGCCGGCCTGTTCCCGATGGCGGAGACGCGGGACGGCGACAAGCTGTACTGGCTGGACCCGGAGCAGCGCGGGGTGCTGCCGCTGTATGGCTTCCATCTGCCCCGCCGGCTGCTGCGCACCGTGCTGTCCGACCATTTCACGGTCAGCGCCGACCAGGATTTCGCCGCCACCATCGCCGGTTGCGCCGAACCCCGGCCAGGGCGGGAGGACACCTGGATCAATCCGCAGATCGAGCAGTTGTTCACCGAACTGCACCAGCAGGGCCACGCCCATTCGGTGGAGTGCCGGGCCGGCGGCGAACTGGTCGGCGGGCTGTACGGGGTGGCGATCGGCGGTGCTTTTTTCGGCGAGAGCATGTTCAGCCGCGCCCGCGACGCCTCCAAGGTGGCGCTGGCGCATCTGGTGGCGCGGCTGCGGCTCGGCGGCTTCACGCTGCTGGATACCCAGTTCGTCACCCGGCATCTGGCGCAGTTCGGCGCCATCGAGGTGCCGCGCGTCGACTACAAGGGGATGCTGGCCGGCGCGGTGCAGGCGCCGGCGGTGTGGCTGCCGGCGCCGGAGCCGGAGGTGCTGCGGACCGAATTGCAGGCGCTGGAGAGCAGGGCGGTGCTGTTATTTTGAGCAAGACAACCGGACAGCGTGTGTTGCTTGGGCTCGCCGCCTGGCTGCTGGCGGCACCGGCCTGGGCGCAGCAGCGCCCGCTGGTGCAGCCGTCGCGCGATGTGGCGGTGAGCTACCAGGTGCGCGGCGTCGCGGTGCCGGGCACGCCGCCGGGGCCGCAGCGGATGGATATCGCCTACTCGGCCGTCGAGCAGCGCCTGCGGCTGGCCAGCCCCGGCTATCCGCAGGGCTTCGCGCTGGTGGAACTGGCGGTGGGCCGCATCCTGCTGGTGCTGCCGGCGGCGCGCAGCTACGTGCCGATGGCGATGCGCGGGCCGGAGATGGCGCTGCTGACCGGCGACCCCGGCCTGCGCTTCACCACCGCCGGCCGCGACACCGTCGCCGGGCTGCGCTGCACGGTCTGGCGGATTGTGGACAGCAAGGCCGGCGGCCGCCGCGGCAGCGCCTGCATCACCGCCGACGGCGTGCTGCTGCGCGGCGATGACGGGCGGGGCGGCCGCAGCGTGGTGGCCACCAGCGTGCGCTACGGCCACCAGCCGGCCCCGCGGTTCGCGGTGCCAGAGGGCTTCCACCGGATCGAGATGCCGCGCCTGCCGGGGCGGTAAGTCTGCATCCAAACCGCCTGCCGACCCGTAACACCGGCGAGGTGCAACAGTTTGCCCCTTGGCGAGTCTCTCAACCGGGACCATTACACGGGGGCATGATGCGAATTTTGACAGCACCGCTGCGCGACCACTCCGGCCGGTTCTCGGCGCTGAAGGCCGCCTGCCTGCTGTTCTGCCTGCTGCCGGCGGCACTGGTGCTGCAACAGGCGCTGGCCGGCACGCTGGGGGCGCGCCCGATCACCGAGGCGATCCATCAGGTCGGCGAATGGACGGTGCGGCTGCTGCTGCTGACCCTGGCGGTGACGCCGTTCCGCGTGGTGCTGGACTGGCCGCGGGTGCTGCTGCTGCGCCGCATGCTGGGGGTCGCCACCGCCTGCTATGCCTCGCTGCACATCACGCTGTATGCCCTGGACCAGCAGTGGAACCTGTGGATTGTGGCGCGTGAGATCGTGCTGCGGTTCTACCTCACCATCGGCTTCGTGGCGCTGCTGGGGCTGCTGGCGCTGGCCATCACCTCCACCGATGGCTGGCAGAAGCGGCTGCGGGGGCGGTGGAAGAAGCTGCACCGGCTGGTGTTCCCGATCGCCGTGCTGGGGCTGTTCCACTACTTCATCCAGTCGAAGATCGATGTCGCCAACCCCACCTTCTATGCCGGGCTGTTCTTCTGGCTGATGCTGTGGCGGGCATTGCCGCGCCGCTGGCAGGGCCGCACCCTGGCGCTGCCGGCGCTGGCGATTGCCGCCGGCCTGGCCACCGCGGCGGTGGAGGTGCTGTGGTATGCGCTGGCCACCAAGGTGCCGCCGCTGTTGGTACTGGCGGCCAACCTCGGCCAGTTCCGGCCGGCCTGGCAGGTGGTGGCGGCCGGCATGGCGCTGCTGCTGCTGGTGCTGGCGCGGCGCGGCATCGCCCGGCTGCGCGGCGTGCCGGCCCGGCGGGTGCGCGCGATGGCGTCCTGAGGCCTTCTCTTGGCGGCTGGCCGTGACGCTGGCACGATGGCGGGATGATCGACCCTGTCACGACCGCGGTGTTGCAGAACCGGCTGAACGCCATCGCCGAGGAGATGGGCGAGGCGATGCTGCGCACCAGCTACTCGCAGATTCTCAATTCCTCGCGCGATTTCTCGATCGGGCTGGTGGATGCCCAGGCGCGGCTGGTGGCGCAGGCGGACCATATCCCGGTGCATGTCGGCGCACTGCCCTGGGCGGTGCGGGCGCTGATGCAGGCGTTCCCGAACCCGGCGCCGAATGACGTGTATCTGCTGAACGATCCGTATTTCGGCGGCAGCCACCTGCCAGACCTGACCGCCTTCGTGCCGGTATTCGCAGGCAGTCGGCTGGCGTTCTGGTCGGTTGTGCGGGCGCATCAGTCCGATATCGGCGGCGCCACGATGGGCGGCTACAACCCCGGCGCCACCGAGATCTGGCAGGAGGGGCTGCGGGTGCCACCGATCCGGCTGACCGAGCAGGGGGTGATCCGCGACGACCTGGTGCGGATGCTGGCGGCCAATACCAGGCTGCCGGCGGATTTCAGCGGCGACCTGGCGGCGATGGTGGGGGCGGCGCGGCTGGGGCAGCGGCGGCTGGACGCCGTGGCGGCCGAATTCGGTGCCGAGACGCTCGCCGCCGCGGTGGAGGCGATGCTGGACGCCGCCGAGCAGCACGCCCGCGCCGTGGTCGCGGGCTGGGCGGACGGCGTCTATCACGGCGAAGCGGTGCTGGACGATGACGGGCACGGCATCGAGGAGGTCACCGTGCGGGCGCGGGTCACCATCGCCGGCAGCGAGGTGACGGTGGACCTCACCGGCTCGGACGATCAGGTGATCGGGTTCATCAACTCGTCGCATGCCAACATGCAGTCGGCGGTGGCGATGGCGTTCGCGTTTCTGCTCGACCCGGATTGCGCCCGCAATGCCGGCGCGTTCCGGCCGCTGCATGTCATTGCCCGCGAGGGCAGCGTGGTGTGGGCGCGGGAGGGGGCGCCGGTGACGCTGTGCACCAGCCATTGCTCGGACGAGATCGTCGAGGCGATCATTGTGGCGTTGCAGCCGGCCTGCCCCGATCGGGTGATGGGCGGCTGGGGGCGGCGGTTCCGGGTGGCGATCGACGGGCGCGACCCGCACAACGGGCGGCGGTTCATCTGGCATATGTTCCATGCCCGGCCGGGCGCCGGCGCCTCGATCGCCGGCGATGGCTGGCATAACTCGGGGGAGTTCCACACCGCCGGCGGACTGAAATTCGGCAGCATCGAGGTGGCCGAGGCGCGGTTTCCGCTGGTGTTCGAAAGCCATGAGTTCAACCTCGGCTCGGGCGGCACCGGGCAGCATCGCGGCGGCGATGGCGGGGCGATGTGGCTGCGCATCGAGACCGACGGGCCGGCCACCGCCAATACCGCCGGCGACGGCGTGCGGCATGGTGCGCGGGGCATGCTGGGCGGCGAAAATGGCGCCGTGCATTCGTATGCATTGCACCATCCGGACGGTTCTGTGCGGGTATTGAAGACCAAGGAGGTCGGCATCACCGTGGCGCCGGGGGCGCGGCTGCATGTGCTGGCCGGCGGCGGCGGCGGCTGGGGCAAGGCCGGGCAATGAGCTACGCCATCGGGATCGACGTCGGCGGTACGTTCACCGACGTGGTGGGGATCGGCTCGGACGGCGCGATGACCATCGCCAAGGCGGCCAGCACCCCGGAAGATCAGTCCGCGGGGGTGATGCAGGGCCTGGCGCTGCTGGCCGGGCAGTTGGGGCTGGGGCTGCCGGCGTTGCTGGCGGCGACCACTCGCATCGTGCACGGCACCACGGTTGCCACCAACGCGCTGCTGGAGGGCAAGGGAGCGCGGGCCGGGATGCTGACCACCGAGGGCCATCGCGACGTGATCGAGATGCGCGAGGGGCTGAAGCCGGATCGCTACGACCTGCGCAGCACGCCGCCGCCGGCGCTGGTGCCGCGCGCGTTGCGGCTGGCGGTGCGCGAGCGGATGCGGGCGGATGGCAGCGCCGAACTGGCGCTGGATACCGGCTCGCTGGACGTGGCGCTGGAGACGCTGGCTGAGGCCGGGGTGGAATCGGTTGCCATCTGCTTCCTGCATTCCTGGCGCAACCCGGCGCATGAGCGGCAGGCGGCGGTGGCGGCGCGGGCGCGGCTGCCAGCGGCGTTCGTCACCGCGTCCTCCGATGTGCTGCCGGAAATCAAGGAGTTCGAGCGGTTTTCCACCACCGCGGCGAACGCGCTGGTGGGGCCGCTGGTCCGCAGCTATCTGGAGCGGTTGCAGACGCGGCTGGCCGAGGCCGGGTTCGCCGGGCCGCTGTTCATCATGCTGTCGCACGGCGGCGTCGCCTCGGTGGAGGAGGCGGTGCGGCTGGCCGCCGGCACCGCGCTGTCCGGCCCGGCCGGCGGCGTGGCGGCGCTGGTGGCGCTGGCGCGGCAGGGCGCGGGGGACGATCTGATCGGCCTCGATATGGGCGGCACCAGCACCGACATCGCACTGGTGCGGGGCGGCCAGCCGTTCCTGTCGGCGGCACGCGGCATCGGCGAGGCGCGGATCGCGCTGCCCAGCCTGGATATCGTGACGCTCGGCGCCGGCGGCGGCTCGATCGGCCACCAGGCGCGCTCCGGGCTGTTGCAGGTGGGGCCGCAGAGCGCCGGGGCGGCGCCGGGACCGGCCTGCTATGGCACCGGCGGCAGCCTGGCAACGGTGACCGACGCCAATCTGCTGCTCGGCTATCTGGACCCGGCGGCGTTTCTTGGCGGGCGGCGGCGACTGGATACCGTGGCCGCCGAGGCGGCGCTCGGGCGGCTGGGCGGCGCGCTGGGGCTGGATGCGCTGGCGGCGGCGGCCGGCATCCATCGGCTGGTCAATGCCCGCATGGCCGACGGGTTGCGGGTGGCGACGGTGCGGCGCGGCGTCGATCCGCGGCGGTTCGGGCTGCTGGCATTCGGCGGCGCCGCCGGGCTGCATGCCACCGCGGTGGCTTCGGCGCTGGGCATGGCGCGGGTGGTGGTGCCAGTGCAGGCGGCGGTGCTGTCGGCCTGGGGGATGCTGAACACCGATCTGCGGGTGGAGGTGATGCGCAGCCTGTCGCAGGGCGGCGCGATCGATGTGGCGGCGCTGCGCGCGGCGGTGGCCGAGATGCTGGCGGAAGGCCGGGCGCGGCTGCGCTGGTTCGGCGCCGACCTGCAGACCAGGCTCTCGGCCGATATGCGCTACGGCGAGCAGATCAGCGAAGTGGCGGTGCCGTTCACCCCCGAGGAGTTGGCCGCCCCGGACGCCGCCGAGCGGCTGGCCGAGGCCTTCCACGCGCGACACGAGGCGCTGTTCACCTACGCGCTGCGCGAGCGGGCGCCGGTGCTGGTCAATGCCCGGGTCTCGGTGATCGGCGCGCTGCCGGCCTCCGCCGCCCGGCCGAGCGCCAATGCCGGCGGCGGGCGGCGGCGCATCTTCCTCGACGGCTGGCGCGAGGTGGCGGTGCACGGCTTCGCGCTGGCGGCGGACACCACCGGGCCGGCGATCATCGAATCCGCCACCACGACGGTATTGCTGCGGAGCGGCGAGCGCGCGCGCTACGATCCGCGCGGGTGGCTGGAGATACGCCTGACGGCCTAACGCCGGCGCGTCGCCTGCCAGAGCCGCCAGCGATAGGCGCCGTAGGCGATGGCGACGGCGGCCAGCACCACCGGGATCATCAGCAGCGCCAGCCACAGTGCGAGGCCGGCGACGACCACCAGCCCACCGAGCGCCGCCACCAGCACCGCCGCGCGCAGCAGGCGGCTGGACCAGGGCAGCTGCCCGCGGCGGTAGCCACCACCCGGCGGCGAGACGAATTCGCCGTCTGGCGTCATGTCCAGCGTGCGGCCGTCATCGGGGCGGAAGCGTTGGATATGGATCTTCATGACGCCGATCTGGCCCGCGCCGATGATGAGCGCAAGACGGGAACTGGTTAAGGATTATTCAGGCACGGCGTAGTCCGGCGCCGGGCGGACCACCAGCACGGTGCCGCTGACGCCGACCACCTGCAGCAGCGCGCCGGGCTCCGGCGGCGGCACGTCGGTGGGCAGGCGGGCCGACCAGTCGCTGTCGCCCAGGCGCACCCGCCCTTCCCGGCCGTTGAACGACAGTGCATGCGCGGTGCGCCCGACCAGACCCGATTCGGCGGTGTTGATGGTGCGGGCCCGGCGGGAGTCGCGCCGGCGCAGTTGCAGCGCGCCGCCGATGGCGAGTGCGGCCAGCACGCCGAAGGTCAGCACCTCGGCGGCAAACGGCGGGTCGGCCAGTTGCACCAGCACGCCGGTGCCCAGCGCCGCCAGGCCGAGCCAGAACAGGAACACGCCGGGGATCAACACCTCGGCCACCAGCAGCACCAGCCCACCGGCCAGCCACAACAGCGACTCGCTCATGGCTGTCAGGCCGTGGGCAGCGGCGCGGGGGGCGGCGTGGGCGGCACCGAGGCGGAGGGGCGAACATGCGGCGCGCCGGCGGGCCCGGGCAGCGGGCCGTTGGGCACCACGCGCAGCAATTCCATCGCCTGGGTGATGCCGCCGGCGATCGCGCTGGCCTCCATCGGCACCACCACCAGGCGGCTGTTCGGTGAGCTGGCCATCTGGCCGAACGCCTCGATGTATTTCTGCGCGATGAAGTAGCGCAGCGCCGGCTCACCGCCATCGGCCGCCGCCTTGGCGACCGCGCTGGTGGCCGCCGCCTCGGCGTCGGCCAGCCGCTCGCGCGCCTCGGCATCGCGGTTGGCGGCCTGCTGGCGGCCCTCGGCGGCCAGGATCAGGCTCTGCTTGCCGCCCTCGGCGCGCATGATCTGCGCCTGCCGCTCGCCATCCGCCTTGGTGACGGCGGCGCGGCGCTCGCGCTCGGCGGTGAGCTGCAGGTTCATCGCCCGGATCAGGTTTTCCGGCGGCTCGATGCGACGAATCTCGACGCGGCTGACCTTGACGCCCCAGGGCGTGGTGGCGCCATCGAGGATATCGAGCAGCTGGGTGTTGATCCGCTCACGCGAGGAGAGGGCCGCATCCAGTTCGATCTCGCCGATCACCGCGCGGATATTGGTCATCGCCAGCGTGGACAGGCCGACCGCGAGGTTGGTGATCTGGTAGGCCGCCTTGGACGGCTCCATGATGCGGTAGTAGATCACCCCGTCCACCGTGACGGTAGCGTTGTCGCGGGTGATGACGCTCTGCTCGGGGATGTCGAGCACCTGCTCCTGCACGTTCAGCTTGCGGCCGACCTGGTCGATGAACGGGATCAGGAAGTTGAGGCCCGGATTCAGTTCCCGAGTGAAGGCGCCGAAGCGCTCGACGGTCCAGACCATGCCCTGCGGCACAGTCTTGGCGCCGGCGAAGACGGTGACGATGACCAGCACCAGCACCAGTGCCCAGAATATCCCGAAGCCGGCTATCATGCTCGTGTTCCCCTGTAGCGCCATCAGGCGTGCGCGCGGGAGCGTAGCATATCGATTGCGAAAAGGGAGATAGCAGATGGTGATCGGCGCGCGGACGGCGTTGACGGTGGATCTGACGGGATTGCGGGTGGCGATCACCGGGGCGGCGGGCGGCATCGGCCGGGTGATGGCCGATTGCTTCGCCAGTTGCGGGGCGGTGGTGTTCGTCTCGGACATCGATGCCGCCGCACTGGCCGGGTGCGGCCATGCCGGCCAGATCGCCGATGCCGGCGATGCCGCGGCGATGGAGGGCTTCGTCGATGCGGCGGTGGCGCATCTGGGTGGATTGGATGTGCTGGTGAACAATGCCGGCATCGCCGGGCCGACCAAGAAGATCGAGGAGATCACCCCGGAGGAACTGGACGCCACGCTGCGCATTGACCTGGCGGCGATGTTCCATACCGCGCGGCGGGCGGTGCCGGCGCTGCGGGCAGCCGGCGGCGGCAGCATCATCAACCTGAGTTCGGCGGCCGGACGGTTCGGCTTTCCGCTGCGCAGTCCCTACGCGGCGGCGAAATGGGGGGTGGTGGGGTTCACCAAGACACTGGCGATCGAACTGGGACCGCAGGGCATCCGGGTGAACGCGATCCTGCCGGGGCTGGTGGACGGGCCGCGCATCCGGGCGGTGATTTCGGCCAAGGCGGCGGCGGCCGGGATCAGCGAGAACGAGCAGACCGACCGGGCGGTGGCCACCACCAGCCTGCGCTGCTTCGTCAGCCAGCAGGACATCGCCAACATGGCGCTGTATCTGTGCAGCCCGTTCGGGGCGACGATCAGCGGCCAGGCGCTGGCGGTGGATGGCGACATGCAGGTGCTTATCTGAACGCCGCCTTCCGCCCGCGCCATTACGGGCTGGTGATGGCGCCGCCGACCGCGCCGATGCCGCCGCCGACCAACGCGCCGGTGCCGACATTGCCGTGGGTGACCGCGGCGACGCCGGCGCCGGCGCCGGCACCGATCAGCCCGCCGGTAACACCGCGGGTCAACGGATCGGCACCGCAGGCGGCCAGCGACAGCAGGCCCAAGGAGATGATGGCAGCGCGTGCGATATTACTCATGGCCAGGGTTCCTTATGTTGCGTTACAGACGTGGGTAGCGGTGAGCCGATTCTCAATCACCTCACGAATTCGTTTTTCTTGTCTGCGTGTGTTGTGTGGCCTTTCTATGGCTTTGCTTGCGGGTGGCGCCGGATTGCCGGTGCTACCCGGCCCCGTGCTACCCGGTCCCGTGTTACCCGGTCTGGGTGGCCACGATCCGCGGGTGCGCCAGGACCCGGCGGCCTGGCCGTGGCGGGCGGTGGCGCGGTTGCAGATCCCCGGTGCGGCCCGCTGCACCGCGTTCCTGGTGGCGCCGCGGGTGGTGCTGACCGCGGCGCATTGCCTGTATGTCAAGCGGGCCGGGCATTTTGCCCCGGCTGAGTCGGTGCATGTGTTGACCGGCTACAGCGCCGGCCGGTTCGCGCTGCATGCGGTGGCGACCGGCTACCGGCTGGCGCCCGGCTACGATCCGCGCGACGTGCCGCCGGATTTCGGTGCCGACGTGGCGGTGGTGACGCTGGATCGTGCGATGGCGGCGCCGGGCGAGGTGCTGGGGTTGGCCGGCGGGGATGCGCCATCGGCCGCCATGCTGGGCGGCTACAACCAGGACCGCGCCGAGGTCATCGAGGCCGACCCGGCCTGCGCGGTGCTGGGCGGCGCGGTGGATGCCGCCGGGCGCCCGCTGCTGCGGCATGATTGCGCGGCGACCAGCGGCACCAGCGGCGCGCCGCTGCTGGTGCGCGAAGCGGGCGGCTGGATGGTGGCCGGCCTGCAGGTGGCCGCCACCCGCGGCCGCGCCTCGGGCATTGCCGTCCCCGCCGCGACATTACGCAAGGTGCTTGCCGCGCCTGCTTCGGAGTGAAAAGTTTTTTTGCTCCTTTTTGTTCACAAAAAGAAGACCTTATTTGGAAGCCCCGGCCAAAACCCGCCGCGCCAGCATCTCCCCCACGCAGCCGTCGAGCCGCGCCATGGTCTCCCGCCGCTTCGGCTTGGGGGTGTGGTCGATGTTGAACAGCCCGGCCTGCGCCCAGCCGCGCATCAGGCCGTAGCGGTCGAGCACCGCGGTGCCGGAGCCATCGGCGGCGCCGTCGGCGAGGGTGGCGAAAATCGCGGCGCGATAGGGGGCCAGATCAGCCCGCGCCTCCAGCAGGGCGCTGTACAGCGGATCGACCAGCACCAGGTCGGCGTGGCTGTCGTGCACTGCCTGTTCGCCCTGGGCGACGGTGGCGGCGAAGGCGGCGGGCGGGACGTGGCGCACCGCCTCCATCGTGCCGGTCTGCCACACCACCAGGGCGAAGGGCCGCGCGGCCAGTTCACGGCGCAGCAGCGCGAGCATGGTGGTGGCCATCTCGCCACGTTTGCCATGCACGGTGAGGTTCACTCGCAGGCCGGGCCGGGCGGCCTGCAGTGCTGTGGCCATCGCCTCGGGGAAACCGCCGGAGGGACGGTCACGGCCGCCGAGCACGGTGGCGGAGCCGACCACCAGCACGTCCAGCTGCGGCGATGCGCCGTCCAACGCCGCCGCCACGCGGGGCAGCGAGGCGGTGCCGGTGACGCTCGGCAGCGGCAGGTCGCAGGCGGCACGGGCCAGGCCCGGCAGCAGGGCCAGGGCACCGGCGAGCAGCAGGCGGGCGAGCAGCGGCGAACGCGGAGGAATTTTCACGCCGCCCGCCCTATCAGCAGCGCCGCCGGTCGGCAATGGGGGATTTGCCGCGATGCCGCCCGGCATGCTACCGGCGCGGCCATGTCCGGTGCTGAGCCATGCTGAAGCGCGCCCTGCGACGCGCATGTTGAAGCGCGTCCTTCGGCGATCATGTTGAAGCGCGTCCTTCGACGATGTTGAAGCGCGTCCTTCGACGATCATGTTGAAGCGCGTCCTTCGACACGGGGCCGTGCAACGGGCGCTGGCCTGGCTGGTGGGGCATTATCTCGGTTTCGCGCTGTGGAGCACGCGCTGGACGCTGGAGGGCGGCGAACATCTGGCGCCCTGCCTCGAGGGCCGGCCGATGGTGGTGGCGTTCTGGCATGAGCGGCTGCCGCTGATGCCGGCGTTGTGGCTGCTGGCGCGGCGGCAGGCGGCGAAGCGGGGCGTCGCGCTGCGGGCGCATGTGCTGGTCAGCCGGAATTTCGACGGCCAGATGATCGGTGCGGTGATGGCGCGGTTCGGGGTCGACGTGGTGTATGGCTCCACGGCACGGGCCGGGGTGGACAAGGGCGGCGCGGCGGCGCTACGCGGGCTGCTGGAGGGCCTGGCGGGCGGCAGCAACGCGGTGGTGACGCCAGATGGGCCGCGCGGGCCGCGCCGGGTGGCCGCCGCCGGGGTGGCGCACCTGGCGGCATTGGCCGGGGTGGCGGTGCTGCCCTGCGCCGGGCAGATCAGCCGCAAGCGGGTGCTCGGCAGCTGGGACCAGATGGTGCTGCCGCTGCCCTGGGGGCGCGGGGTGCTGGTGTGCGGGCCGGCGGTGACGGTGGGGCGCGAGGACGCCGCCACAGCGCTGCCGGCGATCAGCGCCGGGCTCGATGCGGCGGCGGCGCAGGCCGATCGGATGCTGGGATGAGCCTGTTGCACCTCTACGCGGGGTTTGCCCGGCTAGCGGCGCCGGGGCTGCGGCTGATGCTGCGGCGGCGGGTGGCGCGCGGCAAGGAGATCGCGGCGCGGCTGGGTGAGCGGCGCGGGATCGACCCGACGCCGCGCCCGGCCGGGCGGCTGCTGTGGCTGCATGCCGCGAGCGTGGGGGAGAGCGTGTCGCTGTTGCCGGTGCTGGCGGCGTTGCCGGCGGGGCTGGAGGTGCTGCTGACCACCGGCACGCTGACCTCGGCGGCGCTGTTGGCGCGGCGGCTGCCGGAAGTGGGGTTGGACGGGCGGATACGCCATCGCTTCGTGCCATTGGACGTGCCGGGCTGGGCGGCGCGGTTTCTCGACCATTGGCGGCCGGATGCGGCGGGGTTCGTGGAGAGCGAGCTGTGGCCGAACCTGCTGGCCGGCTGCGCCGCGCGGGGGATTCCGGTGATGCTGATCAACGCAAGGCTGTCGCCGCGCAGCTTCGCCCGCTGGCGGCGCGTGCCGGGGCTGGCACGAGCGGTGTTCGGCCGGTTCGCGCGGGTGCTGGCGCAGTCGGACGCCGATGCGGCGCGGCTGGCGGCGCTGGGGGCGCCGGCGGTGGAGAGCCTCGGCAACTTGAAATTCGCCACCCCGCCGCTGCCGGTGGACGCCGCCGAACTGGCGCGGCTGGTCGAAATGCTGGCCGGCCGGCCGGTGTGGCTGGCGGCGGCCACCAACCCCGGCGAGGAAGAACTGGTGGTCGCCCAGCATCACCGGCTGGCGGCGCAGCATCCCGGCCTGTTGACGCTGATTGTGCCGCGCCACCCGGAGCGCGGGGCGGAGGTGGCGGCGCTGGCCGACGGGCTGCCGGTAACGCGGCGCAGCCTGGGCGAAGACCCGCCCGCCACGGCCGGGCTGTGGGTGGGCGACACGCTCGGCGAGATGGGGCTGTATTACCGGCTGACGCCGATCGTGTTCGTCGGGCGCTCGCTGGTGCCACTGGGCGGGCAGAACCCGCTGGAGCCGGCCCGGCTGGGCTGCGCGGTGGCAATGGGGCCGCACAGCTTCAACTTCGTCGAGCCGGTGCGGGTGCTGGCCGAGGGCGGCGCATTGACGGAAATAGCCGATGCGGCGGCGTTGGGTGCCTGGGTGGACGCGATGCTGCGCGACCCAGAACGCCGGGCGGCGCTGGGCGCGGCGGCGATGGCGGTGGCCAGCCGCGACCAGGACCTGCCGGCGCGGGTCGCCGCGATGCTCGCCGAACTCGCCGGGTGTGTTGCGTGAGGGCGCCGGCGTTCTGGCGGCGGGACGGGCTGCTGGCGGCGCTGCTGGCACCGCTCGGGGCGCTATATGGAGCGATCACCACACGGCGCGCGGCGCGGCCGGGATGGCGTGCGCCGGTGCCGGTGATCTGCTGCGGCAATGCCAGCGCCGGGGGGTCCGGCAAGACCACGCTGGCGCTGGACCTCGGCGCCCGGCTGGCGGCGCGGGGGCTGGCGGTGGCGTTCCTGACCCGCGGCTATGGCGGGCGCGAGACCGGCCGGGTGCAGGGCTGCGACGCGGCGCGGTTCGGCGACGAGGCGCTGCTGCTGGCCGCCCAGGCGCCAACCTATGCCGGCGCCGATCGGGCAGTCAGCGCGCGGCTGGCGGTGGCGGACGGCGCGCAGGTGCTGGTGATGGATGACGGGCTGCAGAATCCAACCCTCGCCAAGACGCTGTCGCTGCTGGTGATCGACGGCGAGGCCGGGTTTGGCAACGGCCGGGTGATTCCGGCCGGACCGCTGCGGGAGCAGGTGGCCGCCGCCGCCGCGCGCTGCGGCGCGGCGGTGCGGATCGGCGCCGACCGCTCCGGCGC
>JBEPTZ010000065.1:0-23272 GCA_041691815.1 Rhodospirillales bacterium | reverse complement strand
CGCCGCATACAACCCCAGCAACGCCGCCTCAGCCGGATGATCGGTCCGATGCACCGCGAACCCCCAGCCCGCCGCCGCCGCAATCGCCGCCAGCCCGGCCTGCTGCTCGGCCAGCCGCGCCGCATACGCCGCCCGCACCCCCTCCACCCGAGGCACCACCGTCGCCGCCTCCCGCTCGGTGCCAAAAAACCGCACCCGCCCCTGATACGGCAGCAGCGCCTCCGCCGGATCGAGCACCTGCAACAAATGCCCGCTCACCGGCACCCCCGCCATCGCCCCCACACAATCCCTGATCTCATCCAGCGGCCCGAGAAAATCCCCGATCAACACCACCCGGGCAAACCGCGGCAGCCCAACCGCCCCCGGCAACTCATCCCCCGCCAACCCCGCCAACCCCTCCGCCAACCGCTCCAGCCCCACCCGCCCCGAAACACTGCGCCCCCCCGGCGCCACCAGCCGCACCCGCTCGCCCCCCCGCAACAGCAAACTCGCCAACGCCAGCAACAACAGCTCCGCCCGCTCCACCTTCTCCCCACTCGCCGCCCGCGACCGCCAGCGCATGCTCGCCGACCCGTCCCGCCACAACCCCACCGTCTGCGCCGCCTCCCACTCGGTCTCGCGCAAAAACAACCGGTCCGACCGCGCCGACCGCCGCCAGTCCACCCGCGCCGCCGAATCCCCGGCCACAAACGGCCGATACTGCCAGAAACTATCCCCCTGCCCGACCCGCCGCCGCCCATGCACCCCCTGCCACACCGTCGCCGCCACCCGCTCCGCCGCCACCAACAACGGCGGCAACCTGGCCCCGAGCGCCTCGGCCCGGCGGGCGGTTTGGGTCATCGGCATGAAGCAGGCAAGGCTGGGGCGTTGCCCCAGACCCCACCAGGGGCCGAGCCCCTGGACCTCGGTTTTGGTTGCCTTCGGCAGAGGGGGGCAACGCGATGTTGCAACCAGTACCTCGCCCCCCTCTGCCGAAGGCAACAAGTCGGGGGTTCCAAGGGCTTTGCCCTTGGCGGGGTGCGGGGCGGAGCCCCGGCCTTGCCTGCCTCCGTGCCGATCACCCCATCCGCTCCACCAGGTGCCCGATGATTTCGGCCAGGGTCACGCCGCGGGCGCGGGCTTCGTAGTTGAGCGACATGCGATGGCGCAGCACCGGCGGGGCGAGGGCGGCGACGTCATCGATGCTGGGCGCCAGGCGGCCGTCCAGCAGGGCGCGGGCGCGGCTGGCCAGCATCAGCGCCTGGGCGGCGCGTGGGCCGGGGCCCCAGGCGACGTAGTCGCGCACCATGTCGCTGTCGCTGACCTCCGGCCGGCCGCTGCGCACCAGGGCGAGGATGGCGTCGAGCACCGACTCGCCCACCGGCAGCCGGCGGATCAGCGCCTGTGCCGCCATCAGCCCTGCGGCGGTCATTGCCGGCCGGGGGGTTGCTTCCGCCGAGCCGGTGGTGGCCAGCAGCATCGAGCGCTCGGCGGCGAGGTCCGGGTAGGTGACCCGGATTTCCAGCAGGAAGCGGTCGAGCTGGGCTTCCGGCAGCGGGTAGGTGCCCTCCTGCTCGATCGGGTTCTGCGTGGCGAGAACGTGGAACGGCCGTGGCACCAGGTATTCGGTGCCGCCGATCGCCACCCGCTGCTCCTGCATCGCCTGCAACAGCGCCGACTGGGTGCGCGGGCTGGCGCGGTTGATCTCGTCGGCCATCAGCAGCTGGCAGAACACCGGGCCGGGAACGAAACGAAACTGCCGGGTGCCGCCCGGCAACTCGTCCAGCACCTCGCTGCCGAGGATATCGGCCGGCATCAGGTCGGGGGTGAACTGCACCCGCTTGGAGTCGAGCCCGAGCACCACCGCCAGGGTTTCCACCAGCTTCGACTTGCCGAGCCCCGGCACGCCGACCAGCAGCACGTGCCCGCCGGAGAGCAGGGTGATCAGCGTCTGATCAACCACCTCCTCCTGGCCGTGGATCGCGCGGCCGATCTCGGCGCGGACCGCGGCGATGGTGTGGCCCAGCGCGTCCACCTCGGCCAGAACGTCGTCGGCGGATACGGCGGCGGCCGGTGATGCGAAGGGCGGAGCGGGCATCGGGGGGTTCCTGCGACCAAGAGGGGCGGGGTCAGGCTAGAGCGTATCGCTGCCGCGGTATGCCGATTTCTGCACGCATGGCGCCTTCGTCATGTTGTGGCCGGATTGCGGTTTAAATATTACGAGACTTTGCCTCACGGCGGCATGGTCCCTATATGATGGGCATGGACAAGTCTGACGCAATCATGGGGATGACAACGTGAACCGCGGCGTGGCGAAGCGGGCCTGCCAGAAGCGGGCGGCAAGCCTGGCTGACGCACCGCCTTCCGCCTGCCCGCCGATCCGCCGCCCGCCCGCCGAAATGGGCGACCTGCCATTCCTGATCCGCCGTGATGGCACCTGGATGTATCGCGGCACCCCGATCAAGCGCAAAGAGCTGGTGTGCCTGTTCTCCTCGGTGCTGCGGCGCGACGAGTTCGGCGATTTCATCCTGCAAACCCCGGTCGAGCGTGGCCGCATCCAGGTCGAGGACGCGCCGTTCGTCGCCGTCGAGCTGTGCTGGGACGGCGAGGGCCGCGACCAGACGCTCACCTTCCGCACCAATATCGACCAGGTGCTGGTGGCCGGGCCGGAGCACCCGATCCGCGTCGCTCACGATATCCTGACCTGCGAGCCGACTCCGTATATCCTGATCCGGCCGGGCGCCAGCCACATGCCGGTGGAGGCGCGGATCGGCCGCGCGGTGTATTACGAGCTGGTGGCGCTGGCCGAGCCCAAGATGGTCATGGGCCGCAAGATGCTGGGGGTCTGGAGCAGTGGCGAGTTTTTCCCGTTGGGTGAGATGCCGGTCCGCTGACCGCCGGAAGCCATTGCAGCACACACGATGAATCCAGAGGAATTGCGCCGCCGCCTGCGCCTGCTTGGCGAGCCCGCCGCAACCGCCCCCACCCCCACCATGACCGCGCCCCGAACCGCCGCCGGCAGCATCGCCGCCGACCGCATTGGCGCGCGCATCGGCTCGGACGACGCGGTTGGCCTGGCCCCCGGCCACCTGGTGCCGGCCGCCGTGCTGGTGCCGTTCCTGCGCGGCAGCGACCCCGCGGTGCTGCTCACCTTGCGCAACTCCCATCTCACCAAGCACGCCGGCCAGGTCAGCTTCCCCGGCGGCCGCATCGACCCCGGCGACACCGGCCCGGAATTCGCGGCATTGCGCGAGGCGCATGAGGAGATCGACCTCGACCCCGCCGATGTCGAAGTCGCCGGCCGGCTCGGCGACTATGTCACCGGCACCGGCTACAGCATCACCCCGGTGCTCGGCCTGCTGCCCGAGGGCCGCGAGCTGGGCGGCCTGCACCTGACCCCGTCGCCGTTCGAGGTGCAGGCGGTGTTCACCCTGCCGCTGTCGGTGCTGCTCGACCCGGCGGCACCCGAGCGCCGGCGCGCCGAATTCCGTGGCAGCATGCGTGAATTCTGGGTCTGGCCGCACCCCGAGCACTACATCTGGGGCGCCACCGCCGCCATTCTGGTGCATCTGGCCGAGCGGCTGCGCCAGGCGCAGGGTTAGCGGCATGATCGGGCTGGTCGAGATCGTCCTGTTCCTGCTGCCGTTCGCGCTGTTCGCGATGTGGCGGGTGCTGGCGCCGCATGCCTCGCGCCTCGCGGTGGCAGGCGCGCTGCTGGCGATGCTGGTGCTGGCGACAAGCGCCGTCACGCTGTACCGCCGCGCCCATATGGAGGCGCATCAGCGCTACATCCCGGCCACCACCCTGCCCGACGGCCGGGTGGTGCCAGGCCATGCTGCACCCTGATTTCCTCGCCGACCCCAGGCTGCAGGCGGTGCTGGCCGCCCTGCCCGACGCGAGACTGGTCGGCGGCTGCGTGCGCGATGCGTTAGCCGGTCTGCCGGTCGCCGATATCGACCTCGCCTGCCCGCTCCCCCCCGGCGAAATGATCGCCGCCCTCAGCGCCGCCGGGCTGCGGGCGCTGCCCACCGGGCTGGCGCACGGCACCGTCACCGCACTTTCCGGCGATGCGCATTTCGAGATCACCACCCTGCGCCGCGACCTCGCCACCGACGGCCGCCACGCCACCGTGGCGTTCACCGATGACTGGCGCGAGGACGCGGCGCGCCGGGATTTCACCATCAACGCGATGTCGCTCTCGGCGATAGGTATGTTATATGACTATTTCGGTGGCCAATCGGATCTGGCGGCCGGCATCGTGCGTTTCGTCGGCGACCCGGCCACCAGGCTGGCCGAGGACTACCTCCGCCTGCTGCGCTTCTTCCGCTTCCACGCCCGCTACGGAAAAGGCGACCCCGATCCGGCGGCGCTGGCGGCGATCAAGGGCGCCATCCCCGGCCTCGCCCGGCTGTCGCCGGAACGGGTCTGGAGCGAGTTGAAACGCCTGCTCGCGGCCCCGGCCAGCGCCCCCACCATCGCCCTGATGGAGCGCCTCGGCGTGCTGCAAGCCATTCTGCCGGAAGGGTTTTCCGTCGCCTCCCTGGCCGCCCTGGAAGCCCGCGGCGCCCCCCCGGACCCGCTGCTGCGCGCGGCCGCCCTGCTCACCGGCAGCGCCGACGCGCTGGCCGACCGCCTCCGCCTGTCCGCCGCCGAGCGAAACCAACTGATCGCCTTGCGCGATCCTCCAACCCCAACCGATCACGACGACGACGCAACAATCCGCCGTCTGCTGGCCGATACCCCGCGCGACATCCTGCTCGGCCGCGCTTGGCTGGCCGGGGTGGGCGAATCCGCCCGGCAGAAACTTTTGACGGCTTTTGCCCCGGTTTTTCCCCTCCAGGGCCGTGATCTGACCGCCCTCGGCGTGCTTCCAGGCCCGGAAATGGGGCTGATTCTGCGCGACCTGCGCCAATGGTGGCTGGACGGCGGCTGCCTCGCCGACCGTGCCGCCTGCCTCTCGGAACTTCGCCGGCGGCGTGCTACCACGCCGCCATGACCCGCATCCTGCATGTCGGAAACTTCCCGACCAGCGCGCGGGACTGCTTTCTGCACAACACAACCGTCAAGCTTAACAACGGCTTGATCCGCAACGGCCATACCGTGATCCAGTTCTCCGATCGCGAGGTGGCCCGCGCCAGCACCATCTTCGGCCATCGCCGCTGGGGCCGCCGCGGCGTCAACGCCGCCCTGCTGGCACTGTGCCGCGAAGCCCGCCCCGGCCTGCTGCTGCTGACCCATGCCGATATGATCGATGTCGCAACAATTTCCGCGATTCGCGAGCAATTACCGGACCTTAAAGTCGTCCAGATCAATGTCGACCCGCTGTTCGAACCGGACAACATCGCCCGCATCGAAGCCAAATTTCCGGTGGTCGACGCCACCCTGATCACCACCGCCGGCCCACAACTCGCGGCCCTGGCACGACCGGGGCGGGTGGTGGGGTTCCTGCCGAACGCGGTGGACTGGTCGATCGAAACCGGCCAGGCGCATCTGCACGACCGGCTGGAGTACGACGTGTTCTACGCCTGCGGCAACCCGGCGCGGCCGTTGCGGGTGGTGTGCGGGCGGGCCTGGGATATGGATGATTTCATGAGGGAATTGCTCGCTGCGGTGCCAGGCGCGCGGCCCTTGCTGGGCGGTGCGTTGGGGCGCCCGAAGCTGCGCGCCGCCGGCTACCAGGCGGCGCTGGAGAGTGTGGCGATCGGGCTGAACATCAGCCGCCGCGCCGATTCGCATCTTTACAGTTCCGACCGGCTGGCCCAGATGGCCGGCAACGGGCTGGCGGTGCTGATGGAACGGGCGACCGGCTATGACACGCTGTTCGACGATGACCAGATGGGATTTTTCTCGTCTTTCGAGGAACTTGCCGAGATGCTCGGCCGACTGATCGCCGAGCCGGCACGCCGCCGGGCGATCGCCGGGGCCGGGCGGGCGCGCTATCATGCGCTGTTCAACGAACGCATCGTCGCCGGCTACCTGCATGATGTCGCCTTCGGACGGCACGACCCAGCGGGGTACGCATGGCCAACCCTGGCCGGCTGACCGCCATCGCCGACGCGGCGCTGCTGCCGCTCGGCCTGCTGTTCGTCGCCAGCGGCTTCGTGCTGGTGCCGGAACCGGTCTGGGCGCTGCTGTTCTATGCCGGCGGCGTGCCGCTGGTGCTGTGGCGGGTGTTGCCGGCGATGCGGCCGGCGCTGGCCGATCCGCTGCTGCTGCTGCCGCTGCTGCTGATCGGCTGGCTGGCGCTGGCGCTGCTGTGGAGCCCGGCGGCACAGAACGCGCCATCGCGCTGGCTGTGGCTGTGGAACTGCTTCTGTACGCTGGGTTTTTTCCTGTCGATGCTGAAACTCGCGACGCCGGCCAGGGACAGAAGCTGGCTGGGCAGCACGCTGATCGTGGCCGGCGCGCTCAATGCCGCCTGGGCGATCGGGCGGTTCCTCGCTGCCGACGCCACCGTGGAGCGGATGCCGGGCTGGGCGGAGACCCGCCACCCGATCCTGGGCGCGGCGATCATCGGGCTGTGCCTGATCCTGGCGCTGGGCCGCATCGCCACTGCGCGCGGCATACTGCGGCTGGGGCTGCTGGCCGCCGTCGCGGTGATGGCGGCATTCATCTGGCTGACCGGCAGCCGTGGCCCGCTGGTGGCGGTGGTGGCCGGCGGCGCGGTGCTGCTGGTCGGGGTGCCGTGGCGCTGGGTGCTGGGCACGGCGGTGGCGCTGGTGTTGGCGGTGCTGGCGATGCATCTCTACGATCCCCGCATCATCGGCGACTTCGTGCAGCACCTGACCGAGCGCGGCTGGAGTCAGCGGCTCGGCATCTGGCACCAGAGCGTCGAGGTGATCGGCGAGGCGCCGCTGTTCGGCCACGGCCTGACCGCGCTGCTGCCGCGCGCCAGGGACCAGTTTCCGCATGACCTGTACCTGTCCACCTGGCTGTATGGCGGCGCGGTGGGGCTGGCGCTGCTGATCGGCAGCTTGCTGCTGGTGGCGCATGGGCTGTGGCGGGCGAAGCCGGCCACCGATCAAGAGCGCTGGGAGCGGCTGACGCTGGCCGGGATGGGGGTGTGCGCCTGCGTCACCGGGCTCACCGATCTCAGCCAGGTGGTCAAGGGGCCGGGGCCGATATGGTATATCGTCTGGGTACCGCTGGCGATGAGCATCGCGTTCATCCGCCGGCAGCCGGCGCGATGAAGCCGGTCATCGCCGCGGCTGATACCAAGGCGCTGCTGCTGCGGCTATGGCGTGAGCGGCTGCGGCACTTTCGCGCCACCATGGCGGTGATCCTGGTGCTGACCATCACCATGGCCGCCGCCCAGGCCTGCTATCCGCTGGCGATCAACTACGCGTTCGAACTGTTCGCCCGGCAGGACCCGCGGCTGATCTACATCGTGCCGGCGATGATCGTCGTGCTGACCAGCATCAAGGCGGTGTCGCAGTATTTCCAGAACGTGCTGGTGCAGAAGGTGTCGCTGCTGACCATTCGCGGCCTGCAGGACAGCATGTTCCGCCATCTGACCGAAGCCGACCTGGCGCGGGTGGAGCGCGAGTCGCCGGCCGCACTCACCGCCCGCTTCACCACCGACGCCACCAGCGTGCGCGAGGCGCTGACCCGGCTGGTCAATGGGCTGGCCGACGTGCTGAAGGTGGTCGGCTCGGTGGCGGCGGTGCTGTATCTGGACTGGCGGCTGAGCCTGATCGCCGCCGCCTTGTATCCGCTGGCGGTGCTGCCGATCCAGCGCATCGGGAGGCGCCTGCGCCGATCCTCCAGCAGCATGCAGGAGCGCACCGGCGAGGCCGCGACGCTGCTGAACGAGAGCTTCGCGCAGGCCCGCACGGTGCGCGCCTATCGGCTGGAGGCCACCGAGCGGCAGCGCGCCGAGCAGGCTTTCGCACGGCTGTACCAGGTGCTGCTGAGCATGGCGAAAAGCCGCAGCCGGATCGACCCGCTGCTGGAAGTGATCGGCGGCGCCGCGGTGGCCGCGGTGTTCGCCTATGGCGGCTGGCGGGCGAGCCAAGGTGGGCCGGCGCTGGGGGCAGAGCAGGTCGGCCATTTCACCAGCTTCATCACCGCGCTGCTGCTGGCAGCCCAGCCGCTGCGGGCTTTGGGGAGCCTGAACGCGGCAGTGCAAGAGGGGCTGGCCGGGCTGATCCGAGTGTATGCGGTGCTGGACGAGCCGCCCGGCATCACCGAGACGCCGGGTGCTACGCCGCTGCCGCCCGGTCGCGGACGACTGGAATTCGACAATGCCGCGTTCGCCTATCCGGACGGGCGGGCGGGGCTGCGCGGCCTTTCCTTCGTCGCCGAGCCGGGGCTGACGGTGGCGCTGGTGGGACCGTCCGGCGCCGGCAAATCCACCGCCCTGGCGCTGATCCCGCGGCTGCAGGAGGTGAGCAGCGGCGCGATCCGGCTGGATGGCGCCGATTTGCGGCAGGTGACGCTGGCCAGCCTGCGCGACGCGATCGCCTATGTCGGGCAGGATTCGCTGCTGTTCGATGATACCGTCGCCGCCAATATCCGCATGGGCCGGCCGGGCGCCGATGACGCGGCGGTGCGGGCGGCGGCGCGGGCGGCGGCGGCGGATCAGTTCATCAGCGCGCTGCCGGAGGGCTATGCCACCACCGTCGGGCCGGGCGGGCAGCGACTGTCCGGCGGGCAGCGGCAGCGTGTGGCGCTGGCCCGGGCGCTGCTGCGCGATCCGCGCATTCTGCTGCTGGACGAAGCGACCAGCGCGTTGGACGCCGAGAGCGAGCACCTAGTGCAGCAGGCGCTGGCCACCCTGCGCGCCGGGCGGACGACGATCGTGGTGGCGCATCGGCTGTCGACCGTGCGCGACGCCGACCTGGTGGTGGCGATGGCCGAGGGGCGGGCGGTGGAAATGGGCACGCATAGCGAGTTGATGGCGCGCGACGGGCTGTATGCCAGGCTGGTGCGCACCCAGTCATTCAGCACCGACGCGCCCGCCGAGGTGGCCGATGCCGGATAACCTGATCTTCCTTGCGGCACTGCTGCTGGCGCTGGCGTCGGCCACCATCCTGGCGCTGCTGCTGGGCGCGCTGCTGGCGGCCTGGCTGGCGATGGCGCGGTTTGCCGCGCGGCGGGCAGTGCTGGTGGTGCTGGGCGCACTGGTGGCGGTGCCGCCCGGCTTGGCGGTGGCGCTGCTGGCATACCATCGGGTGGCCGATGACCGGCTGACCGCCGCCGCGATGCTGGCGGCTTGGGCGATCACCGCCGCCCCGCTGGCACTGCTGCTGGCGCACGGCCCGCTGGCGGCCGGCTGGGCACGGCTTGGGCGGGGGCTGCAATCGGCCGGGGCCAGCCGCTGGCAGGCGCTGGGGCCGCTGCTGGCCAGCCAGCGGCGCGCGCTGGCGGTGGCCGGGCTGGCGGTGCTGGCGCGCGGCCTGGGCGAACTGGCGGCGGCGCTGGCACTGGGGCTGCTGCCGGTTCCGGTGGCGCCGCTGCTGCCGCTGGGGCTGGCGGTGGTGCTTGGGAGCGTGGCGGTGTGGTTGAAGGCAAGAGTTCTTTTTTGAAAAAAAGAACCAAAAAACTTTTTTTATCCGCCTTGCAACGGCGGAGGGGCGGAGACTCCGGAGTCTCCAAAATGGACGAAAAGTTTTTTTGCTTCTTTTTGTTCACAAAAGGAAGTGCTTGCTGGTCTTTCAAGGAATCGTAAAGCACTCCACCGCCCCGCTGAGCACGGTCTGCGTCGCGTTGGTGATGACACGGTAGCTGCGGGCCCAGAGCGCATCGCTGTCCGGGGTCTGGCCGATCGACAGGTCGCAGCGCGTGGCGCTGCCGGCCGGTTCGCAGCGTGAGGCGATGCGGCCGTGGGCGCTGAGTTGGGCCAGGGTGAGCAGGATGTCCTCGGCGAGTGTCGCGGTGCCGGGGGTGAGGTCGCAGGCGCCGGTGGCCGGCTGGGCGGCGGGAGAGAGTAGCAGGCCGAGCAATGCGGCGGTCTGGTGCTGCTCGGCGGCCCGACTCTGCGCAGCAATCTGGGCGTGGGCTGGCACGGCGGCGAGCAGCAGCGCCAGTGCCGCCCAGCGGGTCATATATCCGCCTGGTAGCCGTAGAAGAACCGGGTGCCGGCGCCGTAGACCCGGGCCAGGCGCTGGCGGAAGGTGGCGGCGGTTTCGCTGATCACCTGCGGATGGGCGTGGTTGTTGGAGAAGTTCCACACCGTGCCGCCGCGATAGATGCCGACATGCTTGAGGTGGTTGCTGCCCATGGTGATCAAGCCGCGGGCGTCGGTGACGTTGTCGGGGATGGTGGCGAACATCAGGAAGGCGTTGCTGGCGGCGACCGCGGTGGGGAGCTGGCTGGCATCGTCCCAGCGGCCGCGGGTGGTGAGGGAGTTGAACACCTGGTTGACCCGCAGGCTGACGCCGCGGCCGCGGGTGGCCCAGGCCATGCTGCCGCAGAGCAGCCCGACCTCGATATCCAGCGTGTGGCTGACGAAATGCGCGCAGTGGTTCTGGTGCATGTCGACGTAGCCGCAATTGCAGAACTGCGCGACGGTCTTGCCTTCCTGGGCGGTGAGGTTGGCGGTGGTGATGGTGGGGAGATCGAAACTCATCGGTCGCTCCAGTTGCCGGACAGCGGCGGATGCGCGAGCCACCGGGTTGTGCGGCAGAGTAGCAGAGCGGATCGGCCGGCGGCGGTAACAGCCTGGTGTGTTGGCGCGGCGGTGTGTGCGGCCGGGCGCCGCCGGCGGTTCATCCGGGCCTGGGCGCCGCAGCCGGTTTGCGGACACGGATCACGAACTGGGCGTCGAACAGGCGGTTGCAGGGCAGCCGATTGACGATCTTCTGCGCATACCAACGCATGCGTTTGCTGCCGCTGCCGCCGAGCCAGCGCGGTGGCCACCGGTTGCGGCTGATCGCTTCGAAGACGAGGCCGGAGCTGGTCATAAGATCGATTGCCGTCCGCTCGACGAAGAAGCGCAGATGGGTGCGGTCGAGCAGACCCTCGTCGGCATAGCTCCACCGGCCGCGAAACAGCAATGGCAGTACCACCGAATAATGGCCGACATGGGGGATCGAGACCACCATCGCGCCGCCCGGCTTCAGCGCCTGGTGGCAGCGGGCGACCACCTTCCAAGGATCGACCAGGTGCTCCAGAACGTCGAGCATGAGGATCAGGTCGAAGCGCTCCGCCGGCAACTCCAGGTCCATCGTCTCGATGTTGCCGACCACCACCTCGTCGAAGGCGCTCTCCGCCTGATGGGCGGCGTCGGCGAACAGTTCGATGCCGGTGGCGTGGTCGACCTGACGGATGCCGCGCAGCCAGCGCAGCGTGCTTCCGTCGCCGCAGCCGATTTCCAGCACCGCGGTGGTGATGGCAGGCAGTACCGGCTCGATGTCGGTTCGCGCATAGCCGAAATAGCCGGATCGCTTGTCGGCGTAGAGTTCGGCGGCGGCGCTCATGGGATTCTGCTTCGCGTCGGTGGATTTAGGGCGGGCGGGGGAAGAGGTCGGGCGGGCGCGGATTTGCACGGGTCAGCATAGCTTTGCCGTTTCGTGCTGTCATCGCAATTGCGGCGGTTATTTGCGGCCGGCGTTCAGCCCCAGCGCACCTCGGGCGGCAGGCTCATCAGGATGGCGTCGACGTTGCCGCCGGTCTTCAGGCCGAACAGGGTGCCGCGGTCGTAGAGCAGGTTGAACTCGACGTAGCGGCCGCGGCGGAGCAGCTGGTGCTGGCGTTCGGCCTCGGTCCAGGGTTCGGCCATGCGGGCGCGGACGATGGCGGGGTAGACCGAGAGGAACGCCTCGCCGACATCGCGGGTGAAGGCGAAATCGGCCTCGGCGTCGCCGGTTGCGTGATGGTCGAAGAAGATGCCGCCGGCGCCGCGCGGCTCGCGGCGGTGCGGCAGGTAGAAGTAGCGGTCGCACCATTCCTTGAATTTCGGGTAGTAGGCTGGGTCGTGGCGGTCGCAGGCGGCGCGCAGGGCGGCGTGGAAACGGGCGGCGTCGGCGATTGCCTCTGGTGCGTCCGGCACCATCGGCGTGATGTCGCCGCCGCCGCCGAACCAGCCCTTGGTGGTGACCAGCATGCGGGTGTTGAAATGCACCGCCGGCACGCGCGGGCTGCACATATGGGCGACCAGACTGATCCCGCTGGCCCAGAAGCGCGGGTCCTCGGCGGCGCCGGGGATGCTGGCGCGGAATTCGGGGCTGAATTCGCCCATTACTGTGGAAACGTTGACGCCGACCTTCTCGAACACCAGGCCGCGCATGACGCTCATCACGCCACCGCCACCCCCTTCAGCAAGGGGAGTCGCATCTTCGGTGGGGCGCTGCCAGGTGGTGCGCTGGAAGCGGGCGGCGGCGGCGGTGCCGGCGGCTTCGGCCTCGATCTGCTCGAAAGCGGCACAGATCCGGTCGCGCAAGGACTCGAACCACAGGCGGGCCGGATCCTTCAGGGCGACGTGTGACAAGGCGGGGGCGGGCGTGTCGGGCATGAAAAATTCCTGCGAAATCAGCCGGAATCCTAGCGGTAACAGCGCGGTTCGTCAGCCCGGCATGTTGCAGAGGTCCAGACCGCCTCCTAGTATGCTGCGCAGGGATGGGTTGCCCGCGCGGCGGGCGTCGTTTAGTGAGGCGGCGCGCGTGCCGGCCGTATCCTGATCGGGGTGCGCCGCGATGAGCTTCGTGCGCGCCCGCCGCCGTTGCAACTACCCCGCCCCGCCGGGTGGATCGAGGGAATAGATGGCCGATACGATGTCTGCGACACATGGCGCCGCGCCGCATGGCCAGCCCGACGGGGGCGATGTCACCAAACGCGACTTCCTGAAGCTGCTGGCCGGCGCCGGCGGGGCGGTTCTGGCGGGCGCCATCGTCTGGCCGCTGGTCGACAGCATGAACCCCTCGAAGGACGTGCTGGCGCTGTCCTCCACCGAGGTGACGCTGACCCCGATCGAGGAGGGGCAGGGCATCACCGTCTCGTGGCGCGGCAAGCCGGTGTTCGTGCGCCATCGCACCGCCAAGGAGACCAAGGAGGCCGAGGACGTCAAGCTCTCCGACCTGATCGAGCCCGAGACCGATGCGGCGCGCGTGAAGGCCGGCCACAGCCAGTGGATCGTGGTGATCGGCATCTGCACGCATCTGGGGTGCATCCCGCTCGGCAACAAGCCCACCGATCCGCGCGGCGACTGGGGCGGCTGGTTCTGCCCCTGCCACGGGAGCCAGTATGACACCTCCGGCCGGGTGCGGCACGGGCCGGCGCCGCTCAACCTGTGGCTGCCGCCCTACGCGTTCGAGAGCGACAGCAAGATCAAGATCGGCTGACGGCCTGCCGCCGCCACGGAACGCCGTTTAAGCCTTCGGAGCACAACGCAATGGCCGGCCTGCATAAGAGCGACTTCAAGAACCCGGTGGTGAACTGGATCGACACCCGCCTGCCGGTGTTCACCATGATGCAGAAGGAATACGGGGTCTTTCCGACGCCGAAGAACTTCAACTACTGGTGGAATTTCGGCGCGCTGGCGATGGTCAGCCTGATGATCATGATCGCCACCGGCATCTTCCTGGCGATGAACTACGTGCCGAATTCGACCATGGCGTTCGACTCGGTCGAGCGGATCATGCGGGACGTCAATTTCGGCTGGCTGCTGCGCTATGTGCACGCCAACGGGGCGTCGATGTTCTTCATCGTCGTCTATGTCCATCTGTTTCGCGGCCTGTATTACGGCTCCTACAAGGCGCCGCGCGAGCTGCTGTGGATGATCGGCGTGGTGATCCTGCTGGTGATGATGGCCACCGCCTTCATGGGCTACGTGCTGCCCTGGGGGCAGATGTCGTTCTGGGGCGCGACGGTGATCACCAACCTGTTCTCGGCGATCCCGATCGTCGGCGAGCCGGTGGTGCAGTGGCTGTGGGGCGGCTTCGCGGTGGGCAACCCGACGCTGAACCGGTTCTTCAGCCTGCATTACCTGCTGCCGTTCGTGCTGGTGGGGGTGATCTTCCTGCATATCGCCGCCCTGCACATCACCGGCTCCAACAATCCGCTCGGCATCGACGTGAAGAGCGATGCCGACACGCTGCCGTTCCATCCGTACTACACCAGCAAGGACAGCGTCGGCGTCTGCGTATTCCTGCTGCTGTTCGCCATCCTGGTGTTCTTCGCGCCGACCTTCTTCATGGCGCCGGACAACTGGATTCCGGCCAACCCGCTGATGACGCCGCCGGAGATCGTGCCGGAATGGTACTTCCTGCCGTTCTACGCCATCCTGCGCGCGGTGCCGAACAAGCTGGGCGGCGTGCTGATGATGTTCGGCTCGATCTTCGTGCTGTTCGTGATCCCGTGGCTCGATACCTCACCGGTGCGCTCGGCCAAGTTCCGGCCGATCTACCGCATCCTGTTCTGGGTGCTGGTGCTGTCGGTGATCGTGCTGGGCATGGTGGGCGCGCATCGGCCGGAGGGCATCTGGGTGGTGCTGGGCCGGATCGCCACGCTGTATTATTTCGCGCATTTCCTGGTGGTCCTGCCGGTTCTGGGCAAGATGGAACGGCCGTTGCCGCTGCCTGAGAGCATCAGTCGGCCGGTGATCGGCGGCGGACCGCTGCCTGGAGGCGCTACCGCCAAGCCGATGGAGAAAGTCTGATGCGCATCCTTCGCCTCGCCGCCGTCGCGGCTTTGCTGGGCGGCCTCGCGCTGCCCGCGTCGCCCGCCTCGGCGCAGGAAGCCGGTGCGCTGGTGCATCAGAACTGGAGCTTCGACGGGCTGTTCGGCACCTATGACCGCGCCGCCGCACAGCGCGGCTTCCAGGTCTACAAGGATGTGTGCGCCGCCTGCCATTCGCTGAAGCACGGCCATTTCCGCGACCTCGCCGGCATCGGGCTGAAGGCGGACGACATCAAGGCGATCGCCGCCAGCCTCACCGTGCCGACCATTGGCGACGACGGCCAGCCAACCACCAGGCCGGGCCTGCCATCCGACCAGTTCGTTTCGCCCTATCCGAACGAGCAGGCCGCGGTGGCGGCACTCGGCATCGACCCGCCCGACCTGTCGCTGATCGAGAAAGCGCGCGACGGCGGGCCGGACTACGTCTACGCCATCCTGACCGGCTACACCGAGCCGCCGGCCAGTTTCAAGCTGGCGGAAGGGACGTATTATAACAAGGCATTCCCCGGACATCAGATCAAGATGCCGAAGCCGCTGTCGGACGGCCAGGTGACCTATGCCGACGGCACGCCCTCCGACGTGCCGCAGATGGCGCATGATGTCGTCACCTTCCTGGCCTACATGTCCAACCCGGAGCTTGAGCAGCGCAAGCGGATGGGCATCAAGATCGTGCTGTTCCTGGTGCTGCTGACCGGCGTGGTCTACGCGGTCAAGCGCAAGATCTGGTCCGACGTCGAACACTGAGCGGAGCGCATAACCCCGGCATCACCGCCGCGTCTCCGCAAGGGGCGCGGCGGTCGTGTGTACGGCCCAACGCCGCTCTGCCCCTGGAGGCTCGCATGCCCGAAACCATCACCCCCGTCATCGGCATCATCGGCGGTTCCGGCCTGTACGATATCGACGGGCTGGAGAACCAGGCCTGGCACCGGGTGGAGACGCCCTGGGGGGCGCCGTCCGACGAGGTACTGGAGGGTCGGCTGGCCGGCGTCCGCTGCGTGTTCCTGCCGCGGCACGGGCGCGGCCACCGGGCGACGCCGACGCATCTGAACTACCGCGCCAATATCGACGCGATGAAGCGCCTCGGCGTTACCGACATCCTCTCGTTGTCCGCCGTCGGCAGCCTGAAGGAAGAGTTGGCGCCCGGCCATTTCGTCATTGTCGACCAGTTCATCGACCGCAGCTTCGCCCGCGAGAAGAGCTTTTTCGGCGAGGGCTGCGTGGCGCATGTGTCGATGGCCGACCCGGTCTGCCCGCGCCTGGGCGACGCGCTGGAGGCCGCCGCGCGCGGGCTCGGCCTGCCGGTCACCCGCGGCGGCACCTATCTGGTGATGGAAGGCCCGCAATTCTCCACCAGGGCGGAGAGCCGGCTGTACCGTTCCTGGGGCTGCTCGGTGATCGGCATGACCAACATGCCGGAGGCCAAGCTCGCCCGCGAAGCCGAGATCTGTTACGCGACGGTGGCGATGGTCACCGATTTCGACTGCTGGCACCCCGACCACGCGGCGGTGAGCGTCGACATGGTGATCAAGACCCTGTTCGCCAACGCCGATAACGCCCGCAACCTGGTGCGTGCGGTGGTGCCGGCGATCGGCGCCGCGCGCGGCCCCTGCCCGGCCGGCTGCGACCGGGCGCTGGAATACGCGCTGATCACCGCCCCGGAGCGCCGCGACCCGGTGCTGATGCGCAAGCTGGATGCGGTGGCCGGGCGGATGCTGGCTTAGCCAGCCTCCAGCAGCGGCGCCACGAACTCCGCCAGATTGCCGCCGGGGAACAGATGCCCGGCCATGCCGGCGGCAGCCGCGGCCTGCATGTCGGTCGACTGGTCGCCCACCAGCAGGCAGTGCGCCGGCGCCAGCTCCCAGCACCGCACCAGGTCCAGCAGCATGCCCGGCGCCGGCTTGCGCCAGTCGCTGACGCGGCGCCATTGCGGCAGCACAGCCTCGGGGTGGTACGGGCAATAGCGGATATCGTCGATGGTGCCGCCGGCGGCGCGTATCTCGTCGGCCATCCAGGCATGCAGTTCGGCCAGCGCCGCCTCGTCATACCGCCCGCGCGCGATGCCGGACTGGTTGGTGACCACGAAGACGTGCCAGCCGCGCGAACTCGCCAGCCGCACCGCCTCCCTGGCGCCCGCCATCCATTCGAAGCGGGCGCGGCTGCCGACATAGCCATGGTCGATATTGATCGTGCCGTCGCGGTCCAGCAGCAGCGCCTTGCGGTGGCAGCGCCCCGGCAGTTCCCGCCGCGCGCGGGCGCGGTCGGTAGCGCTGCCGAGGTCGACGAACCAGCCGTCGGCCGCAATCGTCCGCAGCACCCCACGCGCCACCAGACCCGCCCAGTCCGGCGCGCCGCCCGGCCCGATGTGGTCCAGCACATGCCGATCCAGCAGACAGAGTCCGCTTGCCTGCCAGTCGCGCAGCACCATCCGGCCGAGCACCTCTTTCGGGTCTCCCTGGGCGGCAGCAAGCAACGTCGCCAGATTGAAGTCCAGCATCGCGTCGCCCCGGCACAGCAGGAACCGCTCGTCCAGCACATCCCGCGCCTGCTTCAGCGCACCGCCGACCCCCGCCCCCTCTGGCGCCGCCGACAGCACGATCCGCAGCGGGCGTGGCAGCAGCGCCGCCAGCCGCTCCAGCGTCCGCTCCGGCAGCGGGCCGGCCAGCAGCACCACCTCCTCGACGCCGAAGCGCAGCAGTTCGCGCAGCAGCCAGGCCAGGAACGGCCGGTCACCGACCATCAGCAGCGACGCCTCGGCGGCGCCCCCGCCCAGCAGCACCGCGCATTGCCGGATGGTGGCGCGCCGGGCCGCCGGCAGCGCCTGGGCGTCGGACATCGGCGTCTCCTCAGAGTGCGCCGAGGGCGGCGCCAGGCCATTGACATGACCCCCCCGGCTGCCGTCAAGCATGTGCCTCCGCTCCGGAAGCCACCACCGATGTCGCTCGGCTCCCTGGCTACCGCGCTGTTGATCCCGCCGGTCAATCTGCTGCCGCTGACCGTCGCTGGCTGCCTGCTGGCGCGGCGCGCTCCGCGACTCGGGCGGTCGCTGGCGTTGCTGGGGCTGCTCGGTCTGTTGCTGTTCGCGCTGCCGATCACCCCCTCGGTGCTGATGCGCGGGCTGGAGCGCGGCCTCGCCCCGCCCTCCGGCGCCGCCCCGCCGCAGGCAGTGGTGATCCTGTCGGCGAACGCCTCCAAGGGCCTGCCCGGCAGCATCATCGACGGCATCGACGCCGGCACGCTGACCCTGGAGCGGCTGCGCGCCGGCGCCCGGCTGGCCCGCGCCAAGGCGCTGCCGATCCTGGTCACCGGCGGTGTGCCGCATCCCGGCTGGCCAGCGCTCGGCACCATGATGGCCCAGGTGCTGGCACGCGACTTCGCCACCCAACCGCGCTGGGTCGAGGCCCGCTCGGACGACACCTGGGAGAACGCCGAATACAGCGCGGCCATATTGCGCCTGGCCGGCATCTCCTCGGTCTATCTGGTCAGCAACGGCTGGCATCTGCGGCGGGCGCTGATCGCCTTCCGCCATTTCGGCATCGCGGCAACCCCGGCGCCGGTGCGGCTGGAGCCCCCGCCGCAGAGTTGGGCCAACAGCCTGATCCCCGACGCCGAGTCCTGGCAGCGCAGCTACTGGGCGATGCATGAGTGGATCGGCTGCGCGGTCTACTGGTGGCGGGATCGGGGTTAGCGCCCGAGAATCACGCACTGCGTCTGGCGCAAAATGCGCTATGCCGAGTCGACTGGCGCGGCATTCGAGAACCGGAGCGGAGCGGACGTCTGTCCGTGAGCACCGGAAGCGCAGAAAGCCGGGCCAGACGGCCGGCATAGTAGCATTTTCAGCCAGACGCTCAGATGGCCAGCCCGCCATCGACATGCAGCACCTGGCCGGTGATGTAGCCCGCCTCCGCCGACGCCAGAAACGCGATCGCCGCCGCCACATCGTCCGGCAGCCCGAGCCGGCCGAGCGGGATCTTCACCGTGTTGTCCTGGAAGGTCTTCGGCCCCAGCGCCGCATGCGCCCCGGCGTCCTTGCGGATGAAACCCGGCGAAACCGCGTTCACCGTCACCGCCCTCGGCGCCAGTTCCACCGCCAGCGCCCGCACCAGCGCCTCCATCCCCGCCTTGGCCGCCGCCGAGGCCGGGAACACGGTGATATCGGTGCGGAACACATGGGCGACAAAACTGCTGACCGCAACGATACGCCCGCCCTGCATATGCGCCATCGCCGCCCGCGCCAGCCGCAGAAACCCCCATTGGATGGCGTCCACCGAACGCGCAAACCCGGCATCGTCCAGTGCTGCAACCGGCGTGCGGTCGGCGAACCCGGCATTGCTGACCACCACATCCAGTTGCCCGAACCGCGCCATCGCCGCGGCCACCGCCACCTCGCCGGCTTCCGGCTGGCCCAGGTCGCCCAGCAGCGTCGCCACCTCCGCCCCCTTGGCCCGCGCGTCCGCCGCCACCGCTTCCAGTGCCGCCGCGTTGGCGCGGGTATGCGCCAGAATCCCCACCCCAGGGGCCGCCAGCCGCCGCACCGTCGCCGCCCCGATGCCGCTCGCCGCCCCAGTCACCAGAACTACACGCTCCACCATCGCCGCCCCCTTGCCCCTGCCGGCACGAACGCTAGCCTGCCCACCCCGAAGGAGAAAGCCGCCATGGACTCGCTGCCCCGCGCCGACGCCGCCATCGAGGCCCAGCTTCGGCTGTGGCTGACCATCTTCGCCGCCCATGTCCGCGCCGTGGACTACGCCGCCGCGCGGCCGATGTGGCACCCCGACGTGCTGGCCTTCGGCACCCACCGCGACGTGATGGCCGGGCTGGAAACCGCGATCGCCACCCAGTGGGACAACGTCTGGCCGAAAACCGCGCAATTCGCCTTCGACCTCGCCGCCACCCAGGTGCTCGCCTCGCCGGATCGCGCCATGGCCGTGGTCATCGCCCCGTGGTCCAGCCTGGGCTACGCGGCGGACGGCACGCCGTTCGATCGGCCAGGCCGCGCCACCATGGTGTTCGACCGCTCCGGCCACCCGTCGCTGGCCGGCGGATGGCGCTGCCTGCACTCGCATCTGTCGCTTAATCGCGGGGTGCCGCAGGTCAGTCATGGGTCAAGGCCAGTGAGGGAAAGGTAAGGGTTCTTTTTTGCGAAAAAGAACCAAAAAACTTTTATCCGCCTTGCGACAGCGGAGCGGCGGAGAGCTCAGAGTCTCCAAAACGGATGAAAGGTTTTTTTGCTTCTTTTTGTTCACAAAAAGAAGACCTTCCTTGCTTTCCTCCACCCCGGTTGACACCAGCCCCGCGACATCGCCACCCTGCGCCATCTGCGGGAGGGAGAGATAGTTATGTCGCATGACAATCATGAGGATGACAGCAACCAGTTGCGCAGCCGGCGCTGGTTCGACAATCCGAAGAATCCGGCGATGACGGCGCTTTATATCGAGCGCATGCTGAATTTCGGCCTCACCCGCGAGGAGTTGCAGGGCGGCAAGCCGATCATCGGCATCGCCCAGACCGGCAGCGACATCTCGCCGTGCAACCGCCACCACATCGCGCTCGCCAGCCGGGTCCGCGACGGCATCCGCGACGCCGGCGGGATTCCGCTGGAATTTCCGATCCACCCGATCCAGGAAACGCTGAAGCGCCCCACCGCGGCGCTGGACCGCAACCTGGCCTATCTGTCGCTGGTCGAGGTGCTGCACGGCTACCCGATCGACGGCGTGGTGCTGACCACCGGCTGCGACAAGACCACCCCGGCCTGCCTGATGGGCGCCGCCACGGTGAACATCCCGGCCATCGTGCTGTCCGGCGGGCCGATGCTGGATGGCTGGTGGAAGGGCCGGCTGTCCGGCTCCGGCACCATCGTCTGGGAGGGCCGCAAGCTCTATGCCGAGGGCAAGATCGGCTACGACGAGTTCATGGATATGGTGTGCTCCTCGGCGCCCAGCGTCGGGCATTGCAACACCATGGGCACCGCCAGCTCGATGAACGGGCTGGCCGAGGCGCTCGGCATGTCGCTGCCTGGCTGCTCGGCGATTCCCGGCCCGTATCGCGAGCGCGGCCAGATGGCCTATTTCACCGGCAAGCGCATCGTCGACATGGTCCACGAAAACCTGCGGCCGTCCGACATCATGACCAAGGGCGCATTCGACAACGCCGTGGTCGCCGCCGCGGCACTGGGTGCCAGCTCCAACTGCCCGATCCACATGGTGGCGATCGCCCGGCATATGGGTGTGGAGCACACGCTGGAGGACTGGCAGCGGCTTGGCCCGGAGATTCCGCTGCTGGTCGATATGCAGCCGGCCGGGCGTTATCTTGGCGAGATGTTCCATCGCGGCGGCGGCGTGCCGGCGGTGATGAAGGAGCTGGCCGGCGCCGGCAAGCTCAACCTCGACGTGATGACCGTCACCGGCAAGACCCTGGGCGAGAACCTCAAATCCGCCCCCACCGGCGACCGCGAGGTGATCCGCAGCTACGACAAGCCGATGCTGGAGCGCGCCGGTTACGTGGTGCTGTCGGGCAACCTGTTCGACAGCGCGGTGATGAAGATCAGCGTGATCGACAAGGAGTTCCGCACCCGCTTCCTCTCCGACCCCAGCCGCCCCAACGTGTTCGAGGGCCGCGCCGTGGTGTTCGAGGGGCCGGAGGACTACCACGACCGCATCGAGGACCCGTCGCTCAACATCGAGGAACAATCGGTGCTGGTGATCCGCAACGCCGGCCCGGTGGGCTATCCGGGCAGCGCCGAGGTGGTGAACATGCAGCCGCCCGCCGCCCTGCTCAATCGCGGCATCAACGCGCTGCCAACGATGGGCGACGGCCGCCAGTCCGGCACCTCCGGCTCGCCGTCGATCCTCAACATCTCGCCCGAGGCAGTGGTCGGCGGCGGCCTGGCGCTGCTGCAAACCGGCGACCGCATCCGCATCGACCTCAACACCCGCAAGGTCGATGTGCTGCTGCCCGAGGGCGAACTGGAAAAACGCCGCGCCGCCTGGCAGCCGCCGACGCTGCTGAACAAGACTCCGTGGGAGGAAATCTTCCGCTCGATGGTCGGCCAGATGGGCGACGGCGGCTGCCTGGAACCGGCAACGCTGTATCTGAACATCCTGGAAACCCGAGGCGAAAGCCGCGACAACCACTGATTGATGAGGTCCAGGGGCTCGGCCCCTGGCAGGGTCCGGGGCAGCGCCCCGGCCTTGCTTTTTGGAGTGTTGGCATGCGCCTCAAGGGCAAAACCGCCTTCGTCACCGCCGCCGCCCAGGGCATCGGCCGCGCCACTGCGCTGGCCTTTGCCGCCGAGGGCGCGCAGGTGTTCGCCACCGACCTCAACGCCGCGATGGTCACCGAGATCAACGGCCCCGGCATCCAGGCCTTCGCGATGGATGCCCGCGACCCGGCTGCCATCACCGCCGCCGCCGCCCGCGTCGGCCCGATCGATATCCTGTTCAACTGCGCCGGCTTCGTCCACCAGGGCACAGTGCTGGAGGCCACCGACGACGAGTGGGATTTCGCCTTCGACCTCAACGCCCGCTCGATGTTCCGCACCATCCGCGCCTTCCTGCCCGGCATGCTGGAGCGCGGCCACGGCGCGATCGTCAACATGGCCTCGGTCGCCAGCAGCCTGAAAGGCGTGCCGAACCGCTTCATCTACAGCGCCAGCAAGGCCGCCGTGGTCGGGCTGACCCGCTCGGTTGCCACCGATTTCGTCGGGCGCGGCATACGCTGCAACTGCATCTGCCCCGGCACCGTGCATTCGCCGAGCCTGGAGGCACGCATCCAGGCCAACGCCGCCGCCGCCGGCTCGCTGGACGCCGCCCGCGCCGCCTTCGTTGCCCGCCAGCCGATGGGCCGGCTCGGCACGCCGGAGGAAATTGCCAGGCTGGCGGTGTATCTGGCCAGCGACGACGCCGAATTCGTCACCGGCCAGGCCGTGGTGATCGACGGCGGCCTGACCCTGTAATCGCTCCCCCGAAAACGAGGATCCTGACCATGAAACTGCTGCGATACGGCCCCGTCGGCGCCGAAAAACCCGGTGTTCTGGATGCCGAGGGCGGCCTGCGCGACCTCTCCGACATCCTCAAGGAGATCGACGGCCACGCGTTGTCCCCGGAGGGTCTGAAACGCATCGCCTCGTACGACCCGGCCACCCTGCCGATCGTGCGCAGCAACCCGCGCCTGGGCGCCTGCGTCGCCCGGCCGCTGAATTTCGTCTGCATCGGCCTCAACTACGCCGACCACGCCGCCGAAACCGGCGCCACCCCGCCCACCGAGCCGATCATCTTCCTCAAGGCGCTCAGCGCCTATTCCGGCCCGTTCGACGACGTGGTGATCCCCAAGCACTCCACCAAACCGGACTGGGAAGTGGAACTCGGCATCGTCATCGGCACCAAGGCGAAATACGTCTCCGAAGCCGACGCCATGAACCACGTCGCCGGCTACTGCGTGGTCAACGACGTCTCCGAGCGCAATTTCCAGATCGAGCGCGGCGGCCAATGGGACAAGGGCAAGGGCTGTGACACCTTCGGCCCCACCGGCCCGTGGATGGTCACCAAGGACGAAGTGCCCGACCCGCAGGCGCTGGACATGTGGCTCGACATCGACGGCACCCGCATGCAGACCGGCAACACCAGGACCATGATCTTCGGCGTACAGAAGCTGGTGAGCTACGTCAGCCACTTCATCACCC
>JBEPTZ010000064.1:0-24082 GCA_041691815.1 Rhodospirillales bacterium | reverse complement strand
GTACCCTCGCAAGAGCCTGAAATCAAACCCCGCATTCTGAGTCAGACACTCAGAGGATGCTTTTTCGATATAGTCGTGTTCGATCCGGCACGATTATCCATCCTGGAAGTACGACTTAACCTGCGCCAGCCAAGCACAATCACAAGCCGAGTGTAATCATGTACAAAGTCGTCCTCTGCCGCGCGCTGCACCCCACCGCCATGGCCATGCTGGCCGAGCGGAAAGACATCGAGGTACAGATCCTCACCGACCAGTTCCGCGGCCCGCCAATGCAAAAGGAACTGGCCGCCAGCATCGCCGGCGCCGACGGCATCATGGTCGGCCTGGAAAAAGTCGGCCAGGACCTGCTGGCACTCGGCGACGAACTGCGCATCATCAGCCGCTTCGGCGTCGGGTTCGACACGCTGGACATCCCCGCCTGCACCAAACGCGGCGTCACCGTCGGCGTGGTCAACGGCGCCAACGACCTGTCGGTCGCCGAACACGCCATGATGCTGATGCTGGCCACCGCCCGCCGCACGCTGGAGATGGACGCCTCGATCCGCGCCGGCACCTGGATGGTGCAATCCGGCCGCCGCATGCACGAACTCTCTGAGCGCAGCGTGCTGCTGATCGGCTACGGCCGCATCGGCACCCGCGTCGCCAAACTCTGCACCGCGTTCGGCATGAAGGTGATGGTCCACGACCCGGCCTTCCCCACCCCACGCATCGCGGCGGACGGCCACATCCCGGCGCCCGACCTGATGGCCGCCGTTGCCGAGGCCGACATCGTCAGCTTGCACTGCCCGCTCTACGAGCAGACCCGCCAGATGGTGAACGCCGGCTTCCTGGCGCACATGAAGCGCTCGGCCTGGCTGATCAACACCGCCCGCGGCGGCCTGGTCGACGAAGCCGCCCTGGCCGCCGCCCTGGCCGACGGCACCATCGAAGCCGCCGGCGTCGACGTGCTGGTCACCGAACCGCCAGACCCGGCCAACCCGCTGTTCAAACTGCCCAACGTGGTACTGAGCCCGCATAACGCCGCGGCGCCGCTGGAATGCTACGCCAAGATGTCGCGCCGGGCGGTGCTGAATCTTACCGAGTATTTCGATGGCAAGCTCGACCCCGGGTATACGGTCAATCCGGAGTCGCTGGGGAAGAACAGGTGATACCGCGTCCCTAGAGCGTGTCCGGTGAGGATAGAATCACCGAACGCGCTCTAGCCCCTTGTTTGATCGCGTGATTCACGTTTCCGGTGGTTCCGCCTGCAACGATCACGCTCTAAAGGGGCGACTGGAAAATGCTTCCACGCCGCGGAGCGGTCGTGATTCACAGTGGGGAGCGCCGGAGGTTTCCATGGCAACCCCATTTCTGACGGATTTTGATGCCTTCCGGCGGCGCTTCGTCGCTCGCGCGAGCAAGGACGCGGGACAGGCCCGCCGGCTGCCTGCCCTATCGGCGATTTACCAAGGGGCAGCGCGGAGTCAGGCAGCCAGGGTCGTCGGGGTGAGCGTGCAGGTCGTGCGAGACCGGGTGGTGAAATTCAATGCGCACCGCCCGGATTGCTTGATCGATCGCCAGCCGCCGGGCCAGCCGTCGCGCCTCACCGACGCACACCGGGGCGCGCTGAAAGGCATCATCGAGAGTAGCCCAATCCCGTCCATCCATGGTGTCGTGCGCTGGCGCCTGGTGGATCTAGGCCAGTGGAGTTGCGAGGAGTTCCATAGTCACCATCGCCAGGCAGACGATGAGCGGGGAGTTGCGTGCCTTGGGCTATCGCAAGCTGTCGGCCCGGCCGCGCCATCACGCCCAGGCAGATGGCGCGATTGACGTTGTTAGAAAGACTTCCCCGAGGTCCTGGCAAAGGTCGCTGCCGACAACAAGGTCGCGCCTGTCCGCATAGAGATATGGTTCGCTCCAGTCCGCGATGATCGTCGTCACACACTTCAATCCGCCTGCCGTTCTCGGCGGCGCGTGCCGTGGCGTCCGCGATATTGTCCGCCGTCATCTTCATGGGGTGCCTCCGTAGGCACACCATAGGCACAAATTCTTTCGTACTGGCAGCGCGTTTTGGCCGGGATCGCGCCTGCGCAGCGGCAGTGAGATCAAGCCATTCGTCGAATCATCAAGAAGTTAAAGGCGCTGACGCCGAAAAGGTATGGTAGCGGCGGGCGGATTTGAACCACCGACCAAGGGATTATGATTCCCCTGCTCTACCACTGAGCTACGCCGCCATACCATGTCCCGCCGCCATCACGCGGCGCGGAGGCGGGGAGATAGCGCCGCCCGCCGGCAGCGTCAACCGCCTGCCGCCGCCAAAGATGGATCGCGGCGCTCCACCTTGTGGCCGAGATACGCCTCCAGCACCTCGCCCGGCGGCCCGTCAGCGCGGATCACCCCCTGGTCCATCCACAGCACCCGCGTGCACCATTCCAGAATCACGTCCGGCATATGGGTCGAGAGCACCAGGATGTCGGCGCCGCGCACCAGGCTCTCCAGCCGAACCCGCGCCTTGGCGAGGAAATTGGCGTCGCCGGCCAGGAACCACTCGTCCATCAGCAGCACCTGCGGCCGCACCGCGGTGGCCAGCGCGAACCCCAGCCGCACCAGCATGCCGGAGCTGTAGATCCGCACCGGCAAATCCAGGAACGTGCCGAGTTCGGCGAATTCCGCCACATCCTCCTCTAGCCGCGCCACCGCCTCGGCCGAGAGATTGTTGTACAACCCGCGCAGCATGATATTCTCGCGCCCGGTCAGCTCAATGTTCATGCCGAGATTGGTATCGAGCAGCGCGCCGACGCTGCCCTGCACGCGCAGATGCCCGGCCACTGGCTCGTAGATGCCGGCCAGCGTGCGCAGCAGCGTGGTCTTGCCGGCGCCGTTGCCGCCGATCAGCCCCAGCCGGTCGCCGCGCCGCAGCGTGAAGCTGGCATCGCGCACCGCCTGCACCACCACCCGGTTCTTGGCGTCGGCACCCATCCTGCCGGAGACGGTGGACAGCACCACCTTCTTCAGGCTGCGGGCGCTGCCGTGATACAGCGGGAAATCGACGTTCACATGCGCGACGTCGATCCGCGCCTCATCCACCAACTCGTCACCGGGCATCATCGCCGCTACACCCAGAACGCGATGCGGCCGCGCACGCGCACGAACACCATCCAGCTCGCGCCGCACAGCACCGCCGAGGTCAGCAGCGCCGAGGCGTAGACCGCCGGCGACGGCACCAGCCCCAGCAGCGGCCCGCGCACGATCTCCAGCACCGTGTACAGCGGATTGAACGCCAGCAGCCACTCGTGCCGGCCCAGCTGCGACGGCTTCCAGATCACCGCGCTGATGAAGAAGCCCATCTGCATCAGGCTGCCGATGATCGGCGGAATGTCGCGGAACCGGGCGCATAGCGGGCCGAGCAGCAGCCCCACGGCGATGCCATCGACCAGCCATACCAGCATTCCGGGCAGCGCCAGCAGCAGGTCCCAGCCGGGCGCCATCCACAGCAGCAGGTAGACCACCACCACCACAACCAGGTTATGCCCCAGCACCACGATGTTGCGCACCACGTTGCTGGCGGCATACAGCGAATACGGCATCCGCATCGAACGGATGCTGCCTTCCACCGAGGTGTATGCGGTGCAGGCCTCGGTCACCAGGCTGTTCATGAAGCCCCACAGCACCAGCGACAGCGCCAGGAAGCCCATGTATTCCTTGACGTCCATATGGAACAGCGTGGCGTAGATGACGCCCATCGAGCCAATCATCAGTGCCGTGGACAGCGTCAGCCAGAACGGCCCGAGCACCGAACCGCGATAGCGCAGCCGGATGTCCAGCCAGGCCAGCGTGAGGCATAGCCGCCACAGCCGAATGGTGGTGTTGATGTCGCGCATCGCCAGCAGCTGGCGATAGGCCAGCGACTGGTCGGCGCGGAACTCCAGCGGAGGTGCGTTCTCCGCGCGGTCTTGCAGGGCGGCCGTCATGGCGTGCGGTTATCCCATCCTCAGGTTTGCGGCAACCGTCACGGTGCGCTTGCCCGCGCTGACATCAGGGCGCCGCCCGCAGCACACGCACCGGCGCGATCCGGGTGCGGTGGCCAGGGATCAGCGCCACGCGGTCGCCGGCGCGCAGGTCGCCGACATCGCCCTGCATCACCGAGATCGGCCGCCCGTCATCGCCGCGCACCACGAACTCGACGGCGCCATCCGCCGCCGCCCCCGGCGCCACCCCGAGTGCGGCCAGCACGCTGCGGCGGGCGGGGCTGTCGGACGCAAGCGGCCGCATCGCGACGATGGTGCCGCCGCCCGCCGGCCCGCCTTGCGGCAGCGGCGCGGCCACTGCGGCAACCGGCGTCCTGGCCGCCGGGGCAGTGCAGCCGGCCAATGCCAGCAACACGGCCAGCAATCGCAGCGCCGGGATGCAGCTTCTCGGTCGGGGCATCGGCCAGACTCTCCTTCGGCGAGAACGCAGCCCCGCAGCCCCTGACTCCCCAGCATCTGGGGCGGCGGGCAGCGGCGCCGGCTACATCTAGCATATTGCCGGCGCCACGCCAGAATCCGCCATTCGGCGCGATGGAGGTGCCGTAATGTTGCCTTGAACTTCGCTTTAGGTTAAGGGGTTAGGCGTCGATGCTGATTCCTGTCTTGAACCTCGCCTGCTACCTCATCTAAACCGATATCCGCGTCATCGCCGGCAGCCGCCGCGTTGTCCCGCCCGCCCTACCTGTGGCTCGCGCCCGTCGCGGTGCCCGCACTCCGACGGAGGCCTCCCCGGCATGACCCTCGCTTTCGCCCCGCGCCTTCCGGCCATGCGAAAATTCGCCATGCTGCGCGGGCTGGCCTGTCTGGCCGCGCTGGCGCTGCTGGCGGCCTGCTCCAGTGGCAGCGGCGGCAATGCCAGGCAGGAGGCGGCGAACTACGCCGCACATGCCAAGCGCAACTACGCGCCGCCCGGCCCGCCCAGCGACCCGTGGGGCCCCTACATCACCGAGGCGGCGCAGCGGTTCGACGTGCCGGAACTCTGGGTGCGCCAGGTGATCAGCGCCGAATCCAGCGGCCAGCAATACCAGGACGGCCAGCTCACCACCTCGCCGGTCGGCGCGATGGGGCTGATGCAACTGATGCCGGCCACCTATGACGGCCTGAAGGCGCAGTACTCGCTCGGCGACGACCCGTACGACCCGCATAACAACATCCTCGCCGGCACCGCCTATCTGCGGCAGATGTACGACCTCTACGGCTCCCCCGGCTTCCTGGCCGCCTATAATGCCGGGCCGGGCCGGCTGGAGGACTACCTGCTGCGCAATCGCGGCCTGCCCAACGAAACCCGCCGCTACGTCGCCAAAATCGCGCCGAATATCGAGGGCGTGCGGCCCAACCGCGTCTCCGAGGCGTCGCAACTGGCGATGTACCAACTCCCCGACAACATTCCCGCCGGCCCGCGCTACCCGCGTGGCCAGCGCCGCCCGTCGCCGGTGATGCTGGCCGAGCGTTCGCCGAGCCAGGCCTATCTGCGCCAGCCGGTGCGCACCGCCGCCCTGCCGCCGCCGCCGCCCCTGCCGCAGCCGGTGATGGTCGCCGCCGTCGCCCCGCCGCAGCGCGCACGTGGCGGCTTCCACCTGATCTCCCCGGCCGTGGCCGATACCATGCCCGATCGCCGCGGCGGCCCGTCCACCGGCGACTGGGCAATCCAGGTCGGCGCCTTCGCCAACGCCGGCCAGGCCCGCGCCGCCACCACCGCCGCACAGCACCGGGCGCGCGCGCCGCTGGCCTCGGCACGGCAAGCGGTCGGCACCGTGCGCCAGGCGCACGCCACGCTGTATCGCGCCCGGCTGACCGGCCTGTCACGCGACGCCGCGCATGACGCCTGCCGGGTCATCGTCTCGGCCCACGGCGCCTGCATCGTGCTGTCGCCGGAGGCGCAGTCCTGAAGGTTTTTCATCCGCCTTGCGACAGCCGGGTTGTGGAGACTCCGGAGTCTCCACCCCCTCCCATGCTGCAAGGCGGATAAAAAAAGTTTTTTGGTCCTTTTTTTCAAAAAAGGACTGCTGCCTTGCCTGCCTTGCCTGCCCGGCGGCATGATCGGCAGATGACTGAATCCGGGAGCAACGATCCATGACCGAAGCTGGCCAGCGTTTCGCCAGCCTGTCCGGCATGTTCGCGCCGCGTTCGGTGGCGGTGCTGGGTGCGTCGGCCGACCCGTTGCGGATCGGCGGCCGGCCGATCGCCTATATGTTGCAGCAGCAATTTGCCGGCGCGATCTATCCGGTGAACCCCAGGCGCGACGAGGTGCAGGGCTTGCGGGCCTATCCCGGCGTCGCGGCGCTGCCGGAGGTGCCGGATTGCGCGGTGGTGGCGGTGGCCGCCGGCATTGCGGTGCAGGCGGTGCAGGACCTCGCCGATGCCGGGGTGAAGAGCACCATCGTGCTGTCAGCCGGGTTCGCCGAGGTGGATGCCGCCGGTGCCGCCGAGCAGACGCGCATGGTGGCGATTGCACGCCGGGCCGGCATGCGGCTGCTGGGGCCGAACTGCCTCGGGCTGTTCAATGCGCGGATCGGCTTCTACCCGACGTTTTCCGCCGCCTTCCAGACCGGCTGGCCGCTGCCGGGGCGGATCGGGGTGGCCAGCCAGTCCGGCGCCTATGGCACGCATCTGTTCGCCGCGATGCGCAATCGCCGGATCGGCACGCAGCTGGTGGTCACCACCGGCAATGAGTCCGATGTGACCATCGGCGACGTGATCGGCTGGATGGTGGAAGACCCCGAGACCGATGTGATCGCCTGCTACGCCGAGGGCATCCGCGAGGCGGACAGCCTGACCATCGCGCTGGCGGCGGCGCGGGCGGCGCGCAAGCCGGTGGTGATGATGAAGGTCGGCCGCTCGCAACTGGGCACCGCCGCGGCGCAATCGCACACCGCCTCGATCGCCGGCGATGACGCGGTCACCGAGGCGGTGATGGCCGAATTCGGCGTGGTGCGGGCACGCAGCACCGAGGAGATGCTGGATATCGCCTATGCGGCCACACGGCGCATCTACCCGGCTGGCAACACGCTGGGCGTGTTCACGGTCAGCGGCGGCGCCGGCGTGCTGGTCAGCGATGCCGCCGAGCAGCTCGGGCTGGCGATGCCGCCGATGCCGGAGGATGCCCAGGCCGAGTTGAAGGCGCTGATTCCGTTCGCCGCACCGCGCAACCCGGTGGACTGCACCGCCCAGGTGTTCAACGACATGCCGAAGCTGGGCCAGTTCGCCGAGGCGATGGTGGCGCGCGGCGGCTACCGCTCGGTGCTGGCGTTCTTCTCGCAGACCGGCGGGGCGCCGACCATCGCGCCGCATGTGCGGGTGGCGATGCGGGCCATCAAGGAGCGCTATCCGGACCGGCTGTATGTGATGTCGGTGATCGCCAGCCCGGAGATGGTGGCGGAGTACGAGGCCGACGGCTTCCTGGTGTTCGAGGACCCGACCCGGGCGACTGTGGCGATCCATGCGATGGGCCGGTTCGGCGACGGCTTCGCCGCGACAGCCGCCAGCGCGCCGCCGGTGGTGCCGCATGTGGTGTTGCCCGATGCGACGCCGAGCGAGGCCGAGGCCAAGCGCCTGCTCGGTGAAGCGGGCATCGCCGCCGCGCCGGAGCGGGCCTGCGCCACGGTCGAGCAGGCGGTGGCGGCGGCGGGGGAATTCGGCTTCCCGGTGGTGCTAAAAATCCTCTCGCCGGACATCGTGCATAAATCCGAGATCGGCGGTGTGCTGCTCGATGTCGCCGACGAAGCGGCGGTGCGCGCCGGTTTTTCGACCCTGATGCAGCGCGGCGCGGCGGTGGCCGCTGCCCGTCTGGAAGGCGTGCTGGTGGCGCGGCAGTTGAAGGGCGGCGTGGAGTGCATCCTCGGCATCCATCGCGACCCGGTGTTCGGCCCGGTGGCGATGTTCGGGCTCGGCGGCATTTTCGTCGAAATCCTCAAGGACGTGGTGTTCCGCCGCTGCCCGTTCGGCGAGGTCGAGGCCGAGACGATGATCCGCTCGATCCGCGCCGCCCCGCTGCTGCTCGGCGCGCGCGGCCGGCCGCCGGCCGATATCGGGGCGCTGGCCGCCATGCTGGCGCGTTTGTCGGTGTTTGCGCATCAGGCCGGCCCGACGCTGGCCGGCATCGACCTCAACCCGGTGTTCGCGATGCCGGCAGGACAAGGTGCGTTCGCCGCCGATGCAGTGATCGAGATCACCGCGCCGACCCCCATCAGCAACCGCGAGGCAGCCCCCGCATGATCAACAAGATCGTCCCCACCATGGCCGAGGCGCTGAAGGGCGTGCGCGACGGCATGACCGTGCTGCTCGGCGGCTTCGGCGCGGTCGGCCAGCCGAGTGCCCTGGTCGAGGCGCTGATCGAGACCGGCGTCAAGGATCTGGTGGTGGTGGCCAACAATGCCGGCGGCGGCAAGGGCGGGCTGGCCGGGCTGATGGAGGCCGGACGGGTGCGCAAGATCATCTGCTCGTTCCCGCGCAGCGCCACCTCGACGGTATTCGAGGAGTTGTACCGCGCCGGCAAGATCGAGTTGGAGATCGTCCCCCAGGGCACGCTGGCCGAGCGCATCCGCGCCGCCGGCGCCGGAGTAGGGGCGTTCTTCACCCCCACCGGGGTGGGCACCAAGATGGCCGAAGGCAAGGAGGCCCGCACCCTGAACGGCCGGCCGATGATCCTGGAGCAGGCGCTGCGCGGCGATATCGCGCTGGTCGAGGCCTGGCAGGCCGATCGCTGGGGCAACCTGACGTTCAGGCGCTCCGGCCGCAACTTCAACCCGGTGATGGCCTCTGCTGCCGACATCAGCATCGTGCAGAGTCAGCATATCGTCGAACTCGGGCAGCTGGACCCGGAGCAGGTGGTCACCCCCGGCATCTTCGTGGACCGGGTGATCCATGTGCCCTACGGTAATCCGCCGTTCTGATTTTATTGGGGAAACCAAGATGAGCGTCACCACCGAAGCCCAGCCCTGGAATCGCCTTAAGATGGCCGAGCGCGTGGCGCAGGACATCCCCGAGGGCTGGTACGTGAACCTCGGCATCGGCATGCCCACCACGGTCGCCGACTACGTGCCGCTGGAGCGCGAGGTGATCTTCCATTCCGAAAACGGCGTGCTGGGCATGGGCCCGCGCCCACCGGAGGACCAGCGCGACCCCTGGCTGATCAACGCCGGCAAGCAGCACGTAACGCTGCGCACCGGCGGCGCCTTCGTGCACCACGCCGACAGCTTCGCGATGATCCGCGGCGGGCATCTCGATCTCTGCGTGCTCGGCGCGTTCGAGGTGGCGGAGAACGGCGATATCGCCAACTGGGCAACCAGCGAGAACGACACCGCCCCGGCGGTCGGCGGTGCAATGGACCTCGCGGCCGGCGCCAAGCGGCTGTGGATCATCATGGACCACACCACCAAGGACGGCCGCCCGAAGCTGGTGAAGCGCTGCGGCTACCCGCTGACCGCGGTCGGCGCGGTGAAGCGGGTCTATACCAATCTCGGCGTGTTCGACGTCACCGAGCGCGGTTTCACGGTGATCGACATGGCGCCGGGGGTCGATGCGGCGCTGCTGACATCCCGCACCGAAGCCGAGCTGCATTTCCCGGCATGAGTGCGGCCGGCGATGACCGCGACGACAGCGTCCGGCTGATCCGCGACAGCGCCGCCGCGATCGCACCCCCCGGCGGCGACACCAGGCGCATCCGCGCGCTGCGGTTCCAGCCGCCGGGGTTCGACCGCGCGGTGTGGGCCACGATGTGCGAAATGGGCTGGCCGGGGCTGCTGATCGCCGAGCAACGCGGCGGCTCGGCGCTGGGGATGCGGGAATATTGCGCGCTGACCGAACAGCTTGGCGGCGGGCTGGCCCCGGAACCGCTGATCCAGGCCAGCATGGCCGCCGCGCTGCTGTCCGGCGACGCTCTCGCGGCGCAGCTTTCCGGCGCGCGGCTGGTGCTGCCGGCCTGGCAGGAGCGCGCCAACAGCCTGGACGCGATCGGCGACACGGTGATCGGCGCGGAGCGGGTCAACGGCCGGAAGTGTTTCATTCCGATGGCGGCGGGCGCGGATGGCTTTGTGGTCTCCGGCCAGGGTGGCCTGGCGCTGGTCGCCGCCGATGCGCCCGGAGTCACGCTGACCCTGGAGCAGACCCAGGATGGTGGGAATTTCGGCGTTTTGACGCTGGTTGATGCGCCGTGCATTCGAATGCACGGCGATATTTCGGCGGCTTTGGACGCGGCAACGCTGGCCACCGCGGCCTATCTGCTGGGGGTGATGGACCGGGTGTTCGCCATCACCCTGGAGTATCTGAAGACCCGCCAGCAATTCGGCCGACCGATCGGCAGTTTCCAGGCATTGCAGCATCGCGCCGCCGATCTGAAGATCCAGGTGGCGCTGAGCCGGGCCAGCGTGGAATCCGCCGCCGCCGCGATCGATGCCGGCGCCAAGGGTGACGCCGCCATTGCCGCCATATCGCGCGCCAAGGCGCGTGCCTCGGATGCGGCGATGCTGGTCACCCGGCAGGCGATCCAACTGCATGGCGGCATCGGCTATACCGATGAGGCCGATCCCGGCCTGTATCTGCGTAAGGCCATGGTTCTAACCAATCTTTACGGCTCGGCGCCGCTGCATCGCCACCGCTATGCCGCCCATGCCGCCGATCAGGACGACTGACATGACCGAAGCGCCGATTGTCATCGAGAGCCGCCAGGGCAGCACCGCGATCCTGACGCTGAACCGGCCGGAGCGGCGCAATGCGCTCTCCATGCCGATGCGCGAGGCGCTGCTGGCGGCGACCGACCGGATTGAGGAGGATCGCAGCATCCGGGCGGTGGTGATCACCGGCGCCGGCGGGCATTTCTGCGCCGGCGGCGATATTGCCGCGATGAATCAACGCGATGTGGCCGCCAGCCGCGACCGCTTCCGCTTCGGGCATCGCATGGTGCGGGCGGTGATGGCGTCGCAGAAGCCGTACCTGGCCGCCGTGGAAGGCTGGGCGGTCGGCGCCGGGATGGGCATGGCGCTGATCTGCGATACGGTGATTGCCAGCGAGGAGGCCGGATTTGGCGCCGGGTTCGGCAAGATCGGGCTGATTCCGGACTGGGGGCTGCTGCACACGCTGCCGCGCCGGGTGGGCGAGGCCAAGGCGCGGCAGCTGCTGCTGTATTGCGAGACGCTGCGCGGCCCGGAGGCACTGGCGATCGGGCTGGTGGATCACCTGGCGCCGAAGGGCGGGGCGCTGGAGGCGGCGCTGGCCCGGGCCGAGGCGCTGGCCAATATCGCGCCGCAATCCATCGCCATGGTGAAAAGCTATTACCTCCAGGGCCTTGCCGAGACGCTGGAATGGGAGCGCAACGCGCAGGCGCTGGTGGCGATGACCGCCGACCATGCCGAGGGCAAGGAAGCCTTTCTGGCCAAGCGGGCGCCGAATTTTCGCGGGACCTGACACGTGACCCAAGACCTCAACAGCCTGCCGGACAGCGAATTCCGCGCCGTGGTGCGCAAATTCCTCGCCGAGCACTACCCGGAAAACCTGCGCAATCCGCCGAAGCGGCTGCATTGGCGGGACAACCAGGTCTGGTACTACACGCTGGCAAAGCACGGCTGGCTGTGCCCCGGCTGGCCGGCGGAATATGGCGGCATGGGGCTGTCGGCGGCCAAGCAACTGTTATTGACTGAGGAATTCGAGCGCCACGGCGTCGCGCGGACCAACGACCACGGCATCGTCATGGTCGGCCCGCTGCTGATCCATTACGGCACACCCGAGCAGCGCGCCCGCTTCCTGCCGAAAATCCTCTCCGGAGAGTACATCTGGTGCCAGGGCTACAGCGAACCGAACGCCGGCTCCGACTTGGCCGGGCTGCGCACCGCGGCGGTCAGCGACGGCGATGACTGGGTGGTCAACGGGCAGAAAACCTGGACCACTTTGGCCAACGACGCCAACTGGATCTTCCTGCTGGTGCGCACCGACGCCACCGCCAAGAAACAGGAAGGCATCAGCTTCCTGCTGGTGCCGATGGACAGCCCCGGCATCACCGTGCGGCCGATCATCAACCTGGAACTGCACGATGAGTTCTGCGAGGTGTTCTTCGACAACGTTCGGGTGCCCAAGGCCAACACCGTCGGTGAAGTCAACAAGGGCTGGACGATGGCCAAGAACCTGCTGGGGTTCGAGCGCATCTTCCTTGGCTCGCCGAAGCTCTCCGGTTACGCGCTGGGGCGGTTGCGGGCGCTGGCCGACCGCATGGGCGCCTGGGACGACGCCGGCTTCACCGATCGCTACACGGCGCTGCGGCTGGAACTGGAAGACCTGAAAGCGCTGCACGCCACCTTCGTCGACATCGTGCGGCGCGGCGAGTCGCTGGGGCCGGACGTGTCGATGCTGAAGGTGATCCAGACCGAGTTGTTCCAGAAAATTACCGACACCATGATGGAGATCGCCGGCGAGAACGCCGGGCTGCTGGAACCGATGGAGGGCAACCGTGAACTGCACCCCTCCGGGCAGTTCATCCAGGCACGGCCGAGCACGATCTATGGCGGGTCAAACGAGATTCAGCGCAATATCCTGGCGAAGAATGTGTTGGGGTTGCCGGGGTGAGGCAGACCAGGCAAGTCTTCTTTGTTTGAAAACAAAGAAGCAAAAAAACTTTATCCATTGGTGACCGTGTAATCATGTCTTCAACGCAGGCGGCGCCGCGCACGCATGTCGATGCCGTGGCGATTGGTATCCTGGTGGTGCTGTGTGCGCTGTGGGGCGTGCAGCAGGTGGCTGTCAAGGTGGCGGTGACCGGCGGGCTGCCGCCGGTGCTGCAGGCTGGCGTCCGCTCATTGGTGGCGGCGCTCTGCGTCACCGGCTGGATCGGCTGGCATGACGGGCGGCGAGGGCTGGCGCGGCTGCTGGCACGCGACACATTGCTGCCGGGCATGGCGCTGGCGGCGCTGTTCGGGGTGGAATTCCTGCTGCTGTTTCCCGGCCTGGCGATGACCACGGCGGCGCGCGGCGTGGTGTTTCTGTACACCGCACCGTTCTTCACCGCCCTCGGCGCGCATCTGCTGCTGCCCGCCGAGCGGATGAACCTGCGCCAGGCAACCGGGCTGCTGATCGCCTTCGGCGGCGTCGCCGCGACCTTCGCCGAGGGACTGCTCTACGGCCACGGCGGCAGCATCACCGGCGACCTGATGTGCCTGGCCGGTGGCGCGATGTGGGGCCTCAGCACGGTGATGGTGAAAGCCAGCCCGCCGCTGGCACGCTCGCCCTCGTCGAAACTGCTGTTCCTGCAACTGGCCGGCTCGGCGCCGTTTCTGCTGCTGGGCGCCTGGCTGCTCGGCGAGCATGTGCATCTGGCCGATGTGGCGCCGCTCGCCTGGGGCGGGCTGTTCTACCAGACCTTCGTGGTGGCCTTCGTCAGCTATCTGGTGTGGTTCCGGCTGATCCTGGTCTACCCGGTCGGCCGGGTTGCCGGCTTCACCTTCCTGACGCCGCTGTTCGGGATTCTCGCCGGCGCGCTGCTGCTGGGCGAACACGTCAGCCCGGCGCTGCTGGTCGGGCTGGTGGCAATCGCGGTGGGGATGCGGCTGGTGAACAGCAGGGGCAGGTAATACTGCGTCTGTGTGATCAGAACCGGTGCGTCCAGTCGCGCAATTCGATGGAGATAACGCGCCAAGGCTGCTCGAGCAGCTTGTTCCAGGTGTCGCAGCAATGGTCGACGGTGTTCTGGTAGGAGGTGAACACACGGTTCGACAGCCAGTTGTCGCGCAGGAATTGCCAGAGCTTCTCGACAATTGCCAGAGCTTCTCGACAATTGCCAGAGCTGCTCGACCGGATTCAGTTGCGGACACCTCGCCGGCAGCGGCACGATGGTGATGTTGGGCGGCACGACGAGCTTGGCGGACATATGCCATCCAGCCTGGTCGACGAGCAGCAGCGCATGTGCTGCGGGCAGATGGCACCGAGAATGTAGGTCGAGGCGCTGCGTTGGTCCTTTGGTGCCGACGGCCTGGAACCACGCCGCGCCCACCGCCGGGTGATCTTGTTGTTCTGGCCAACTTTGGCTTTATCGGCGAACCAGATTTCTATGCCGGCAGGCGCGACCTTGTTGTCGGCCGCGACCCTTGCCAGGACCTCGGGGAAGTCATTTTAAAAACGTCAATCGCGCCATCTGCCACGGCGCATGTCAGCATGAAAGTGCGACCGGCGGCGTGGCTGCGCTCCGGTCGGGCTACGACCTCGCTGCGTGGGGCCACGGTGCCACAATGACGTGCGTATCAACCGGCAGGTTGCCAGCTATCAGGACCGAAATGCCGTAGCGAAAAACCGAGCCACCTGTCCTGTTCGAGTCATCCCTCCAGAGACGCGGCATAAACCGCCAACGACCGGGTCACCTCGCGATGAAAATCCCGGGTCAGTTGGCAGCGGAAATCAACAGGCGGAGCGCAGTCGGATTACGCTCCACGATGCCGGCGGCAGTGTCGCACGGATCTGCCCGCTTTCGACGGTGGCGCCGGTGAGCGGGACTGGCGCGATACGATTGGGGGCGTCCTTCGTGTTCGTGGCCTTGAGATCCGTGTCGTGCAGCGTTATCGCCTCGACCAGGGCGAGCGAGGCGAAGCCGCGTGCGTCCACCTCCAGCAGCAGGTCGCCAGTGAGGTCGCGGTTGAGCGCAAAGAGCGTCAATCCGCCGTCGTCGCCACGCACGGCCGCCAACTTCAGGTAGGGCACACCGGCAACCTTGGTGCGGACCTCGTCCTCCAGCCCGGCCGGGTCGAAATACTCGGTGTCATATGTGTCGCTGGTGATGCGGGTGCGCAGCACTTCGCCGCGACCGAAGCGGCTGAAATGAGCAAAGGGCCAGAAGATCGTCTGCCGCCAGGCTGGCCCGCCAGTCTCGGTCATGATCGGCGCGATGACATTGACCAACTGCGCCAGGCTTGCCGCGCGCACCCGATCGGCGTGGTTGAGCAGCGAGATCACCGCGCCGCCGAAGGCCAGCGCGTCCTGCATGTCGTAGACCTCTTCCAGAATCGGCGGCGCCACCGGCCAACCCGGCTTCACCCGCGCCTCGCGTGGGCGGCGGGTACGGTACCACACGTTCCATTCGTCGAAGCTGAGCATGATGCGTTTCGCTGAGCGTTTGCGTGCCGCCACAGAATCGGCAATGGCCACCACCTCCTCGATGAAGCGGTCCATCACATCGGCGCTGGCGAGAAAGGCCGGTGTGTCGTCGGCGTAGTTGTTGAGGTAGGTGTGCAGGCTGATCCATTCGACATGCTCGAATGCGAGGTCCAGCACCCGGTCCTCCCAGGCGCCGAAGGTTGCCATCTTGCGGCCAGAGGAGCCACAGGCGGCGAGTTCGATGCTGGGGTCGACCCATTTCATGATTTTGGCCGCTTCCTGAGCAATGCGGCCGTATTCGTCGGCAGTTTTGGCGCCGGTCTGCCAGGAGCCGTCCATTTCGTTGCCCAGGCACCAGAATTTCACGCCGTGCGGCTGCTCCCAGCCGTGCCGGCGGCGCAGGTCGGAGTAATGCGTGCCGCCCGGATGGTTGCAGTATTCCACAAAATACCCGGCGTCCTGCGGGCCGCGGGTGCCGAGATTGACGGCCAGCATCGGCTCGATGCCGGACATCCGGCACCAATCGATGAACTCGTTGGTGCCGAAGGTATTCGGCTCGGTGGAGAACCACGCATAGTCAAGCCGCCGCGGCCGCTGCTCCACCGGGCCGACGCCGTCTTCCCAGTTATAGCCGGAAACAAAGTTGCCGCCGGGGTAGCGCATGATGGTCGGGCCGAGCTCGCGCACCAGCGCCATGACGTCCTGGCGGAAGCCTCTGGCGTCGGCGGTGGGGTGGCCAGGTTCGAAAATGCCGCCATAGACGCAGCGCCCGAGATGCTCGACGAATGCGCCGAACAGGCGCTCGTCGGTGGTTCCGATCGTGAAGTCGCGATCCAGCAAAACCTGGGCGCTGCGCATATCATGTTCTCCGGAAGGTAGCGCCCGTGCCCGGGATGACCGGGCACGGGGGTGGAAGGATCAGCGGCCGCGCAACAAGCCGACGCTGCGTTCCTGCATCGCGTCCGCTGCCTGCTCGGCGGTCTTGCCGGTGTTGATCATGTTGGCGATCTCCTCGCCGATCATGCTCTGGAAGCCGAACTGGCGATGCACCTCGTGCGGCAGCGCGCGGCCAAACTTGGGGATGTCGACCACGTATTGCCGCATTGGCAGCTTGGCATATTCCGCCATCACCGATTGCCGCGCCGGCAGGTGCCCGCCGCCGCGTGCCCAATCCAGGTTATGGTCCCACAGGAACTTCAGAAAGATCAGCGCCGCCTTGCGCTGGGCCGGCGGTGTGCCCTTCGGCAGCACCCAGGTATGGTTGTCGGTCCACACAGATTGCGTCTTGAACAGATTCGGATAGACGCGCGCGGCGTAGCCTTCGCTCAGCGGGCTGCCGGGCTTGGCGGCGGCGGCCAGGAAGTCGTCGATGCGCCAGGTGCCGGTGACGTAGATCGCGCCATCGCCGTTCAGGAATCCGCCCATCGAGCCAGAGACATCCAGGCCCTTCGGAATCGCGCCGGCCTTGATCAGGCGTTCGTAGGCGGTCAGCGCGGCCATCGATGCCGGAGTCTTGAAGTCTGCCTTGTCGAAGCCGTGCGGGAAGATGCTGCCGTCCTGGTCGTAGAGCCAGGAGTAGTAGCCGCGCGCGGAGTTGGCGAAGTCGCCGGCCGTGCTGGTCGCAATCAGCATATAGGGTTTGCCGGTACGCTCGCGCATCTGGGTGGCCTGGGCGATCATCTCGTCGACCGTCTTCGGCATGATCGGCTGCCCGCTCGCATCGAGCAGGCCGGCCTTCTTGTACAGGCCGAGATTCATGTGCCAGAGCCAGGAATGGGTATCCCACGGCATCGCGTAGATCTTGCCGCCGACGGTTACCGCAGCGCGCGCGTTGGGGGTGAAGTCGGCGGGGTCGATGCCGGCTTCCTTGAGCAGGCCGTCCAACGGCTCGACATAACGCGTGTAGTCACCGAGCTGGGCGCCGTGCATCACCGCGATGGTGGGAATGTCGTGCGCCGCCAGCCGGGCGTTGAGCTGCTGGTAGTACGGGCCCCATTCGATGATCTGCGGCTTGACGACGATGTTGTCCTTGTTCGTCGCGTTGAACAGGTTGGTCAGCGTGGTCATGACGCCGCATTCGCCGCGCGCATGGGCGGAGTCCTGCGATTTGCCATAGTCGCCGTCGCAGGCGCCGAAAAACCGCGCGAAGGTGATTTCGGTTTTCTGCTGCGCCTGGGCCGGCCCGGAGAGCAGGCTTGCCAGCGCCAGCCCGGCAAGAGGGAGAAGTGTGCGTCTCAGCATGGTTTCCTCCGATTCTGGTTCATTTTGAGGGGCCCCCGGCCACCGCGCTGACGATGTGCCGTTGGAAGAACAGGTAGAGAATAAGCACGGGAAGCCCGGCGAACACCGCCTGCGCCATCAGGAAGCCGATGCCTTCGGTCTGCGCGAAATTCGTCTGCATGGAGGCGAGGCCTACCGTCAGCGTGTACATCTCCGGTCGCGTCGCCGAGACCAGCGGCCAGAAATAGTCGTTCCAGGCATGCAGGAAGGTGTAGATGCCCAGCGTGGCCTGCGCCGGAATCGACAGCGGCAGCACGATGCGCCAGAAAATCTTGAAGCGGGAGGCGCGGTCGAGCAACGCCGCCTCCTCGATTTCCGGCGAGATCGCCCGGAAATACTGCGTCATCAGCAGCACGCCGAACGGGAAGGCCAGGCGGGGGGCGATCAGCGCGCCGTAGGTATTATGCCAGCCGGCCGCGGCGAACATGGTATGCAGCGGCACGATGATTGCCTGTTCCGGTACCGCCAGCCCAGCCAGCACCAGCACGAACAGCACGTTGCGGCCCGGGAAGTTTGTGCGCGCAAACCCGTAGCCGGCGAGCGAGGCGGTCACCAGGGTCAACACGGTCTGGCCGATCGCGACGATAACGCTGTTCAGCATCCAGCTGAACACCGAGCTGGCCGCGAGAATGTCGGCGTAGTTCTTCAGCGTGAACGGCGGCAACGCCAATCCGCCGGTGCTGCGCATCAACACGTCATTGGGCTTGAACGAGAGACCGACCACCCACACGATCGGCGCGATCCACACCAGCGCCAGTGCGACGACCGCCAGCAGCACCAGCCGGTCACCGAGGCTCCGGCCCTGCTGATAGGTGTCCACCGCTAGGGCCCGCGCCGGCGCCCGGCCCACATCTGGCCGAGGGTGGCGATCAGCATGAGCGCGAACAGCACCTGGGATGCCGCGGAGGCGAAACCGAGTTGCAGGTCGCGGAAACCGGCCTCGTAGATGAACTGCACGATCGGCCGCGAACGGTTATTCGGTCCGCCGCCGGTAATCAACAATGCCTGGCCGAACAACTGGAACTGCAGGATCACCTCGATCACCGCGACCACCAATACCGTCCGACGGATCGATGGCAGCGTGATCGACCACAGGGTGCGCCAGCGCCCAGCCTTGTCCAGCGCCGCGGCCTCGTAGAGTTCGGCCGGAATCTGCTGCAGCGCCGCCAGGAACAGCGTCATTGGCAAACCGATGATCCACCACACCGTCACCACCGCGATCGCCGGGAGAGCCCAGGTTTCATTGCTGACCAGGTCGATCCTCCCGGCGCCGAGCGGGGTTACCAGATCGGCCAGCAGACCACGATCGGGCATGTACACCATGCGCCAGATCAGCGTGACGATGGTGACCGACAGCACCGAGGAGCCGAAGAACACCGCCCGCAGCACGGCACTGCGCCGCAGTTGATTGTTCAGTGCCAGCGCCAGGCCGAGGCCGAGCAGGACGAAAGCCGGCACCGTCATCAGCACGAACTGGATGGTGTTGCGCACCGCGCCGAGGAATATCTGGTCGCTCAGCAGGTTGCGGAAATTCTCCAGCCCGACGCTGCCATTCCAGCCGCCCAGCATGTCGTAATCCTGGAACGCCAGCCAGATCCCCAGCAGCATCGGTGCCGCAAGCAGACACAGCATGATCAGCATATACGGCAATACGAACAGCGTGTTCGCCAGCCGGGGCTGGCCAATGCCCGCCGGCGCATCGACGCGCGTGGTGGCTGCGTCGCTCATGATGCCGGCTCAGGCATGGATCGCCCGCCCCTCACTGTCGAACAGATGCGCGGCCGCGGCATCAATGCTGAGCTGCACAGTGTCGCCGATCGAAATCGCCACGTCGCCGGGTTCATCATAGATCAGCGTGCTGCCGTCGCGCAGCACGCCGTGTACCAGGGTGCGCTCGCCAAGCCGTTCGATCACGTCGACCCGCGCCGCAGCGCCGCTGCCGGGCACGACGTTTTCCGCTCGCACACCAAGTTCCAGCGCACCGCCGGGCATGACGCCGATCGGCAGGCTGGTGGCCACGCTGCTGCCGTCCGGCAGGCGAACCAGCGCCCGCCCGGCCACCTCCTCTACCGCGGCAACCGGCAGGAAGTTCATTGCCGGCGTGCCGACGAAGCCGGCGACGAAGCGGGTGCGCGGGTGTTGGTAGACCTCCATCGGCGTGCCGATCTGCTCGATGCGGCCACGGTTCATCACCACGACGCGGGTCGCCATGGTCATCGCTTCCACCTGGTCGTGGGTCACGAACACCATCGTCGCCTGCATGCGCTGGTGCAGCCGCGACAATTCGGCACGGGTGCGCCCGCGCAGCGCGGCATCCAGGTTGGAGAGCGGCTCGTCGAACAGGAAGGCCTTCGGCTGCTTGACGATGGCGCGCCCGATTGCCACCCGCTGACGTTGCCCGCCGGAGAGCTGGCCGGGCTTGCGTTCGAGCAGGGCGGTGATCTCCAGCATCTCGGCCGCCTCGGCGACCTTGCCGGCGGCCTCGGCGGCGGCCATGCCGATATTGCGCAACCCGAACGCCATGTTCTGCCGCACCGTCATGTGCGGATACAGCGCGTAATGCTGAAACACCATGGCGACCCCGCGATCGCCTGGCGGCACGGTGTCGATGCGGGTGCCGCCCAAATGGATCTCGCCCCCGCCCAGTGCCTCCAATCCGGCGATCATCCGCAGCAGCGTGGATTTGCCGCAGCCGGACGGGCCGAGGAACACCACGAACTCGCCCGACGGCACTTCAAGCGACAGGTCGCGGATCACCTCGACGGCGCCGAACCGCTTGGACACATTGCGCAGGCTCAGCTCGGACAAGCGCCTCCTCCCCAGAAAGCCGCACACGCTGCCCGCCCGATTGGTCGGGATCGGCATTTGTATGACAATTGACGACGCTATTGGCCATCCAATAGGCTTGTCAAGCGCCGTTCGTGACGCAACGAACGCCGCGTCGGGAAGGAAACATCAACGTGCTATCGCGCGGCGGCGGCAGGCTGTGTTCGGCGGTCACAGCGGAGCTTGGGCGGCGGATCGTCTCCGGCAGCCTGCAGCCCGATGAGTCGCTGCCGACCGAAGCCGAGATGTGCGCGGCGCTCGGTGTCAGCCGCACCACGCTGCGCGAGGCGGTGAAGCGGCTGCACGGCAAGGGGCTGGTGGTTGCCAATCCGCGGCGCGGCACCCGCGTGCGGGCGACGCGCTTCTGGAACCAGTTCGATTCCGAGGTGCTGGCGTGGCGCGTGGAAGCCGGCATAACACCCGAATTCCTCGACTATCTCTACGAAATTCGCGACTGCTTCGAACCGCGGGCCTGCTGCCTGGCCGCCACCCGCGGCTCCGAAGCCGAGCATGCCCGCATCCGCGCGCACTTTGCCGAGATCGTCGCCGCCACCGACGATGCCGGGCGGCGGGTCGCGGCCGACCTGGAATTCCATCTCGCCATCTTCGCTGCCACCGGCAACCCTTATCTGGTGTCACTGGGATCGGCGATCCGCGCCGCGCTGCACGTGTCGTTCAGCCTCAGCCAGCAGCGCTCGCCAATCCCGCATCAGGAACTGCGGCTGCATGGGCAGGTGTGCGACGCGATCATCCGTGGCGACGGCGAGGGGGCGCAGCGATACATGCGGCAATTGCTGGACGCCTCACGCGCCACCCTGGGTTTGGCGCTTCACGAAAGCCTGAAGGTAGCACCATGAACGAACGTCTCCACCGGCCCCCGGCCGTGCCGCTGATCACCTTCGACCCGCACACCAGCATCTGGAGTTGCACCGACCGGCTGACCGACGATTGGTCGCGTCACTGGACCGGCAGCAAAATGGCGCTGGCGGTGATGCTGCAGGTCGACGGCACCGCCTATCGGCTGATGGGCGGTCCGGAGTGGCTGTCGCGCGCCGCCGTGCAGGTGGCCGTGCGGGTGCATGCCACCCGCACCGCCTACCTGTTCCGCTGTGGCGCCGTGCAGGTGGCGCTGGATTTCGTCACCCCGCTGCTGGCCGATGACCTCGAACTGCTGTCCCGCCCGGTGAGCTACCTGCGCTTCTCGGCGACTTCGCTCGATGGCCGACGCCATGCCATCACCGGCTATGTCGACATGACCGGCGAGATCGCGGTGAACCTTCCGCATCAGCGCGTGGTCTGGCAGAGCCATGAACAGGACGGCGTGACGGCGCTGAGCTTCCGCGCCGAGGAGCAGCGCATTCTGGCAGAAGCAGGGGATCATCGCCGCATCGAATGGGGCACCGCCCTGCTCGCCGGGCGCAGCGGCCGGGTGCAGGCGGTGGTGGGCGACATCGACATCTGCCGCGACAGCTTCATCGCCACCGGCCGGTCCAGTGCTCACGGCCTCAAGCCGCCGCCGCGCAAGGTGGACTACAACTCGGACGCCGTGCTGGCGCTGACCTTCGATCTCTCGGTGGCCGCCGATGCGCCGGCGCGCGAGACCGTGCTGATCGGATACGACGACGAGTGGGCGATCGAATATTTCGGCCAGCGCCTGCGCGCCTGGTGGCGCCGGGGGGAGGGCGCCGGACCACTGGCGCTGCTGGCGGCGGCGCTGCGCGAGGAAGATGACGTGATCGCCCGCGCCGCCGCCTTCGATGCGGAACTGGCGGCGCGCGCCGTGGCGGTTGGCGGCGATGGGTATGCCGATCTGCTGGCGCTGTCCTGGCGCCACACCCTGGCCGCGCACAAGCTGGTGGCCGGGCCGGATGGCGCGCCGCTGTATCTTTCCAAGGAGAATTTCTCCAACGGCTGCATCGGCACGGTCGACGTCGCCTATCCCTCGGCGCCGCTCTTCCTGGTGTTCAATCCCGCCCTGCTGCGCGCGATGCTGACGCCGTATTACAGCTATTGCGCCAGCCCGGCCTGGCCGTTCCCGTTCGCCGCGCATGACCTGGGCACCTACCCGAAGGCCAACGGCCAAACCTACCGCAACTTCGCCAACGACCCCGGCCAGCCGATCATCGATACCCAGATGCCGGTGGAGGAATGCGGCAACATGCTGATCCTGGCGGGTGCCTACGCGATCGTCGCCGGCGATTTCGCGGATGCCCGGGCGCACTGGAAGCTGCTGTCGGGCTGGGCGGCATATCTGGCCGAGCACGGCGCCGATCCGGGCGAGCAACTCTGCACCGATGATTTCTCCGGCGTGCTTGGCCACAACGTCAACCTGACCGCCAAGGCCGCGGTGGGTCTCGCCTGCTACGCCCGCATGGCGACGGCGATTGGCGAGGCCGCCGCGGCAAGCCGCTACACCCGCCTGGCCGCGGAGATGGCCGAAAGCCTGCTGGCCCGCGCCCGGGACGGCGAGGCAACCCGCCTGGCCTTCAACCAGCCCGGCACGTGGAGCCTGAAATACAACATGGTGTGGGACCGCCTGCTGAATCTTGGCCTGTGGCCGGAACTGGAGCGCCGCCGCGAGCTCGCCGCCTACCGCTCCAGGGTCGAGCTCTATGGCTGCCCGCTGGACAGCCGCTCCACCCTCACCAAGCCGGAATGGATGCTGTGGGCGGCGTCGCTGGCGGAGGACCGGACGCTGTTCACCGATTTCGTCGCGCGCATCATTCGCTATGCCAATGAAACCCCGAACCGCGTCCCGCTGTCCGACCTCTACTTCACCGATACCGGCCGCAAGATCGGCTTCCAGGCCCGCTCGGTGCTTGGCGGCCTCTTCGTTGGCCTGCTGGCCGCACCAGCGCCGCACGCGGCGGGGCAATCGCGGTAATGGCGCGGCGGTCCGGCCAGGGCCGCCACGCCGATCCGCGCCGCCGATCGGCAGGTATTCCCGCCCCTCGTGGACGATCATGCAAACTTCGCAGCCGGCGACCTCGCGCCCACCCCCGGAAACGCCAAAGGGCCGCCCGATCGGACGACCCTTGCTGCGGTGGTGCTGCCGGACAGGATTGAACTGTCGACCTCTCCCTTCATCCCGCTACCGCTTTCACGGCCCCGCTATCGGGGTTTGCAGGCTGGACCATCCCTTCGCCGTGACCCGCAAGGGTCCGTAGGCGCCACCCGTCTGGCCTCTACACCTTCCCGGTTGTTATCTTGGCGAGTGATTCAGACCTTCGGTGAAGCCACCTGCGGTCATCACACGCCAGAACCGGGCTTGGCTCGGGATTGGCCTGGGGCCTTGCGGTCCGTTAGCGTTCCCCGAATTTGGGCGGTTTACACCCGGTCGTTTCCGGCCGGGGAGGCAAGCAAGTCTACCAAGGGAGTGCTCTACCACTGAGCTACGGCAGCGAAACCTCCTTCTCATCAAGCCCCCGGCGGTTGGTCGCCACCACCGGGCCATCCGCGAGCAGCGAACGCCGCGTCTCCTAGCGTTTGGCATCGGGCAACGCAACCCCTGCCGACGTATTCACCGCGCGCGTTTCGCTTGACAGCACCGCCGCCTGCGCCGACCACCCTGCCGCACCAGCATGAACGACCTCAGCACCCCCGCCCTGACCCCGGGCCGCATCTCCGACCTGCTCTCTCGCGCTGGCCTCGCGCCGCAACGTGGCGAGGCCCAGGCGGTGATCGCCCGCCTCGCCGCCGCCGGCATCGCCGACCCCAGCGGCACCGACGCCGTCGCCGCCCTGGAGGCAATCCGCGCCACCGACGACAGCGACGCCGCCCTGGCCGCCCTGCAACGCCACGCCACCGCCGCCGGCCTGCCCGCCGAACCCGCCGAACTGCGCCCGTTGCTGCGCGCCGTCGGCCCCGCCCCGGAACCCGCCACCCTGCGCGCCGCCCTGCTC
>JBEPTZ010000063.1:0-24665 GCA_041691815.1 Rhodospirillales bacterium | reverse complement strand
TTTTTAAAAAAAGAACAAAAATACTTTTAGCCACCTCGCAAAACCGGCGGCGGGGAGCCTCTGGCGTCTCCACGCCTCCGCTGTTGCAAGGTGGATAAAAAAGCTTCTTTTTGTTCGCAAAAAGAAGACCTACCTTGCCTGCATGAGTATCCCTCCCCTCGCAATCACCATGGGCGACCCAGCCGGCATCGGCGGCGAACTCTCGCTGCGCGCCTGGCTGGCCCGACGCCACGCCCCCCCCTTCGTGATGCTTGACGACCCCGACCGCCTGACCGCGCTAGCCGCCGCCCTCAACCTGGACGTGCCAATCCGCACCGTGGACAGCCCGGCCGCCGCCAGCGCCGTCTTCCGCGAAGCTCTGCCGGTGCTGCCGATCCCGCTCGCCGCGAAAATCCGCCCCGGCACCCCGGACCCGGCCAACGCCCCCGCCGTCATCGCCTCCATCGAGCGCGCCACCCGTCTCACCATGGCCGGCGAGGCCGCCGCCGTGGTCACCAACCCGATCCACAAGGCCTCGCTCTACGGCGTCGGTTTCCCCTACCCCGGCCACACCGAATTCCTCGCCGCCCTCACCGGCGCCCCGCTGCCAGTAATGATGCTCGCCGCCCCCGCCCTGCGCGTGGTGCCGATCACCGTCCACCTGAGCCTGCGCGCCATGCTGGAACAACTCACCGAGGACCGCATCGTGGCCGTCGCCCGCGTCACCGCCGAGGCGCTGCGCCGCCACTGGGGCATCGCCCAGCCGCGCCTCGCCTTCGCCGGCCTCAACCCGCATGCCGGCGAAGACGGCACCATGGGCGACGAGGAAATCCGCATCATCCGCCCCGCCATCGCCCGCCTTTGCGCCGAGGGCATCCTTGCGACCGGCCCGTTCGCCGCCGACAGCATGTTCACCGAGCAGGCCCGCGCCGGCTACGATGTCGCCATGGGCATGTACCACGACCAGGCGCTGATCCCGCTGAAAACGCTGGACATGCACCACGGCATCAACACCACGCTCGGCCTGCCGATCATCCGCACCTCGCCCGACCACGGCACCGCCTTCGCCATCGCCGGACAGGGCATCGCCGACCCCACCAGCCTGATCGCCGCCCTCGACCTCGCCGCCGATCTCGCCCGCCGCCAGCACATTGGCCGCAAGGAACCCACCGCATGAAACCCCAACGCCTCGGCGTCAACGTCGACCACATCGCCACCATCCGCAACGCCCGCGGCGAGGCCTACCCCGACCCGCTGCTGGCCGCCCAGGTCGCCATTGCCGCCGGCGCCGACAGTATCACCATCCACCTGCGCGAAGACCGCCGCCACATCATCGACACCGACGTGATGCGCATCCGCGCCATGATCGACAAGCCGCTGAACCTGGAAATGGCCGCCACCGAGGAAATGGTCGCCATCGCGCTGAAAACCCGCCCGCACGCCTGCTGCCTGGTCCCCGAAAAACGCGCCGAGGTCACCACCGAGGGTGGCCTGGACGTCGCCGGCCACCGTATGGCCCTCGCCCCCATGGTCCGCCGGCTCAGCGACGCCGGCATCCGCGTCTCGATGTTCGTCGACCCCGACTGGGCGCAACTCGAAGCCAGCGCCGAAATCGGCGCCGCCGTGGTGGAACTGCACACCGGCGCCTACTGCCACGGCCACGACGGCGAACTGCAACGCATCATCGAAGCCGCCGGCCTCACCGAATCCCTCGGCCTGGAATGCCACGCCGGCCACGGCCTCACCTACGACAACGTCGCCCCGATCGCCGCCATCCCCGAAATACGCGAACTCAACATCGGCCACTTCCTCATCGCCCGCGCCATCTTCGACGGCCTGCCGGCAGCGGTGCGCCGGATGCGGGAACTGATGCAGGCGGCCCGCGCCCAGTGAGTGATCTCGGCGCCCGTTTCGACGCGCTGCACGCATCCGGCCGCCTCGCCGGATTGCATGGCGTCGTCGTGCTGCACCACGGCGAGCCGATCCTGGAGCGCTACCTGCAGGGCGAGGACTGGGTCTGGGGACGCTCTCTGGGTCACGTCGTCTTCACGCCGGAGACGCTGCACGACCTCCGTTCGATCACCAAAAGCGTCGTCAGCCTGCTCTACGGCATCGCCCTGCAACGCGGCCTGGTGCCACCGCCGACCGCCCCACTGCTGGCTCAGTTTCCCGGTTGCGCCGATCTCGCCCCCACCTGTGCCCATCTCACGGTCGCCCACGCGCTCAGCATGACCATGGGAACCGACTGGAACGAGCGGCTGCCGTATACCGACCCGAACAACAGCGAAATCGCCATGGAAATGGCGCCCGACCGCTGGCGCTACATCCTCTCCCGAGACGTCCTCGGCCCGGCCGGCGAAGGCTGGATCTATGGCGGCGGCGCCGTCGCGCTGATCGGTCATCTGATCGAACGCGGCACCGGCCAGGACCTTTCCGCCTTCGCAGCTAGCCCTGTTCTCCCCGCTCGGGATCGCCGCGCACGAATGGTCGCGCGGCCGCGATGGCATCGCCTCCGCCGCGTCCGGCCTGCGCCTCACCCCACGCGCGCTGGCCCGCATCGGGCTGGTGGTCGTACAGCACGGCCAGTGGCAGGGCGCCCAGGTCATCCCCGCTGACTGGCTCGATGCCAGCTTCCGCCGCGCCGCCACGGTTGACGACGTCGTGAGCTATGGCTGGCTCTGGTACCTCGGCGCCTACGCGCTGCCACGCACCAACGGCACCGTCGGCGCACCCTGGATGGCCGGCTTCGGCAATGGCGGTCAGCGACTGATCGTCGTCCCCAGCCTCGATCTCGTCTTCGCCGCCGTCTGCGGCAATTACGACCAGCCGGAGCAATCGCGCACGCCGATGGCGGTCATGCGGGAGGTTGTGCTCACCGGCCTCTCGTAACCAAGCGTCGGTGCATCAGCGCCACCTCCCTCAATTCACCCCCACCGCATCCCCGAACGCCTCGCCGATCGCCCCGCGCACCACGATATCGGCCATCTCGTCCAGCGGCGTCGCCTCGCGGTTGACGATCGCCAACCGCGCCCCGTTCTGCACCGCCAGCACCGGCAGCCCTGCCGCCGGGTACACCACCAGCGACGACCCCAACACGATGAACAGGTCGGCCGCCAGCGCCTCCTCGCGCGCCCGCAGCATCGCCGCTTCCGGCATCGGCTGCCCGAACGAGATCGTCGCCGTCTTCACCAGTCCCAGGCAGCGCCGACACCGCGGCGCCGTGCCGCTGGCCTCGAACGCCGCCCGCATCTCGTCAATCTCATGCCGAGTCTCGCATTCCAGGCAGGCGGCGTAGGTGGTGTTGCCATGCAACTCCACCACCTCCCCCGCCCCCAGCCCCGACTGCTGGTGCAACCCGTCGATATTCTGCGTCACCACCGCCCGCGACCGCCCCCGCCGCACCAGCGCCTCCACCGCCCGGTGCCCCCGGTTCGGCCGCGCCGCCTGCATCGCCGCGTCGCCCTCGAACCGCCGCCGCCACGCCTCCTGGCGTGCATACTCGCTGTCCATGAAATCCTGGAACAAAATCGAGGTCTTGCGCGTCCACACCCCGCCCGGCGAGCGGAAATCCGGAATCCCCGACTCGGTGCTGATCCCCGCGCCGGTAAACAGCGCAATCCGCCCCGCCGCCGCAATCGCCGCCGCCAGTTCCGCGCTCATCCCCCGCCCTCCCGCCATTTGGCCCCGCCGCCCGACATCGCTACCATCGCCCCATTCCGCAGGAGACGCCCCGCCATGGCAACCACCACCCAACTCGGCGACATCACCATCACCCAGATCGTCGAGCAGCAGGCCCCGCTGTTCGACGCGCTGACCTTTCTGCCCAACCTCACCCCCGACCTCCTCGCCGAACACCGCCACTGGCTCGCCCCCGAAGCCCTCGACCCGGCCACCGGCAAGCTGATCCTCGCCATCCAGTCCTACCTGGTCCGCACCCCCCACCACACCATCCTGGTCGACACCTGCGTCGGCAACGACAAGACCCTGCCGGCCCACCCGTTCTGGCACCAGCAGAAAAGCACCTCCTATATGCGCCAACTCGCCGAAGCCGGCGTCCGCGTCGATGACATCGACTACGTCATGTGCACCCACCTGCATGTCGACCACGTCGGCTGGAACACCAAGCTGGAAAACGGCCGCTGGGTCCCCACCTTCCCGAAAGCCAAATACCTGTTCGCCGACAAGGAACTCGCCTACTGGACCGCCAGGCACGCCGAAACCCCCAACCCGATCTTCGCCGAAAGCGTGCTCCCCATCGTCTCCGCCGGCCGCACCCAGGCGATCACCAGCAGCAGCGCGCTCAACGACCATGTCCGCCTGGAACCCACCCCCGGCCACACGCCGGACCACTACGCCGTGCAACTCGGCCGCGGCACCACCACCGCCGTGCTCTCCGGCGACCTGATCCACTCGCCGATCCAGATGCGCTTCCCCCACATCTCGATGCGCGCCGACACCGACCAGACCCAGTCCGCGCAAACCCGCCGCCGCTTCCTGGAATGCTACTGCGACACCGAAACCCTGATGTGCACCGCGCATTTCCCCAGCCCGTCCACCGGCAAGGTCAGGCGCTGGGCGGATGGGTTCAAGCTCGTGAAAGAATAGCAAGCAGTCCTTTTTTGAAAAAAGGACCAAAAAACTTTCTATCCGCGTTGCAACAGCGGCGATGCGGAGACTCCGGAGTCTCCAAAACGGATAGAAAGTTTTTTTGCTTCTTTTTGTTCACAAAAAGAAGACCTTATTTCAAACCCTTCACGATCTCTCCCAGATTATGCCGCATCATCGCAATATACGTCCCCGCCGGCCCGTCCGGCGGCGATAGCGCATCGGAATACAGCACACCCCCCACCCGCACCCCGGTATCCCTGGCAATCTGCCGCAACAGCGTGCTGTTGCTGATATTCTCGAAGAACAGCGCGCTGATATGCTCCGCCCTGATCTGCCGCTCCAGGCCCGCGACATCCTTCGCCGAGGGCTCGCTTTCACTCGAAAGCCCCAGCGGCGCCCGGAACGTAAGCCCATACGCCCGCCCGTAATACGCCAGCGCGTCATGCGTGGTGATCACCCACCGCCGCGCCCGCGGTATCGGCGCATAGGCGGCGCGAATATCACCGTCCAACCGATTCAGCCGCGCCAGATAGCCCGCAGCTGCCGCCCGATACCCCGCCGCCCCCGCCGGATCGATCGCCGCCAGCCCATCGCGGATATTGGCCACATACAGCTTCACATTGGCGACATCCTGCCAGGCATGCGGATCGAACGGACCTTCCGCCTCCCCCGCCGCCCCGCCGGTCGCCGGATGCAGCGCCATAACCCCCCGCGACGCCACCACCATCCGCCCCTTGAACCCGCTCGCCTGCGCCATCCGCGCCGACCAACCCTCCACCCCCAGCCCGTTCAGCACCAGCAGATCGGCCCGCGCCAGCGTGCGCAAATCGGACGGCTTCGGCTGATAGGCATGCAAATCCTGGTCCGGCCCCACCAGCGACACCACCCGCACCCGTTCCCCGGCGATCTCGCCCACCAGGTCGGCCAGGATCGAAAAACTCGTCACCACCAACGGCTGCGTCGCCGCGAAGGCCGCCCCCGGCACCCCGGCAGCCAGGACCAGCAGATGCCGGCGTGCGAGCATGGTCTTGTCTGATGTATGCATATGATACGTTATAACGTTCACCTCCACCGCGCAACACCCGCTTGATTGACCACCGGATTCCCGCCCGCCATCATCGCCCCCGGCAACCAGGGCACCCGGCATGGCGCAATCCGACGTCTTTCACGCCGACTTCAAGACCACGCCCTATTGGTGGGAAGCCTACCACCCCACCGCGCAAGACCCCGTCGACCTGCCGAAGAGCGCCCGCGTCGCCATCGTCGGCGCCGGCTATGCCGGCCTCTCCACGGCACTGCAGCTGGTCAAACTCGGTGTCGACTGCGTCGTCCTGGAGGCCAAGGAGCTCGGCTTCGGCGCCAGCACCCGCAACGGCGGCGCGATCAGCGGCGGCGTCAACGTCGGCAAGAGCTTCTCCGGCAAAAGCCTCTCCCCAGAGCGCGGCGACGCCGTGCTGGCCGACGCCGCCGACGCCTTCACCCTGATCGAGACGCTGATCGCCGAAGAAAACATCCAATGCCACTGGACCAGGACCGGCCGCTTCGTCGGCGCCTGGACCCCCGCACACTACGCCAGCCAGGCCAAACGCATCGACCGCCTCAACCAGGCCGCCCGCTCCGAAGCCTACATGCTCCCCCGCGACCGCCAGCGCGAGGAGATCGGCAGCGACTACTACTACGGCGGCATGGTGGTGGAACGCGCCGCCAACCTGCACCCCGCGCTCTACTACAAAGGCCTGCTCGACGCCTGCCGCCGCCACGCCGTGCCGGTCTGCGCCCAGGCCCCGGTCACCCGCATCACCCAGTCCACCACCGGCTGGCGCGTACAAACCGCCCGCGGCGACATCGAGGCCGACGAGGTGGTGATCGCCACCAACGGCTACACCGGCGACCTCACCCCGCAACTGAAACGCCGCGTCATCCCGATCGCCAGCCACATCATCGCCACCGAGGAACTGCCGCCCGACCTCGCCGCCTCGCTGATCCCGAACAACCGCACCCTGTCGGACACCCGCCGCGTGCTCTGCTATTACCGCATGGCGCCGTGCGGCCGGCGGATGATCTTCGGCGGCCGCGCCCGCTTCACTCAGGTCGACCCCACGACCAGCGCCCCCATCCTGCACCGCTTCATGACCGACCGCTTCCCGCAGTTGAAGGGCGTAAAAATCACCCACGGCTGGACCGGCAACGTCGCCTTCACCCTGGACGCATTGCCGCATATGGGCCAGCGGGACGGCATGCACTACCTGATGGGCTGCAACGGCAGCGGTGTGGCGATGATGACCTATCTCGGCATCCAGACCGCGCGCAAAATCGCCGGCGCATCCAACGCCGCCTGCGCCTTCGACGCCCCGGATTTCCCCGACAGCCCGCTCTATTCCGGCAACCCCTGGTTCCTGCCGGCAATCGGCGGCTGGTACCGCCTGCGCGACAATTTCGACCGCATGGCGGCCCGCTGGGGCTGAATAGCTGACTGATACCCATGCGCCGACAGGCTGCCTCTTCCGGCCTTCCGGCGGATTGGCGGCGCGCGCCAGGCCAAGGTTCATCCCAGCCCGGGCCGGCGCAGCCTTGTAATGCGCCGGCAGCAGCAGCACATATTTCGCGGCGTCACCCATCAGGCGAGGTAGAAACCGATCGCTTCGCCCAGCAGAAAGGGTAAATCGAATGGATGGAGACAACAAAATCCTGCAACGGCGGATTCGCAGGCAAGCCCACCGCTTGTGGCAGGCCGCCGGCAGCCCCGATGGGCAAAGCGAACATTTCCGGCTGCTTGCCGAGCGGGAAATAAAGCAGGCCGAGCGAGACTACGATAAAACCCTGCAAGACAGCTTCCCGGCCAGCGACCCGCCGGCAAATTCCGGCTTCACCTCCGACAGCGACGAGGTGCGCGGCACCGCCCGGGACTGAGCCAGGCGCTCAACCGGTCGAATCCGGCGGCCCGACCGGTATGGTGAAAGCGACGCACCAGTTCATCAGCCGGGATGTCCAATCCGCCAGATCGAGCATGCGTGAAGCAGAAGCGCGGCCGTGCGCCGACTTGTCGGCATCACTGTCATGCAGGCTGCCGCGCCCGCGATGCCGGCGGTCGGCGTAACGCAGTTCCACCGCTCCGCGCAGCGCCCGCGCCAGGGTGATCCGCACCTGCGACGGGCCAGCCAACTCCACCGCCGTGATCGGCACCACCCCGGCGCCATCGATGACGGTGAAGCCGCGATCGGGAATATCGATCATCACCTGGCCGGCGAACGGCCGCCCCCAGCACAACGGCGGCACCGGAACATGGAACGTCACGACGACACTCTTATCGCGGATGGCCGCGCCGAGCGGATGCAGCGGCTTCCAATCCTCGCCGAGCGTCAGCACCCGGTGCATCACCTTGCCGAACTGCGCCCCCAGCCAGTGATAGCCATGCGCGTCGAGATGCCCCGAGGGCCGGTCGCTGAGCGGATAGACCGGCGCCACCAAGTAGCAGCCCGGAAGCTCCAGGGCGGATTCAAGCTGCGCCTGCGCCACTGAAACGCTGTCGGTCGAATAGGCGCCGCCGGTCTGGTAGATGAACATCGCCGGGGGTGCCGGCTGCCCGGCGATGGCGATGGCAACATCGGCGATAAAATCTTCGTAAAAGCGCTTCAACAGCGTCTTGTAGGTGGCCCGGTCATCGGTCGCGCCCTTGATCCCCCAGCTGTTGTTTTCGCCCTGCAGAAACAGCAGGGCGGTCACACCATACCCCAGCCCGTGAGCCGCCGCCGCCTGCTTCGCCGCAATCGCGCAGTCGCGCAACCGGTTGAACAACTCCGGCTTCGCGCCGCGCGACAGCGCCTCAAGCGAACGGCCGCCGACCCCACACGAACTGGCCAGCAGCCGGTGCGTGCCCGCGCGGCGCGGCGCCGCCAGCATCCGGCCTCGCCAGGTGTTGACCGCCGCCTCCAGCACCGTCTCCCCCATCGCGACATCCCCGCGAGCCAGGGTGGCAACCTCCTCCGGGGTGAGCAGCCTGCCCGACTGCGCCTGCACCGTGGCAGTGAGCGGGCGGAATTCGGCGGCGCCAACCGGCCGCCACCGCGCCGCCGCCTCGTCGCGCGGCCGGACGCTGCCGCCGAGCATCAGCGAATCATGGCGCGGCAACAGGGAAAGTGCTGGCCACCCCTCCCACCCGCTGGAGAGCGACTGCCCGTAGGCGATCACATGATTGATGTCGAAATCCGGCCCCGCCACACCAATCGTCGGGCGCTGGTCGGTAAGTCGGGGGGCGTCCGCCACATAATGGGTCATCGACAGGCACTGCGCGACAAGATCAGGCTCCCAACTGGCATCCGGCAAGATCGGCGCTGGCTCGGCTTGGCGAAGCAGATGCCACCACGCAATAAACAACCCCAATCAAGACGATGAGCGGCAGCTTGTCAACTTCGTTGTTGCTTCTTTACATATTTGCGAAAAGCGTTACCTGACAAGCGCCGCTGCGCTCCAGCCTGCTCACTGCGCGTAAACCTCCAGCTCCGCCGCCGCATCCAGCGTCGCCGGCGTCCCATCGAACACCACCCGCCCATCGCGCAGCGCCACGATCCGGTCGCAATAGGCCCGCGCCACCTCCAGGTCGTGCAGGTTGCACAGCACCGTCAGCCCGTCCTCCTGGTTGATCCGCCGCAGCGCGTCCATCACCACCCGGGCGTTATGCGGGTCCAGGCTGGCCACCGGCTCGTCGGCCAGCAGCATGCGCGGCTCCTGCAACAGCGCCCGGCAGATCGCCACCCGCTGCTGCTGCCCGCCCGACATCTTGCCCGCCAGCAACAGCGCCGCCTCCGCCAGGTCGAACCGCGCCAGCGCCTGCAACGCCATCGCCCGCTCGGCCACGCTGAACCGCCCCAGCAGGCTGCTCATCACCGGCCGATGATTGAGCCGCCCCATCAGCACATTGGTCAGCACATCCAGCCGCGGCGACAGGTTGAACTGCTGGAAAATCATCGCACACTGCGTCCGCCAATCCCGCAACGCCCGCCCCGCCAAAGCCGACACCTCCAGCGCGCCGAACCGGATGCTGCCGGCACTCGGCGCCTGCAACCGGTTGATCATCCGCAGCAATGTCGACTTCCCGGCGCCCGACCGCCCGATAATCCCCAGCATCTGCCCCGCCGGCACCTCCAGCGACACCGCATCCACCGCCAGCTTGTCACCAAACCGCCGCGTCAGCCCATCGATGCGCAATGTCTCGTCCATGCCAAAGTTTCGCCTGTGCCGGGGCAGGCGACAAGCAAGGGTTCTTTTTTGCAAAAAAGAACCAAAAAACCTTTCATCCGCCTTGCAACCGCGAGGCGCGGGAGACGCCGTACACTCCAATGGATAGAAAGTTTTTTTGCTTCTTTTTGTTCACAAAAAGAAGACCCGCCCCTTCCTTGCCGCCCCTTCCCCTCACCGCTAGCCTGCCCCCCAGGCCGGGTCGTCCGGCCAGAGGAAGGAACTCCGATGATCGTCGATCTGCGCATTTACACCTGCAAGCCGAACAAGATGGCCGCGTTCGTGAAAATCTACGAGGACAAGGCCTGGGCGTTGCAGCAGAAATACCTCGGCAACTGCCTTGGCTGGTACACCACCGTCGAGGGTCCGCTGAACCGCGTGGTGCATATGTGGGGCTATGCCGACCAGGGCGACCGTGAAAAGCGTCGCAAGGCGATGGCCGCCGATCCGGCCTGGGGCGACTACCTGCGCGCCGCCGCAGAGGCCGATGTGCTGGTCAACATGGAAAACCGCCTGCTCGCCCCCACCAGCTTCTCGCCGGTCAAGTAAGCACCTCCGCCACGCGCCGCCGCAGTTCCGGGACCAGCTCGTCCCGAAACCACGGGTGCTTGCGCTCCCACAGCAGCGACCGCCACGACGGGTGCGGCAGCGGCACCCGGCCCGGCAGCAGCGCGCGCCAGTTCGCCACCATCGGCGTCATCGGCCCGCGCCCCAGTGCCGCAACCAGCGCATAGCTGCCCACCAGCAGCGTCAGCTCGAGCTTCGGCATCAGCAGAAACAGCCGCGGCTGCCAAAGCGGCGCGCATTCCGGCCGCGGCGGGGCGTCGCCGCCGTTCGGCATCCGGCCGGGATAGCACAGTCCCATCGGCACGATGGCGATGCGCTGCTCGTCGTAGAACACCTCCGGCGTGACCCCCATCCAGTCGCGCAGCCGCACGCCGGAGGGGTCGTCCCAGGCGATGCCGCTGGCATGCACCCGTGCGCCAGGCGCCTGGCCGATGATCAGCAGCCTCGAGTTGGCCGAGGCCTGCACGATCGGCCGTGGCCCCAGCGGCAGGAACGCCTCGCACACCCGGCAGGCCCGCACGGCCGCCAGTTCTTTCGCCATCAAACTATCATAATCCATAACATCACCCGAGTTCGTAGGCCACCTCGGGGGTATAGACGCTGGCTTCCTTGCCCAATTGCGAGCTGAACAGGGTGAAATGCGCCACCGTAAGCGGGGTCGCCCGAAACAGATTATGCGCCTGAATCCAGCCAAAAAGCCGCTCCTGCGGCACGCTTTCCAGCCGTGCAAGCGACACATGCGGCACATATCGCCGCTTTTCCGCCGCCATTCCGGCCCGCTGCAACGCGGTTTCCACCTTGCTCCGCAGATGCGCCAACCCCGGATTCCGCGCCACCCCCACCCATAGCGCCACCGGCCGCCCGGCCTTCTCGAACGTGCCGACTCCTTCCAGCGACAGCGCGAAACCCTTGCCGCGCAACGCCGAAAGGGCCGCATCCAGCTCCTCGGCGCGATACGGCGGCACCTCGCCGATGAAGCGCAGGGTCAGGTGATAATTCACCACCGGCACCCAGCGCGCCCCCGGCAGCCCGCCAACAAGCAGGCTAAGCTGTTGTTTCAGCTCCCAAGGCAGTTCCAGTCCGACGAACAATCTCATTTTTTCGCCTCCGCCAGCAGCCGCTCCACCAGCGGCAGCAGCCGCGCCACGATGCGCCGCACCCCCTCCGGGTTCGGGTGGATATGATCCGCCTGGTTCAGCGCCGGATCACCCGCCACGCCGGCCAGGAAAAACGGATCGAACAGGATCCCCGGCCGCCTGCCCAGCCGCGCAAACACCGCGCCAAATTCCCGCCCGTAATCCTCCCCCAGATTGGGCGGCGCATACATCCCCGACAGCAACACTTTGATATGCTTGGCTTCCAGCTTGTCCAGGATCGCGGTCAGATTGGCCTCGGTGTCCTTCGGGTCAATCCCGCGCAACCCGTCGTTGCCACCCAGTTCGACAATCGCCGCGTCGGCGCCATCGCCCAGCGCCCAGTCCAGCCGCGCCAGCCCGCCGGCTGTGGTATCACCGGACACCGCGCCATCCAGCAGCACCACATCCCGCCCATCCACCCGCAACGCCTTCAGCAACTGCGCCTGAAACGCCTGATCATGCGCCAGCCCATACCCAGCGCCGAGCGAATCCCCCAGCACCAGCAGCCGCAACGGCGCCGCCTGCGCGGCACAGGTGAAAAACAGGCAAACCAGAACGATGGCGGCTTTGCGCAATCGGGCGCCTGGGCCATATGGATGGGCGATGGATGCCATTGCCGTTTCTCCAGCGATCGCCAAAAACCCCGCCGCCCCCCCGCTGGTGGAGGTGCGCGGCCTCACGCTGACCGTGCCCTCCGCTGCCGGGCCGGTCAACATCCTCAAAGGCATCGACCTCGACATCCCTAGCGGCGCCGCGATCGGGTTGGTCGGCCCGTCCGGCTCCGGCAAGACCAGCCTGCTGATGGTGCTGGCCGGGCTGGAGCGCGCCACCGACGGCAGCGTCACCCTGGCCGGCCAGCCCATCACCGCGCTTGGCGAAGACGCCCTGGCGCGGCTGCGGCGCGACCAAGTCGGCATCGTGTTCCAGGCCTTCCACCTGATCCCGACCATGACCGCGCTGGAAAACGTCGCCATCCCGCTGGAACTCGCGGGCCGCCCCGACGCCCTGGCCCGCGCCGAGGCGAGCCTGGTCGCCGTCGGCCTCGGCCACCGCCTGACCCACCTGCCCGGCCAACTCTCCGGCGGCGAACAGCAGCGCGTCGCCCTGGCCCGCGCCTTCGCACCGGCGCCAAGGCTGCTGCTGGCCGACGAACCGACCGGCAACCTGGACCAGGCCACCGGCACCGCGGTGATGGACCTGCTGTTCAAGATGCGCGCCGAGCTTGGCACCACGCTGCTGCTGATTACCCATGACGTAACGCTGGCGGCACGCTGCGACGCGGTGGTGCATATTGGCGACGGGAAGATTCAAGATGTCCTTTTTTGAAAAAAAGGACCAAAAAACTTTCATCCGCCTTGCAACACCGAGCGGCGGAGACTCCGTACACTCCAATGGATAGAGTTTTTTTGCTTCTTTTTTTGCAAAAAAAGAAGTTCTCGCTTCCTTTCCTGTTAGCCCGCCGCGAACTCCGCGGAGGATTGGCTGGCCTGCGCATCGTGCTCGCCTGCCTCGCCCTCGGCGTCGCCGCCATCGCTGCCGTCGGCTCACTGCGGGCCGGTGTCGCCGAGGGTCTGGCGCACGACGGGGCGAGGATTCTCGGCGGCGACATCGCGATCAGCGGCGGCAACCAGCCTTTGCCGGCGGCGCTGGGCGACTGGCTGCGGGCGCGCGGCGCCAGGACCTCTGAGGTGGTGAGCCTGCGCTCGATGCTGGTGGCGCCAGGTGGCGACCGGGTGCTGGTGGAGGTGAAGGCGGTGGATGGCGCCTGGCCGCTGGTCGGGCAGGCGGAGGTGGCGCCGGCGCAGGGCATGGCGGCGGCGCTGGCGGGCCGTGGGCTGCTGGTGGAGCCGGTGTTGCGCGACCGGCTGGGGTTGAAGATCGGCGATGTGCTGAAGCTGGGGCGGGCCAGCGTGGTGATGCACGGCACGCTGAGCGCCGAGCCGGATCGGGTGGCCAGCCCGGCGCTGTTCGGCCTGCGGGCGATGGTCAGCCTCAGCCTGCTGCCGCAGACCGGGCTGATCCAGCCGGGCACGATCGCGCAATACCAGTTGCGCGCGGTGCTGCCGGCGGGTCCCGGCGCGGCGACGGTGGCGCGCGAAATCCGGGCGAAATTCGGCGAACAGGGCTGGCGCATCCGGCTGCCGGGCGACGCGGCGCAGGGGCTGGCGCAGTTCATCGACCGCACAAGCCTGTTCATGACCCTGGTGGGGCTGACCTCGCTGCTGGTCGGCGGCATCGGGGTGGCCAACGGCGTGCGGGCCTGGCTGGAGGCGCGGGTGCGCACCATCGCCACCCTGCGCTGCCTGGGCGCATCCGGCGGGCTGGTGTTCGCGGTGGCGCTGATCCAGGTGATGGCGCTGGCCGGGCTGGGGGTGCTGCTGGGGCTGGTGGCCGGCGCGCTGCTGCCGATCGCCGCCTTCGCGCTGCTGCGCGACGTGCTGCCGGTGCCGCCGGTGGTCGGGGTGTTCCCTGGCCCGCTCGCCCTGGCGGCGCTGTATGGCCTGCTGACCGCGGCCGCCTTCGCGTTGTGGCCGCTGGCCCGGGCGATGCGGATTCCCGGCGCCGCGTTGTTTCGCGACGCGCTGCAGCCGTCGCGGGTCTGGCCGCCCCAAGGAGGCATGTGGTGGCTGATCGCCGGCAACGCGCTGCTGGTGCTGGCGCTGATCGGGCTCACCGTGCTGACCGCGCCGGAGCGCCGATTCGCGATCTGGTTCTGCGCGGCGGCGGTGGCGACGCTGCTGCTGTTCCGCGCCGGCGGTTGGCTGGTGATGGCGGCGGCGCGGCGGCTGCGGCCGCGCCGGGTGTGGTTGCGGCTCGGGCTGGCCAACCTGTACCGGCCGGGCACCGCCACGCCGCTGCTGCTGGTCAGCCTCGGCATCGGCCTCTCCACCCTGGCCGCGGTGGCGCTGATCCAGGGGAACGTGCGCCGCCAGGTCAGCCAGCAACTGCCGGAGCGGGCGCCGAGCTTCTTCTTCATCGACATCCAGGACAGCCAGATGGCGAAGTTCCGCGCCATCCTGGCCGCCGACCCTGCCGCCACCGATCTGCGCGAGGTGCCGAGCCTGCGGGCGCGCGTGGTCTCGGTCAACGGCGTGCCGGCGCAACAGGTGAAGGCTGCGCCCGACACCACCTGGGCGCTGCGCGGCGATCGCGGCCTCACCTATGCCGGCCCGATGCCCGACGGCACCCAGATGGTCGCCGGCCAGTGGTGGCCGCCGGACTATGACGGCAAGCCGCTGCTGAGCTTCGACGCGGTGCTGGCCGCCGGCTGGGGGTTAAAGCTCGGCGACCCGATCCGGCTCAACGTGCTGGGGCGGGACATCGATTTCACCGTCGCCAACCTGCGGCGGATCGACTGGGGCACGCTGGGGCTGAACTTCACGATGATCGCCAGCCCTGGCCTGCTGGCGCACGCCCCGCACAGCCATATCGCCACCGTCCGCGCGCCGGAGGCCGACCAGGCGCGGCTGTTGCGCGCGGTGACCGATGCGCTGCCGAACGTTTCCGGCATCCGCGTGGCCGACGTGCTGCGCGCCATCGCCGGCCTGCTGGAGCAGATTTCCACCGCCCTGGCCGCCACCGGCTCGCTGACCCTGGCCGCCGGCGCCCTGGTGCTGGCAGGGGCGGTGGCGGCCGGTCAGCGCCGGCGCATCCGCGAGGCGGTGATATTGAAGACGCTGGGCGCCACGCGCGGCCAGATCCGCGCCGCCTGGCTGGTGGAGTTCGGCATTCTCGGACTGGTGGCAGGCGGCATCGCGGCGCTGGTCGGGCTGGCGGCAAGCTGGGCGGTGGTGGTGCTGGTGATGCACGCCGAATGGGTGCCACTGCCGGCGACCCTGGCGGCGGTGGTGCTGGGATGCGTGGTATTGATGCTGGGTTTCGGTTATGCTGGCACCGAGGCCGCTTTGCGCGCCAAGGCAGCGCCTTTACTGCGTAACGAATGAAAACAAAAACCTAAGGAATGCAACACATAGGACATTACGGCGAATTTCATTGAATCGTCCGTATTCTGCTCCAAAATGGTTGCCAAGCAGGCACCGTCGCCTGGAAGGGAAGAGAGAGACCATGGCCATGAGTCCCGACTATCGGACCTATCCTGGCGCCACGCGCTCGGCGGACTACGCCGCCGTCATGGACGCCGGCCTGCGCGCCTACATGCTGCGGGTCTACAACTGGATGACGTCCGGGCTGATCCTCACCGGCATTGTCGCCTACGGCATCGCCAACACCTCGCTGATCGAGCTGTTCTGGCGGGTGCAGGAGACGGCGCGCGGCCCGATGCATGCGCCGACCGGCCTCGCCTACCTGGCGATGTTCGCGCCGCTGGCCTTCGTGCTGGTGATGAGCTTCGGGGTGAACAAGCTGTCCACCACCGCGGTGCAGGCGCTGTTCTGGGCGTTCTGCCTGGCGATGGGCGCCAGCCTGACCAACATCTTCATCATCTACACGCAGACCTCGATCGTGCGGGTGTTCTTCGTCACCGCGGCCACCTTCGGGGCGATGAGCCTGTACGGCTACACCACGCGCAGCGACCTGACCAAGATGGGCAGCTTCCTGATCATGGGGCTGTTCGGCATCATCATCGCGATGCTGGTCAACATGTTCGTGCAGAGCAGCGCGATGCAGTTCGCCATCAGCGTGATCGGCGTGCTGATCTTCATCGGCCTGACCGCCTATGACACGCAGCGGATCAAGGCCGATTACGTGCAGTATGTGCATGCCTACGGCCAGGACGTAGCGGCCAAGCGCAGCGTGTTCGACAGCCTGCAACTGCTGCTCAACTTCATCAACATCTTCATGTTCCTGCTGCAGCTGATGGGCAACCGCAACAGCAACTGAGCTGGCTTCCCGGGTTGGAAGGGGGCTCCGGTGTGAACCGGGGCCCCTTTTGCTGTCTGCGGCTGGGGAACGAAAGGATTCACAAAGAGACGTAGAGGCGAAGAGAACAGCGGTAGTAGCCGGGACGCGCCGATCGCGCGCGGTTCGAACAACAGTCACCCACGTAGTTCCAGCCGAAGGTCACCTGGGCAGATTGGCCCGCGTGGAAGATTCGTGTCTCTGGTTGTCCAGTATCTCGGATTTCTGCGCCGCTGCTTGATGGTCCTGCTTGATCTCTTTTATCGCGCTGGCCGCCGCATGCCGAAGTTCGATCTGGCCGGCATCGATCCGCGCCAGTTCGGCGTCTATGTCCCGGCGCGCGGCCTGCCAGGCATCCCTGGCGTATCCCTCGACCTGAATCAGGCGCTCCCCCTCAACCCAACCGACCTTCCGCTCGGTCAATGCATCGACCGACTGCTTCAGGTGGGCGCGCTTCGCCAGGGTGCGATCGAGCTTCACCGCGGACTCATTCCCGTCGGGAGCACCAGCCCCGGAGGACCCCGTTGCATCGCCGGCAGCGCGCTTTTGCCTGGCGATATCGACATCGATGTCCTGGAGCTTCGCCCTCAACTCGGTGATGCCGTCGGTGAATACGCGAATTTGCGCGATGTAGCCGGAAACGATCGCTGCCCTCGCCGCCGATGGAGCCGTTTTCAACGCCAGCGTCAGCCGCTGAATTTCCGCCTTCGTCGCGCGGCGGACAATGAAATGGAAAACCAGCCCCGCCAACAGGCCGCCGGCGGCACATGCGATCGCAAGGGTATTGCTGTCCAGCCGCATATCCGATCTCTCCGACTCCGCTCGCCCCTGGCGCACACCCTGCAGCACCACGAGCAGAATACTCGAAGACCTTTACCTTTTGCAATGATCGGATCGCCTGATGGTCGCCCTCAGCCGGCAGCGCCCCCCGGGTTGGTCTTGCTTCTCCCCGCCTCCCCGCCTCCATGTGAACCTTATCTTCCGCCGCTACGTCGCCACCACGCCGGACTCGTCGGCCTCCAGGTCGAATGCCGCGGCCATCAGCGCGCGGGTGTAATCCTCGCGCGGGTTGGCGAACAGCGCGTCGGCCGAGCCCTCCTCCACCACCCGGCCAGCGCGCAGCACCATCACCCGATGCGCCATGGCGCGGACCACCTTGAGATCGTGGCTGATGAACAGGTAGCCCAGCCCGTGCTGCCGCTGCAGCTCGCGCAGCAGCACCACGATCTGCGCCTGCACCGACATGTCGAGCGCGCTGGTCGGCTCGTCCAGCACCACGAAGCGCGGCCGCAGCACCATCGCCCGCGCGATGGCGATGCGCTGGCGCTGGCCGCCGCTGAACTCATGCGGGTAGCGCACGGCGCAGTCGGCCGGCAGCTCCACCGCCGCCAGCGCCTCGGCCACCCGCGCCGCACGCTCGGCCGCGGGCAACCCGCGCTCATGCACGCGGAGCCCTTCGGCGACGATCTCGCCCACCGCCATGCGCGGCGACAGGCTGCCGAACGGGTCCTGGAAGACGATCTGCATGCCGGCCCGCAGCCGCCGCAATGCCGGCTTGGCCAGGCCGTCAAGGTCCTGCCCGAGAAACGCGATGCGCCCCTTGGCCTCACGCAACCGCAGCAGCGCGAAGCCGAGGGTGGACTTGCCGGAGCCGGATTCGCCCACCAGCCCCAGCGTCTCGCCCTCCCGCACATGCAGGCTGACATCGTCCACCGCCCGCACATGCCCGGTGGTGCGGCGCAGCAGGCCGCTGGTGATGGCGAAATACACCCGCAGATTCTCGGCGCGCACCACCTCGGCCGCCCCCTCCGCCAGCGGCGCCGGGCGGCCGCGCGGCTCGGCATCCAGCAGCATCCGGGTATATTCATGCGCCGGGCTGGCAAACACGCTGGCCACCGGCCCGGTCTCGACGATCACCCCGTCCTTCATCACGCAAACCCGGTCGGCATAGCGGCGCACGATCGACAGATCATGGCTGATCAGCAGCAGCGCCAGGCCCCGCGCCGCCTTGCGGGCAGCCAGCAGCTTGAGAATCTGCGCCTGGATGGTGACATCCAGCGCCGTGGTCGGCTCATCGGCGATCAGCAGCTTGGGGTCGTTGGCCAGCGCAATCGCGATCATCACCCGCTGCCGCTGGCCGCCGGAAAGCTGGTGCGGAAATGCATCCAGCCGGTGCCGCGCATCCGGAAAACCGACCTCGTCCAGCAGTTCGATCGCATGCGCCCGGGCGGTGGCGGCCGGCAGTCGGCGATGCAGGGTCATCGCCTCCATCACTTGCGCGCCAATCCGGGTCAGCGGGTTGAGGCTGCTGGTCGGCTCCTGGAACACCATGCCGGCCACGCCGCCCCGCAACCGCCGCAACGCGCGCCAGGAGGCGCCAATCACCGCCTGGCCATCGACCACCACACTGCCCGAACAGGCCGCCCCCGGCGGCAGCAGCTGCAACAGCGACAGCGCAGTGAGCGACTTGCCGGAACCGGACTCGCCCACCAGCGCCAGCACCTCACCGGGCGCGATGCTGAAGCTGACATCGCGGACAACGTGGCGGGCGCCGAAGGCGATGTTCAGGTTTTCGGCGGTGACCAGGTTCGTCACAAGGAAGCACTTCTTTTTGTGAACAAAAAGAAGCAAAAAAACTTTTCATCCATTGAAGACTCCGGAGTCTCCACGCCTCCCCCGTTGCAAGGCGGATAAAAATTTTTTGGTTCTTCTTTCTCAAAAAAGAACACTTTCCTGCTCTTCATGGCATCCGCCGCGGATCAAACGCGTCGCGCACTGCCTCGCCGATGAAGATCAGCAGCGTCAGCACGCCCCCCAGCACCAGGAAGGCGGTGATGCCGAGCCAGGGGGCCTGCAGGTTGTTCTTCGCCTGGCTCACGAGTTCGCCCAACGACGGCGAGCCCGGCGGCAGCCCGAAGCCGAGGAAGTCCAGGCTGGCCAGGATGGTCACCGAGCCGGACAGCGTGAACGGCAGGAAGGTCAGCGTCGCCACCATCGCGTTGGGCAGGATATGCCGCCACATCACCGCCACATCGGACACGCCGAGCGCCTTCGCGGCCCGCACATACTCCAGGTTGCGCCCGCGCAGAAACTCCGCCCGCACCACCCCGGTCAGCGCCATCCACGAGAACAGCAGCAAAAACCCCAGCAAAATCCAGAAACTTGGGGAAATCACGCTGCCCAGGATGATCAGCAGATACAGTTGCGGCATCCCGTTCCAGATCTCAATGAACCGCTGGAAAAAAAGGTCGGTCAGCCCGCCGCGATAGCCCTGGATCGCCCCCGCCGCGATCCCGATCGCCGACGCGATAATCGTCAGCGTGAAGCCGAACAGCACCGAGATGCGAAACCCATAGATCACCCGCGACAGTACATCGCGCGCCTGGTCATCGGTGCCCAGCAGGTTCTGCCAGGAGGGCGCGGTGGGCGCCGAGCCAGGCAGATGCAGCACGATCGTATCGTAATGATAGGGGATCGCCGGCCACAACATCCAGCCATGCTTGCCGATCGCCGCCTGCACATCCACCGCCGAATAATCCGCCTCGGTCGGCAGAAACTCCGCCCCGAAGGTATCCTCGCTGTAGTCGTGCAGCACCGGAAAATACCACTGCTCATTGAACCGCACCACCAGCGGCCGATCATTGGCGATGAACTCGGCAAACAGGCTCAGCACGAACAGCACCATGAAGATCCACAGCGACCAGTAGCCCCGCCGATGCGCGCGAAACACGCCGAGCCGACGCCGGGTGAGCGGCGACATCGCCATCCGCTATTGCCGCCGCTCGAAATCGATCCGCGGATCGACCAGCGTATACATCATGTCGCCAATAATCTGCAGCAGCAGCCCCAGCAGCGTGAAAATATACAGCGTCCCGAACATCACCGGATAATCCCGCCGGATCGCCGACTCGAACCCCAGCAGCCCCAGCCCATCCAGCGAGAACACGATCTCGATCAGCAACTGCGAGCTGAACAGCATCGAAATAAACGCCGCAGGAAATCCCGCCACGATCAACAGCATCGCATTGCGAAACACGTGCCGATACATCACCCGCCGCTCGCTCGCCCCCTTGGCCCGCGCGGTCACCACGTATTGCTTGCGGATTTCATCGAGAAAGCAGTTCTTGGTCAGCATCGTCAGGCTGGCAAACCCGCCCACCACCAGCGCCAGGGTCGGCAGCACCATGTGCCACAGATAATCCAGCGCCCGATCCGCCCACGGCCACCCCGCCGAACCCGGACTCACCAGCCCGCGCAACGGAAACCACTGCACGAAGCTACCGCCGGCAAACAGCACCACCAGCAGAATCGCGAACAGAAACCCCGGCACCGCATACCCCACCAGCACCGCCGCCGAGGTGGCAAGATCAAACCGGCTGCCATCCCGCACCGCCTTGGCAATACCCAGCGGAATCGAGACAAAATAGATCAGCAGCGTCGACCACAACCCGATCGAGATCGAAACCGGCATCTTCTCGGCAATCAGATGGATCACGCTGTCGTCGCGAAAAAAACTGCGCCCGAAATCAAACCGCAGATAATTCCCCACCATATCCAAAAACCGCTCGCCCGCCGGCTTGTCGAACCCGAACATCTTGTTGATCTGCGCCACCAGGTGCGGGTCCAGCCCGCGCGCGCCGCGATACGGCCCCTCGGTCGTCACCGGCGCCACCTCGGCAGTGCCACCGCCGGTCAGCCGCCCCATGGTGTCGCCGCCCCGCCCACGCAGTTCGGCAATCATCTGCTCCACCGGCCCACCCGGCGCGAACTGCACCACCGCGAAATTGATCGCGATGATGCCAAACAATGTCGGGATGACCAGCAAAAGCCGGCGGATCAGATAAGAGCCCATCAGAAAGGAAGGTCTTCTTTTTGTGAACAAAAAGAAGCAAAAAAACTTTTTATCCGTTTTGGAGACTCCGCCCTCTCCACCCCTCCGCAGTTGCAAGGCGGATAAAAAGTTTTTTGGTCCTTTTTTCCAAAAAAGGACTGCTTGCTTCCCGCGCCCCTCACTTCCCGGCGCGCCGTGCCGCCTCGGTGGCCGCCGACAGTTTCGCGTCGATCCACCACGAATCGAATGCCAGCCCGGTCCGCACCGGCTGCGACGGCCGCCCGAATCGATCCCAGTACGCCACCCGCACCCCTTGCAGATGCCATTGCGGCACCACGTACCAGCCCCACAGCAGCACCCGGTCCAGCGCGTGCGCGGCGGCCAGCAGCGCCGCCCGATCCGGCGCCTTCACCAGCTTTTCCACCAGCGCGTCCACCACCGGGTTGCACACCCCCATCAGGTTCTCGCCGCCGATCTGCTTCGCCGAGGCGCAGGTCCAGAAGCCGATCTGCTCGTTGCCCGGGCTTTCGGATTCCGGCACCACCGTCACCGTCATGTCGTAATCATAATCGTCCAACTGCCGCTGATACTGCGCCGGGTCCACCGTGCGCACCCGCGCGGTAATCCCCAGCCGGCCCAGCCACTGCACATAGGGCAACGCCACCCGCTCGAACGCCGCCTGCGACAGCAGGATCTCGAACTGGAACGGCTGCCCCGCGGCGTTCACCAGCCTGCGGTTCTGCACCTGCCAGCCGGCCTCGCGCAGCAGCGCCAGTGCGGCGGTCAGTTCGGCGCGATTATTCCCCCGCCCATCGGTCACCGGCAGCTTCAACGGCTGGGTGAACAGGGCCGCCGGCAATTCGCCGCGAAACGGCTCCAGCAGCGCCAGTTCCGCCCCCTGCGGCACCCCGGACGATGCCAGGTCGCTGTTGCTGAAATAGCTCTCGGTGCGGGTATAGGCGTCATAGAACAGATTGGCGTTCTCCCACTCGAAATCGAACGCCAGCGCCAGCGCATGCCGCACCCGCACATCCTTGAACAGCGGCCGGCGGGTGTTCATCGCAAACCCCTGCATCCCGGTCGGCAGCCGATGCCGCAGCATCTCCTTCTTCACCAGCCCGCGCGCCACGGCGGGAAAATCATACGCCGTCGCCCAGTCTTTCGACGACTGCTCGCTGCGGAAATCCACCTGCCCGGCCTTGAACGCCTCCAGCGCCACCGTCGCGTCGCGGAAATACTCGGTGCGGATCGACCCGAAATTGGCCAGGCCCTTCGCCGTCGGCAAATCCTTGCCCCAGTAATCCGCCACCCGCTCCAGCACCAGGTGCCGCCCGAACTCGTACTCCCCCACCCGATACGGCCCCGAGCCCAGCGGCCGATCGACCAGCGGCTTGGAGAAATCGCGCCCCTTCCACCAATGCTCCGGCAAAACCGCCAACTGCCCCAGGATCATCGGCAATTCCCGGTTGCCGGCGGTCTTGAAGTGGAACGTCACCTGCCGCTCGCCATCCACCGTCACCCGCTCCACGCCGCTGTAATATTGCGCGTAATTCGGCCTTCCGTCCTTGCGCAGCGTATTGAACGTCCAGACGACATCCTCGGCGGTCACCGGCGTGCCATCGTTGAACCGCGCCTCCGGCCGCAGCACGAAGCTCACCGACATGCCATCCGCCGCCACCGCGACACTCTGGCAAAGATGGCAATACATCGCCTCCGCCTCGTCGGCATTGGCGCGCATCAGCGTGTCCCACACCTGGCTGATGCCGCTGGCCGCACTGCCGCGCACGATGAACGGATTGAAACTGTCAAACGTGCCAACCGTGCTCAGCGTCACGCTGCCACCCTTCGGCGCGTCCGGATTGACATAGGGAAACTGCGCGAACCCCACCGGCAGCGCCGGCGCCGCCATCAGCGACAACGCGTCACCGCGCGGCTGCGCCAGACCCGGCGCCACCAGCAGCAACGCCATCAACAAACCGCCAATCCAAATCCGCATCAGCCTCTCCCCATTGCCAATACCATTATCGCAAGGCTGCGGGGCAGGGAAAGGAAGCAGTTCTTTTTTGCAAAAAAGAACCAAAAAACTTTTATCCGCCTTGCACCAGCGGAGCGGCGGAGACCCCGTACACTCCAATGGATAGAAAGTTTTTTTGCTTCTTTTTGTTCACAAAAAGAAGACTTCCTACCCTCTGAGCAGCCCAATCGCCGGCGCCAGCAGCCGTGCATCCCCCACTGCCAGGGTATGCCCATCGCTATCCGGCCGCAGTGGCTGCCCATGCCAGTCGGTCAGGCTGCCGCCGCTGCCTTCGATCACCGGCACCAGCGCTGCCCAGTCCCACAGACTCATGCCGGCCTCGGCCACCACGTCGATCTGGCCCAGTGCCACCAGCCCATAGGCGTAGCAGTCGCCGCCATAGCTGGTGCGCCGCGCCGCCTGGTGCAGCCGCTGCCAGCCGGCGATATCGGCGGCGCCGAGCATCTCCGGGCTGGTGCAGCCCAGTTCGGCTTCGGCCAGCGTGGCGCAGGGCCGGCAGCCGGCGACGCCGCCGAACGGCCCGCGAAATACCGTCTTCCGGCCAGCGGCGCCGATCCAGCGTTCGCCGGTCACGCACTGGTCGATCACGCCCAGGATCGGGGTATCGCCGTCCAGCAGCGCGATCAGCGTGCCGAACACCGGCCGCCCGGTGATGAAGGCGCGGGTGCCGTCGATCGGGTCCAGCACCCAGCGCAGCCTGGCTTCGGGGTTATGCGGCGGGAATTCCTCGCCCAGGATGCCGTGCGCGGGGAAGCGCTGCGACAGCACCGCGCGCAATGCCAGTTCGGCGCTGCGGTCGGCGATGGTCACCGGGCTGGCGTCGCTCTTGAGGTCGGCGGCAACCCCGGCGCGGAAGAACGGCCGGATCACCGCGCCGGCCACGTCGGCGGCGGCCTCGGCGGCGCGGATCAGCCCGTCCATTGTCGCGGCGTCCATGGCGCGGGCGCCTCCGCCCAGGCGCCTAGTTCTTCGCCGGGGCGGGCGCGGCAGCCGGCGCGGCAGCGGCGCCCGGCAGCGGCGGCGGGTTATCCGACAGCGAGCGCAGGTAGAGGATCACGTTGGCCCGATCCTGCTCCTTCCTGATGCCGGCGAACGCCATGCGGGTGCCGGGCGCGTATTGCGCGGGCTTGTACAGCCACTCGTTCAGGTCGTCATAGGTCCACGGGCCCTTCTTCGCCTTCAGCGCCGGCGAATAGTTGAAGTTTGCCAGTTCGGCATGGCCGCGGGTCATCACGTCCCACAGATGCGGGCCGACGCCGTTCTTTCCGTCCTTGGCAAAGCTGTGGCACACCGCGCACTGGGTCTTGGCGGTCTTGGCGCCCGCCGCAACGTCGCCGGTGGCCAGGAACGGCGCGATCGACGGCAGCGCCGCGGCGGCCGGGGCCGGTGCGGCCGCCGGCGCGGCGGGCGCCGGGGA
>JBEPTZ010000062.1:0-25212 GCA_041691815.1 Rhodospirillales bacterium | reverse complement strand
ACACAGCCAGCGTCAGAGGGGTCACTTTTGGACGCGAAAAACCCCACTCAGGGGGCCACTATTGCAGGCGATTTTACAACCGGAACTGCTGGCGAGCTTCGCCGCCGCCTTCGCCGAGGCCTGGCACGAGCAGATCGTCCTGGCCGGCGGAAACCCGGCCGAGCAGCGGCGCGAACTCGACACCGTAGATCGTCGGATCGCCAACCTCATCGACGCCCTCGCTGACGCTATCCGCGCGCCCGACATCACCCGACGGCTCGGCGATCTGGAAACCCGTCGCACCGAACTGGCGGCCGCCCTCGCCATGCCGGTTCCTGAAGCGCCGTCGATCCCAACCGACATGGCGGCCGTCTGCTGTGCCAAGTTGGCTCATATGAGTGAGGCGCTGGCCGGGCCCGACCACGCCGAAGCCCGCGAAGCCGGACGCGTTCTCATTGACAAGGTCATTATCAGCCCACCGACCGACCCAGATGACCCGCCTGGCATCGAACTGGTCGGCGACTTGCCGAACCTACTTCACGCCGCTGGTCTCAAGTCTCAAACCCCGGAGGAAGCCACCGCGACGACGACAGTTATCAATCTGATGCAGAGTTCGGTAAAAGGGGGCCCGGGGGCTCGACCCCTGGCGGGGGTCGGGGGCAGCGCCCCAGCCTCAGCTGGCGTCGCGAAACGCGGTCCCCGTTTCGGCAAGGCGGCGCAGCAGGGCCGAGGGTGCCCAGCGCGCGCCGTAGTGCTGGTGCCAGGCGGCGATCTGGTCGTAGACGGCGCGCGGGCCGATGCTGTCGGCCCAGAACATCAGGCCGCCGCGGTAGCGTGGGAAGCCGAAGCCGTACAGCCACATGATGTCGATATCGCTGGCGCGGTGGGCGATGCCTTCCTCCAGGATCTTGCAGGCTTCGTTGACCGAGGCGAACAGCAGCCGGCGGAGGATTTCGTCGTCGGTGAAGCGGTGCGGCGGGTTGCCGAGGCTGGCGGCGATCTCGCGGATCACCTCGGCGACCACCGGGTCGGGGTGCGGGGTGCGGTCGCCCTGGTCGTAGCGGTACCAGCCGGCGCCGGTCTTCTGGCCGAAGCGGCCCATTTCCACCAGCCGGTCGGCGATCGGCTGCTTGCGGTAATTGGGGTCGGCGGCGGCGCGGCGGCGGCGGCCGGCGGCGCCGATATCGAGGCCGGCGAGGTCGCCGACCGCGAACGGACCCATCGGGTAGCCGAATTCGAGCATCACCGCGTCGACCTGCTCGGGCAGCGCGCCTTCCTCCAGCAGGATGCTCATCTCGGCGCTGAACGGGGCGCGCGAGCGGTTGGCGACGAAGCCGTCGCAATTGCCGCAGGCGACGGCGACCTTGGCCAGCCGGCGGCCGAGCTGCATCACCGAGGCGATGGTCTCGGGCGAGGTTTGCGCGCCACGCACCACTTCCAGCAGCTTCATCACATTGGCCGGCGAGAAGAAATGCGCGCCGGCGACGTCGGCGGCGCGGCTGGTGGCGGTGGCGATTTCGTCGATGTCGAGCGCCGAGGTGTTGCTGAGCAGCAGCGCGCCGGGTTTCATCGCAGCGTCGAGTTGCGCGAAAACCTGTTTTTTCGGGGCCATTTCCTCGAAGATCGCCTCGATCACCACGTCAGCGTCGGCGATAGCGGGGTAGCTGTCGACCGCGGTGATGCGGGCGAGGCGGGCCTGCATCTCGTCGGGTTTGAGGCTGCCGCGTTTGACCGAGGTGGCGTAGTTGTCGCGGATACGCTTGAGGCCGCGCGCCATCGCCTCGGGCGAGGCTTCCAGGATGCGGACCGGGATGCCGGCATCGGCGAAGCACATGGCGATGCCGCCGCCCATGGTGCCGGCGCCGACCACGGCGGCGGTGGCGACGACGCGGATCGGGGTTTGCTTGCTGACATAGGGCACGCGAGCGGCCTGGCGCTCGGCGAAGAAGGCGTAGCGCAGCGCCTGGGCCTCGGGCGCGTTTTCCAGCTGCTGGAACAGCGCGCTCTCGCGGGCCAGGCCTTCGGGAAAGGGCAGGGTGCAGGCGGCCTCGACGGCCAGGATGCAGTTGTACGGGGCCTTCTGGTTGCGGGCGCGGCGGGCGATCTGCTGGCGCATCGCGTCGAACATGCCGGGGTCGGTTTTGGCTTCGGCCAGCTTGCTGTCATCGGCGCTGATGCGGGGCAGCGGGCGGGCCGCGGCGATGCTTGTGGCGAAGGCGATGGCTGCGGCCTGCAGGTCGGCGCTGTCGTCGATCACCGCGTCGAGGATGCCGAGTGTGTGGGCTTCCTCGGCCGGCAGGTGGCGTCCGGAGACGATCATCTCCAGCGCCGCCCTGGGGCCGACCAGCCGCGGCAGGCGCTGGGTACCGCCGGCGCCCGGCAGGATGCCGATCAACACCTCTGGCAGGCCGATCTTGGCCGAGCGTGTGGCGATGCGGTAGTGGCACCCGAGCGCGTTCTCCAGCCCGCCGCCGAGCGCGAACCCGCGGATCGCGGCGACCACCGGCTTGCCGCTGCGGTCCAGCAGGTCGGTGCTGCGGCTGCCGATCGGTGGGCGGACGCGGCCTTGGCCGAACTGGCGGATATCGGCGCCGGCGATGAAGGCGCGCCCGGCGCCGATCAGCACCATGGCGGTGAGCGCGCGGTCGGCATTGGCCTCGGCAAGGCAGGCGATGATGCCTTCCGGCACGCCGGGGCTCAGCGCGTTGACCGGCGGGTTGTCGACCGTAATGACACCGATCGGGCCATGTCGTTCCAGACGGACGAGAGGCGAATCGGGCATGGCGGTTCCTGGCCTGTCAGGTTACTTGCCGAAACGCTACGACAGGCCGGGCGAGGCGTCCAGATCAGGCCGGGCGGCGGCGAAACCAGGCGCCGGAGGCGACGGCGGCGGTGATGATGGCGCCGTAGCACAGCATCGCGGCGGCCAGTGCTGCGAACGCCCAGCCGAGTGAACCGGTGAGGCGCAGCGCCAGCCAGGCGCCGCCGATCGCGACGATCAGCCGCAGCGTGCCGGCGACCAACGGCCAGAGCAGCCGGCCGGCGCCCTGCGAGGCGAAATACAGCGCCAGGCCGAGGCCGAAGAAGCCGTAGGCCGGGCCGACCGCGCGCAAATAGGCGACGCCGGTGGCCAGCATGCGCGGGTCGTGGCCGAACAGGCCAAGCCAGGCCTGCGGCCAGATCGCGCCGGCCAGCCCGACCGCCTCTGTGATCGCGAACGCCAGGGCGCCGCCGATCAGCGCCGCGCGCAACGCCCGCTGCTCCTGGCCGGCGCCGATATTGGTGCCGACCAAAGCGACCAGCGGCGCGCCGAGGCCGAACACCAGCGGGATCAGCAGATATTCCAGCCGCGCGCCGGTGCCGTAGCCGGCCAGCGCATCGGGCCCGGCGGCGGCGCCGACGATCGCGGTGGTGAGCACGACGATCAGCGAGGTCTGGAGGGTGCTGATCGCGGCAACCCCGCCGACCCGCAGGATATCGGCGAACATCCGCCATTGCAGCCGCGCCCGGCGCAACCGCACGATGCTGTGGCGGGAGTACAGGTGCCAGAGCAGCACGGCGATGGTGAGCAGGGTGGAGACCACGATCGCCGCACCGCCGCCGGCGATGCCGAGGGCCGGGAACGGGCCGATGCCGAAGATCAGCAGCGGCGACAGCGGGACCAGCACCACCACCCCGGCGCAGACGCCGAGCGAGGGGACCAGCATGTTGCCGGTGCCGCGGATGCTGCTGGCCAGCGCGTTCATCAGCCAGATCAGCACGTTGAAGCCGAACACCACGTTGGAATAGGCTATCGCGGCGTCCAGCGAGGCGCCCTGGCCGCCCATCAGCCGGTAGATCGGCCGGCCGAACACCAGGAACGCCACCGAGGCGATGACGCCGAGTGCCAGGTTGATCAACAACGCATGGATCACCAGCGCGTCGGCGTCGTCGCGCCGGCCGCCGCCCAGCGCGCGGGCGATCGCCGAACTGATGCCGCCGCCGAGCGAGCCGCCGGACAGCATCTGCATCATCATCAGGCCGGGGAACACCAGCGCCATGCCGGCCAGCGCGTCGGTGCCGAGGCGGGAGACCCACCAGGTTTCGATCAGGCCGGTGGAGGACTGGGCCAGCATCACCAGCATGTTCGGCCAGGCAAGGCGCAGCAGCGTCGGCACGATGGGGCCGTGCAGCAGTTGGTGCGTGCGCGGGCTCATTGCGGTAGCAAGCGTTGCGTTGAGCGGGGCGGCGGGGATGGTGGCTGTGAGCGCGGTCATGCGTCCTGCTCCGGCAGGGTGGCGGGCAGGATGGCGCCGCCGCTGCGGGCGAGGCGGGCGCGGGTGGCGGGCGTGGCGGCCGGGCCGGGCGCGAGGCGGAACGCGTCCGACAGGATCGGGCGCAGGGTGCGGCGGTCGACCAGCACCGGCTCGACCTCCTCCATGGTGGCGGCGTCGACCAGGCGGATGGAGGCGCCCTCGGGGGCGAAATGCTTGTTGCCCCAGGCCAGCATGGCGATCAGCACCGGGCGGAAATCGACGCCGCGCTGGGTGAGGCGGTATTCGTGGCGGGGCGGCTTCTCGCAATACAGGTGCCGTTCCAGCAGCCCGGCCTCGACCAGCGAGTCCAGCCGGCGGGTGAGCATGGCCGGTGCGATGCCGAGGCTCTTTTGCAGCGCGTCGAAGCGGGTGATGCCGGCGAAGGCATCGCGCAGGATCAGCATCGACCACCACTCGCCGACCCGTTCCAGGCCGCGGGCGATGGGGCAGGGCATGGCGCCGAAGCTGGTGCGTTGCATGGGGAATTCCAATGATGACTACCATAATAATAGTAACTATTGGCGCCCGTTGCAACGGCAAGATTGTTGCCCGGCGCGGAGAACGCCTGCATTGTGACGCGGCGCCGGTGCGCGGGGCGCGTACAGGGTTGACTTCCGCGATCGCCTGTGGCTGAGTAACAGTTTGAAATAAAAAGACAAAAAGGGGAAGCCATGCTTCGTTCACATCATCGGCGCCGCGCCGTGCTGGCGATGGCCGCCGCAACCGCCGGGGCGGCACTGCTGCCGCGCGGCGCCTTCGCTGCCGGCGGGCCGACGATTACCGCCAAGGATGACAGCTTCGCGCGCGTGAAGGCTGCCAAGACGCTGGCCTTCGGCACGTCCAACGACCAGCCCTACGCGTTTCTGGACGAAAAGACCCACCAGATCGTCGGTATCGACGCCGAGATGCTGCTGGCGATGCTGGAGAAGCTGGGCATTCCCAACCACAGCGTGAAGCAGATCGACTTCGAGGGCCTGATCCCGGGGCTGCTGGCCGGGCGCATGGATATGATCGCCGATGCCATGTACATCACCGACAAGCGCAAGAAGGTGATCGATTTCTCGGATGGCTGGTACCAGTACGGCGAAGCGATGCTGGTCAAGAAGGGCAATCCGCTGAAGCTGCACACGATGGACGACCTCAAGGGCCACACTGCCGGCAGCCAGCTCGGCACCGTGTATCTTGATTGGCTGAACGCCATCCCGGGCGTGACCGTGAAGAGCTACCCGACCATGGCCACGATGATGCAGGACATGACCATCGGGCGGCTGGACGCCGGCATCATTGATGCGCCGGTGGCCGGCTTCGCGCTGACCAAGAACCCGGCCTATGCGGCGGGGTTCGAGATGGTGGCCGACTACAAGCCGAAGGAGATCGGGGTGATCGGCTCCGGCTTCCGCAAGGACGAGGGCTCGCTGCGCGAGGCGATCAACTGGGCGCTGGCGCAGATCAAGGCGGATGGCACCGACCTCAAGATCCTGCAGAAATGGGGCCTGAACGAAAACAACCGCCACGCCGGAACCTGATTCCACCGGCGGCTCTGCCAAGCGGAAGGCCCGGCTGCAGCAGCCGGGCCTTCTTGCGATAACCGCCCACACCGACCGCAAGCGATCGAGGCAGCATGGGTTTCTCTCTCGCCGATATCCGCGAATTCATGCCGACCCTGCTGCTGGCGGCGGTGACCACCATCGAGCTGACCTTCATCTCGATCGCCATCGCGATGGTGCTCGGGCTGTTGATCGCGATCGTGCGCACCGTGCGGTTCCGACCGCTGTCCTGGCCGGCGACGCTATTCGTCGACCTGATGCGCGGCACACCGCTGCTGCTGCAGATTTTCTACATCTACTACGTGCTGCCGCTGGCCGGGATCGAGTTGGATTCGTTCACTGCCGGTGTTATCGCGCTCAGCCTCAACTACGCCGCCTATCTCAGCGAGGTGTTCCGCTCCGGCATTGAGGCGGTGCCGGGCGGCCAGCGCGAGGCGGCCTGGTCGTTGGGGCTGCCGGGGCGCGAGACGATGACCCGCATCGTGCTGCCGCAGGCGATCCGCATCGTGATCCCGGCAGCCGGCAACTACTTCATCGCATTGTTCAAGGATTCGGCGCTGGTCTCGGTGGTGGCGCTCAACGAACTGATGCGCGCCGGCCAGTTGCTGGCGGCGACCACCTACAAGCATTTCGAGGTCTTCACGCTGGTGGCGCTGATCTATCTGGCGATCAGCTACCCTGCCACCTGGCTGGTGCAATGGACCGAGGCGACGTTCAGGATCGGCCGCCCGAGCCGGCGCAGCCGGCGGCCGCGCCCCCTGGTGCCGGCGGCGGTATTGGCGGCACCTGATGCAGCGGCGGCCGCGGCGAAAGCCGAACCGGGCCGCGAGGTGGTGCGCATCGACGGCCTGGGCAAGTGGTATGGCGCCTATCAGGCGCTGAAGGATGTCGAACTGTCGGTGGCGCTGGGCGAGCGGATCGTGATCTGCGGGCCGTCCGGCTCGGGCAAATCGACGCTGATCCGCTGCATCAACCGGCTGGAGCGCTCGGGCGCCGGCAGCATCGTGGTGGACGGAGTGACGCTCGACGAAACGCCGGGCAATGTCGACCGGATCCGCCGCGAGGTCGGCATGGTGTTCCAGTCGTTCAACCTGTTCCCGCATCTGACGGTGTTGGAGAACTGCACCTTGGCACCGATGATCGTGCGCAAGCTGCCGCGCGCCCAGGCCGAGGCGGAGGCGCTGGCGCTGCTGGCGCGGGTGCGGGTGGGCGATCAGGCGGACAAGTACCCGTCCCAGTTGTCCGGCGGCCAGCAGCAGCGGGTGGCGATCGCCCGGGCGCTGTGCATGAAGCCGCGGCTGATGCTGTTCGACGAGCCGACCTCCGCACTCGACCCGGAAGTGGTCAGCGAGGTGCTGGACGTGATGTTCGACCTGGCCAGCGAGGGGATGACGATGATCTGCGTCACCCACGAGATGGGCTTCGCGCGCAAGATCGCCGACCGGGTGGTGTTCATCAATGAGGGCCAGATCATCGAGCAGGCCGACCCGGAGAGCTTCTTCACCGCGCCGAAGCATGAGCGGACACGGGCGTTCCTGTCGCAGATGCTGGGGCATTGATTTGGCCGGGCCACCCGGTATTGCGGCTGCGCCCTTTGCTGCTGTAGCCTGCTTGCGATAGTCGACTCAACGCACCGCCGCGCAGGCGGAACAGGTGCGCCAAAAAACAGCGGGAGGTTCGCGACCTGGCCGACAGCCGGTGCCGTGGGGCTGAGTCCGCAACAGGGAGAGTACGCGATGCAGATCACCAGGCGGGCGGTAACGACGGGAATGATGGCATTGGGCGCGGGCGCGATCGCCGCACCAGCGGCATCGGCGGCCGACGACCAGGCCAAGCTCTACGAGGCGGCGAAGAAGGAAGCCAAGGTCACCTGGTATTCCGGCTACCTGGACCAGCCGATGGTCGATGCCGTCGGCCGCGCGTTCACCGCCAAATACCCAGGCATCAGCATGGCGGGCACCAAGACCACCTCGCAGGTCGCATTCCAGCGCCTGATGCAGGACCTCAACGCCGGCTCGGTGCAGGCCGACGTGTTCAGCAGCACCGACGCCGCGCACATGAGCGACCTGATCGCCAAGGACAAGTTGGTCAAATACACCCCGCCGAACGCGGCCGGGCTGGTGCCGTCGATCCGCGACTTCAACGGTGGCGGCTACTACCGCCCCGGCTGGGTCGGACTGGTAACGCTGCTGTACAACTCCAAGCAGGTCTCGGCGGCGGATTCGCCGAAGGACTGGCCCGACCTCACCGACCCGAAATGGAAGAACAAGATCTCCTTCGGCAGCCCGAACTACAGCGGCCTGGTGGGGGTGTGGACCGTGGGTATGGCCGAGAAATACGGTTGGGGCTTCTTCGAGAAGCTGAACAAGCTCAACCCGCTGGTTGGCCGCTCGATCGACGACGCGGTGGCGGTGCTGAACAGCGGCGAGCGCTCGGTGGCAATCTGCAGCGCCGCCACCGCTTTGCGCAGCGCCGCCAAGGGCAACCCGCTGGTGGTCAACTACCCCACCTCGTTCTCGCTGGCCGACCTGTCGCCGGCGGCGATCATCAAGGGCTCGCCCAGCCCGAACGCGGCCAAGCTGTTGATCGATTTCATGGCCGGGCCGGAATACTCGAAGATCCTCACCGATAATTACGAGCAGCCGCTGCGCACCGACGTGCCGCCGCCGAAGGGCGCCAAATCGCTGGCCGATCTGACCCTGTTCCAGCCGACGCTGGAAAATATCGAAAAGGAACTGCCGGGGCTGCGCGACAAGTGGCGCGACCTGTTCAACGGCTGATCCGCACCCAGCCGGACCGCCGCCTGTCATGAGCGCCACGCCCGCGTCGCCGTCACGCCAGCCGTTCGTTGTGCAGCGGCGCCGGCTGCAACCCGCCACCGTGGTGTTCGGGTTGGCGACGTTGGTGCTGGTGTTCCTGATCGCCGCCCCGGTCATCCGGCTGCTGGTGTCCAGCTTCCAGGCCACCGGCACCGGCGGCTTCACCCTGCACAACTACGCCGTCGCCTGGGGGCGGGAGCGCAACGTCGCCGCGGTCGGCAACTCGCTGCTCTACGCGCTGGAAGTCACCATCCTGTCGGCGGTGTTCGCGGTGCCGATCGCCTGGGGCATCTCGCGCACCAACATGCCGTGCAAGGGGCTGATCCGGGCGCTGATCATCGGCGCCTTCATCACCCCCTCGTACCTGGGGGCAATCGGCTGGATTCTGCTCGGCGGCCCGAATGCCGGCTGGCTGAACAAGATGTGGATGGCGCTGACCGGCAGCAGCGCTGGCTTCATGAACATTTACAGCTTCAGCGGCCTGGTGCTGGTCACCGCACTCTACGCCTTTCCCTATATCTTCGTGTTCACCGCGGCAGCACTCGACCTGGTGTCCTCCGAGATGGAGGAGGCGGCCAGCATCCTCGGCGCCGGCTGGTTACGCACCATCCGGCGCATCACCCTGCCGCTGGTGCTGCCGGCGATCATCGGCGGCGCGATCATCGTCTTTCTCGACACCGTGGCACTGTTCGGCACCCCGGCGATCATCGCCCTGCCGTCGCGCATTCCGGTGATGACGCTGGTGCTGTGGCAGTTCTTCGAAACCCCGATCCGCGCCGAGGCGGCGGCGGCCTACGCGATTCCGCTGATCGTCATCACCCTGGCGATGTTCTCGATGCAGCGCCTGGTGCTGGGCCGCAAGGGTTACGTGGCGCTGACCGGCAAGGGCGGCACCCGAACCTTCACCCCGCTGGGCGGCTATCGCTGGCTGGTGCTCGGCTACGCGCTGTTCGTGGTCGGGCTGGCGGTGATCCTGCCCTATGCGGCACTGGCGCAGGCGGCGTTCAGCCAGGCCTGGGGGCTGGGGCTGTCCTGGGCCAACCTCACGCTGGATAATTTCGCCGCCGTGCTGTTCGAGGCGAATTCCCGCAACACAATCATCCGCACCTTTGGCTATTCCGCCGCCGCGGCCTGTGCCGCGGTCGTGCTGGCGCTGGTGATTGCCTATATCGTCACCCGGCGGATGGTGCGCGACCGCGGCATCCTCACCCTGCTGTGCATGGCGCCGCTGGTGATCCCCGGCATCGTGCTGGGCGTCGCCTTCTACGCCACCTACGCGCCGCCGCCGATCGCGCTGTACGGCACCGCGGCGATCCTGATCATCGGCTACACCACCCGCTTCCTGCCGGTCGCCTATGTCAACGCCGCCGCCGGCGTGCGCTCGCTGAACCCGGAGATGGAGGACGCGGTCCGTATCCTCGGCGGCGGCCGGCTTCGGGCGCTGGCACAGGTGGTGGTGCCGCTGCTGAAGACCAACCTGGTCGGCTCCTGGCTGCTGGTGTTCATCCCGGCCGCCCGCGAACTGAGCACCGCGCTGTTCCTGGTCAGCGGCCAGACCCGGGTGATCTCGGTGATGATGCTCGATCTCAGCGAGAACGGCAGCTTCGAGACGCTGGCCGCGCTCGGCTTCGTGCTGCTGGCCGCGACCATCGCCATCGTGCTGCTCGGCTACAAGCTGGTCGGCCGCGACTTCATGCTGCGCCGCTCGTGACCGTGGCGCTGCCGGCCGCCCGGCCTGATCGCTACGCACGCCGGTTGACGCCGCGCGATGCTGCCGGCATGGCGCAGATGCGCTAGACTGCCGCAGCGGAGCGGACGCCCCTTCTCCGTGCGTGCAGGAGCCGCCCCAATGCCCTTCAGACTGGCTCGCTGCCTCGCCCTGGCCCTGCTCGTCCAACTGACCGCCGCACTCCCGGCGCAGGCCGGCGGCGGTTTCGACGACCCCGCCCTGGTAGCGCGGCTGCTGCCCAGCGTGGTGGCGATCGATATCGACGTGCCGGCGCCGACCGCCAGCAATCCCGCGGCCGATAAGCGCGAGCACGCCAGCGGCTTCGTCATCGACGCCGACGGCACCATCCTCACCAACGGCCATGTGGTCGACAAAGCCAGCGCCATCCGCGTCCGCTTCGCTGACGGCACGGTGCTGCCGGCCCGGCTGGTCTACCGCGCGCCGATCGACCTCGCGATCATCCATGTCGATGCCGGGCGGAAGCTGCCGGCGATCACCTGGGGCGACAGCGGCCGCCTGCGCCCCGGCGACGCGGTGATCGCCATCGGCAACCCGCTCGGCATCGGCCTGTCGGTCTCATCGGGCATCGTCAGCGCCGTCGGCCGCGATGTTCACACCACGCCGCATGACGATTTCATCCAGACCGATGCCGCCCTCAACCACGGCAATTCCGGCGGCCCGCTGTTCGACCTGCAAGGCAAGGTGATCGGCGTCACCACCGGGCTGCTGACACCCAAGGGCGAGAGCGGATCGATCGGCATCGGCCTGGCACTGCCAGCCGACACGGTACGCTTCGTGGTGCAACGCTTCCGCCAGTATGGCCGGCTGCGCGAAGGATGGCTCGGCATCCGGGTGGCGGCGATCACCCCGGCGATTGCCGCCAGCCTCGGCCTGCCAACCCCCCAGGGCGCCGTGGTCACCGCGGTACCGCCGCAGACACCGGCCGGCCACGCCGGCATGCAGCCGGGCGACATCATCCTCCGGCTCGGCGACCAGCCGATCGACATCCCGCGCAGCCTGTACCGCCTGGTCAGCACCACCCTGCCCGGAACCAGGCTGGATATGGCGCTGCTGCGCGCCGGCGCCGCGCTCGACATTCAGGTCGTGGTCGGCGAGGCGGCGGAACCGCCGGGCCATGCCGCGCCACCCGCCCCGCCAGTGGCGGCAAGCGCCGACCTCGGCCTGCAACTGGCGCCACTCGATGCCAGCACGCGGCAGAAACTTGCCCTCCCGGCCGATGTCACCGGCGTGGTGGTGGCCGGCATCACCGCCGACAGCCCGGCCGCCGGGCGCGGGCTGGCGGCCGGCGACGTGATCGCCCGCACCCAATGGAGCAGCGTCCTGCAGCCGGATGACGTGCGGGCGCAGATCGCCGCGGCGCGCCAGGCCGGCCGCACCCAGGTCCTGTTCGCGGTGCTGGCCGCCGGCGGACTGCGGCTGGTGACCGTACCGCTGCATCCGTAGCGGCGGCCTTGCCCGCAGCCCCCTGACCAGCCTTGCGCAATCGCGGCTTGCGGCGTGGCGGGCTTCGTGCTGCAAGACCCCGCACCGCGAATGACAGGGTGCCCGGCATGGCCGATTCTCCGATCTCTCCCGCATCTCCCCCCGGCGACCGGGTGCTGATCCTCGATTTCGGCAGCCAGGTCACCCAGCTGATCGCCCGCCGGGTGCGCGAGGCCGGGGTCTATTGCGAAATCTGGCCGTTCAACGCCGACCCGGCCCGCATCGCCGCCTTCGCCCCGCGCGCCATCATCCTGTCCGGCGGCCCGGCCAGCGTGCCGGATGGCGACAGCCCCAGGGCGCCGCAGATCGTCTTCGAGAGCGGCGTGCCGGTGCTCGGCATCTGCTACGGGCAGATGGCGATGTGCGCCCAGCTCGGCGGCGCGGTGGAAAGCTCCGACCACCGCGAATTCGGCCGCGCCTTCGTCGATGTCAAAGATGATTGCGCGCTGTTCCACGGCGTCTGGCAGCAGGGCGGCCGCGAGCAGGTGTGGATGAGCCACGGCGACCGGGTGATCCGCCTGCCGCCGGGCTTCCGCGCCGTCGGCACCAGCGAGGGCGCGCCATTCGCCGCCTTCGCCGACGACGCCCGCCGCTTCTACGGCCTGATGTTCCACCCCGAGGTGGTGCACACCCCGCATGGCGCGCAGTTGCTGGCCAATTTCGTCCGCGGCGTCGCCGGCTGCCGCAGCGACTGGACCATGGGCGGCTTCCGCGACACCCAGATCGCCCGCATCCGTGCCCAGGTCGGCAGCGGCCGGGTGATCTGCGGCCTGTCCGGCGGCGTCGACTCCTCGGTCGCCGCGGTGCTGATCCACGAGGCGATCGGCGACCAGCTCACCTGCATCTATGTCGATCACGGCCTGATGCGCGCCGGCGAATCCGAAGAGGTGGTCACCACCTTCCGCGATCGCTTCAACATCCGCCTGGTGCACCGCGATGCCTCGGAAATGTTCCTCACCGCGCTGGAGGGCGTCACCGACCCCGAAATCAAGCGCAAGACCATCGGCCGGCTGTTCATCGAGGTGTTCGAGGAGGAGGCGAAAAAACTCGGCGGCGCCGACTTCCTCGCCCAGGGCACGCTCTACCCGGACGTGATCGAAAGCGTCAGCTTCACCGGCGGCCCCAGTGTCACCATCAAGAGCCACCACAATGTCGGCGGCCTGCCCGAGCGCATGCGCATGCAGTTGATCGAACCGCTGCGCGAATTGTTCAAGGACGAGGTGCGGGTGCTCGGCCGCGAACTGGACATCCCCGAGGCGATCGTCGGCCGCCACCCGTTCCCCGGCCCCGGCCTGGCCATCCGCATTCCCGGCGCGGTCACCGCCGAGAAGGCCGATCTGCTGCGCCGGGTGGACAGCATCTACCTGGAGGAAATCCGCGCCGCCGGCCTCTACGACACCATCTGGCAGGCCTTCGCGGTGCTGCTGCCGGTGCGCACCGTCGGCGTGATGGGCGACGGCCGCACTTACGACATGGCCTGCGCGCTGCGGGCGGTGACCAGCACCGATGGCATGACCGCCGAGTTCTATCCGTTCGACATGGGCTTCCTGGCGCGTGTCGCCGGCCGCATCGTCAACGAAGTGCGCGGCATCAACCGGGTCACCTACGACATCACCAGCAAGCCACCTGGGACGATCGAGTGGGAGTGAGTTTTGCCGGTCCCCGGGTATCCGGCTGATATTACGCTATAACGCGCAGCACCGGCGGCTCGGCGGTCGGGTCCACCTCCACCGTCGCCCCGTTCGGGATCGCCGCGGTGATGTCGACAGCAAAGCCCGACATCATCGTGCTGCCGGCCAGGGCCGCGCCCTGCACCATGATCGGGTTCACCGTGTTGAACACCAGCGCCGCCGGCACGATGCCGCGCGCCGCCATCTCGTGCAGCATCCAGGCGGTGGCGACGCCGCCCTTGGCGCGGTCCAGCACCAGCACCACGCCGACATAGGAACGCCCGGCCAGCTTGTGCTCCGGCCGCGAGAACACCCCGGCGATGCGGTCGAGATCGTAGCGGGCGGAGAACCCGTCGCGCCCCACCACCGCGATGCCGCGCACCTTGCCGCCCATCGCCGCCGTGGCGGTGAACACGTTGTTGTTCATACCAGTTTCCCCGAACATGCCGCCGCCACGCAGGCTTCCGCCGACAGCAGCACCGGCCGGTAGCCGTAGCCGCCGATGATGTTGGACAGCTTGGCCGAGGGTGTCGCCAGGTTGCGCCAGCCATTGGCCGCGGCCAGTTCGCGGGCGTAGCTCTGGTAGAAGCACATGCCGGCCAGCACCGTGCCGCCGGCGGCCTCGATCCGCGCGGTCAGCCCCATCCGGTCGGCATCCGGCTTCACCTGCGGACTGGTGACCGCCAGCAGCGGCACTTTTACCCGTTTACCGTCAAGCAGTTGCGCGAGACTCTGCATTTCCATCAGGCTCAGCTGCGGCGCCGAGAACACCACCACGTCGATCGGCTCGCCGGCGCCAAGATAGGAGCCGAGCAGCGCCCGCACCTCGGCGGCACCCACCTGCGTCGCCTGCGGCGCCCCGGACGGGAACAGCTCGGCCAAGCGCGTGGCCTCCGGCGTCACTCCCTCGATATGGAACAGTGCGACCGAACCGAAACTGGCCATCGCGGCGCCGAAATGCTTCATCTCGTCGGAGCCGGGCGTGCGGTTGAGCCCTGTGATAACAGGCACTTGCCAGTAGTCTCCGGCCAGCCGCCCGATCACGCCGCCCAGTGCCCCCCATTCATGCAGCGAGCCCGGCGTCCAGCTCAGTTCCACCAGCAGGCTGCCGCGGCGATGCGCGTCCAGGTGACAGCCATAGCGCGGCGTGCGCCCGGTCAGCGCCGCGGCCAGCGCCGAGGGGCCACCCTCGAAGTTGGAACGCGCGCCGAGCACCGAGTTGCAATAGATCACCACCCCGGTATCGCCATAGGCGACATGCTCGCCAAGCAGCGGCGGCATGATGGTCTGGTAGGTGACGCAGGTATCGGTCATCAGCACGCCGAGCGCCTCGAACGCCGCCACGGCGCGGTGTTCCAGCGAAACCATCCAGTCCTGCTGGCGAAGTTTCGCCGCGGCGTTGAAGTCGGTGCCGCGCGGATCGGTCATCGTCGGCACCCGCACACGCCGCTCCGGCTCCGGCAGCGCCGCCATCCGCTCCAGCCACGCCACCCCGGCCTCGCCGAGCGATTCGGTATCGGCCATGATGTGCGCCTGGTCGATCCGCACCAGGTCGGCGGCGCCGAGATAGGCGCCGACCTGCAACTGGTGGCCGATCGCCCATTCCCGCGCCCGGCCCTGGCCGCCCTCCAGCATGTCGCGCGCTTCGGGATCCAATGCGGGGGTCATGCGGCGAAGCTCGAACGCAACTGGGCCGCCCAGCGGCCGCCGAGCAGGCTGATCACCCAGAGCGAGCCGAAGCTGCCGAGTTCTGTGTTATCAACACGGTAGCGGGTGAAACCGACATCCAGATGCACCTTGTCGGCGGTCGCGGCGACCAGTTCGCGCCGGGTCCAGGCGCTGTGGTGCCAGCCGTCGCCGGCGCGGGCGAGGAAGTCGGCGAAGTAGCTGTCGGGGTTGTTCCAGGTTTTGAGACGGCCGCCGGACAGGCGGTAATGCGGAAAATGCAGGGTGGCGGCCAGCGCCACCGGGTCGCGGGCGTTCAGGGCGGCGAGGTGGCGGTCCATCACGGCGAGTGCCTGTTGGCTCGGGTCCATCGGAATATCCTCACGCTATCAGATAGATAGGGCTGGACCAGGCCTGGTTGCCGTCGACCTGGGTGACGCGGACATAGACCGGCAGATCGGCGCTGCCGGCGTGCGAGACGGTGTGGCTGGTGGCCAAACGGCGCGGCAGGGCATCGGGCAGGCGGTACAGGCTCACCTGCCGGCCGAGGCCGCCGAAATCCAGGGTTATGCCGGTGCGGTCGATAGATTTTGCCTGGTAGCGGCCGCCTCCGAGGTGGGTTTCCAGAACGATTTCAGTGGCTTGGTCGTCTTCCAGCCAGAGATCGATGGCGGCTGCGTTGCCGGTGGTGACCGAGTGGCATTCCAGCCGCCGACCCGGCTCCAGCACCCGTAATTTGTGCTCCGGATTGAGGAAATTTACCGCCTCGGCGCGCGAAAAACGACCGTTTTCGAGGGTGATTCCGCACCGCCAGACCACCTCCCGGCCACGCCCGCGATACTCCGCGCCGCGCCACTGCATTCGAATGCATGTTTGCTGATCGGAACCTTCCGCCAGCGCAGTTTGGACCAGTTCGGCACCGTGGAAGATGTCGATGCGCTCGATCGGCGCGGAACCGATCGCCTCTACCTCCAGGCGCATCGACTCGTTGCCCGGTTGCACGATGTCGCCCATCTGCACGGTGGTGGCCTCGTGGGTCGTGGTGGGGCCGAGCGCCGGGTCGTCTGCGTAGACGGCAACCGGCTGCGCGAAATGGCCGACCACCGACAGGAACATCCGGTTGCCAGTGGTGCCGTAATGATGGCGGGCGCGCAATGCCGCGAACAGGGCGGGGCGGTTGAGTTCCGGCATCAGGTAGCAGGTCAGTCCGCCGATGGCGCCGAAATGCGAGGCGCCGGGGCGGGTGGCGCCGGGGCGGCCCTTGTGGTCGTCGCTGTGGCAGACCACGCCGACGCGATAACCCAGCGCGAAGGCGTCGTGCAGCAGCCATTCGAAGGTGCCCCAGGTGGAATGCACCTCCACCGTCCGCTCCAGCCTGCCGTCATGGGCGACGTGCAGATCGGCGTAGCGGCCGCCGACATGGGCGATGATGACGGCATCTTCGCCCTCCAGTGCAGCGAACAATGCGCCGGCGGTGTGTACGTCGCTCGATTGCGGCGCTCCCGGCGGGATCAGCACCGAGGATGAGCGGCGGATCGGGCGGCCTTCCCTGGCGTAGAACACGTTGCGGTCGCCGCCCATGCCGGTGTTGCCGGACCATTCATAGCCGGGCACCGCGACGAAGCGGCCGGGCTGGTCGTAGGCGGCGGTGAGGCGGTTCAGGCGGTCCCAGAATTCGTCGGTCATCTGGAAGTCATTGCCCTGGTGGCCGACGATATCGACGAAGGCGCGGTCGCGCGCATAGGCGAAGTAGTCCTCCACCGAGTTGGTGCCGACGGTCTCCTCGCTCTGGCCGTGCAGGTCGCCCCAGAAATGCCGCAGCGCCGGCGCCTCGGCCACCCGCAGCGGCGGGGCGCGGCACAACTCGACGCCGGTTTCGTTCTGCACCGCCAGCGTGTAGTCGCCGGGTGCGGCGCGCAGCCCCTCCAGCACCAGCGGCTCGCCGGGCATCGCGGCGTCCTGCGGCAGGCCGTCGATCGGCGCCGAGGGGGCCAGGCGCAGCCGGGCGTGCGAGCGGGCGGGGTTGCCCCAGCGGTCTTCCGGCAGCACGGCGAGGCGGAACGGCTCGTCGGCGGCGGCCAGAGTTGGCCAGATCGCCTTCCACTTTGCCGGTGGGCCGGCGACCAGCGCGAATTCCGGGCATTGCGGCAACTCGTTGAATTCGTAGGTGGCGAAGGCGTCCACCAGCACCTTGAACTCGAAACTCGGCTCGGCATTGGTTTGCAGCCGCAACCCCGGCGAACCCTGGCGACGGTCGCCAAACCGCACCGTGATGGTCTCCCCCTGGCGCAGAAAACCGCGATTGACGCGGATGAACAGCGTGTTGACCCAGGGGCGGATATTCACCCGGTCCACCCGCGCCTCCAGCACCGCACCGTTGCTGGCCTCGACGCTGGTGTAGTTGGCCGCCTTGGCGTCGCCGAACTGCGGCTTGGCCATGTCCGACGTGGTGCGCCAGGCGATCTTCAGATGGCCGCTGTCGTCAATGCCGAAGGTGCCGGCGGTGTAGACCAACACCAGTTCGGCGAAACTGCCGGCCTCGAACGGGCCGGACGGCGAGAGCGCGGCGGCGCCCATCTGGTCGGGGAGATAGCTGGCGAGCGGCATTGGTTTGGTCCTTAGGAAGGAAGTCTTCTTTTTGTGAACAAAAAGAAGCAAAAAAACTTTTCATCCATCTTGGAGACTCCGGAGTCTCCGCGGCGCCACTGTTGCAAGGCGGATAAAAGTTTTTTGGTTCTTTTTTTCAAAAAAGAACATCTTTTTTACTGCACTACCATCTTCGATGGCAGCCACAGCGTAAGTTGCGGGAAGAAGTACAGTGCGTAGATCATCACCAGTTCGATGGCGATATATGGCAGGATGCTGACCATCATGCGGGTCAGCGGGATGTCGGAGATCGAGGCGACGGTGACCAGGTTGAGGCCGGCGGGTGGGTGGATCTGGGCGATTTCCTGGTTGACCGCGATCATCACGCCGAACTGGATCGGGTCCAGCCCGATGGCGGTGGCGATCGGGAAGAAGATCGGGATGGTGAGGATGGTCAGTGCGCCGGATTCCAGGAAGGTGCCGAGGATGAGGTCGGCCACCACGATGCCGGTGAACACGACGATCGGGCCGCCGGGGATGCCGCCGACTGCTTCGGCGATGCGCTGCGGCACTTGCAGCAGGGCGGTGTAGCGAGCCAGCACCGAGCCGGTGGCGAAGATCATCAGCAGCATCGCCGAGGTGAGTGCGGTGAGCATGGCGGCGCGCCAGATTTTCGACAGCGTGAGGCGGCGGCGGGCGAGGCCGAGCAGTAGCAGGTAGACCGCGGCGACGGCGCCGGTTTCGGTGGGGGTGATCAGGCCGAAATAGATCGAGCCGATGATGAACAGCGGCAGGATGATCACCGGGAAGGCGCGCCAAAGTGCGGCCATGCGCTGTTCCCAGCTGAACGACTGGCCGCGGGTGCGGCTGCCGGCGAAGAACATCACGTAGATGGCGAACATCGCCGCCAGCATCAGGCCGGGGATGGTGGTGGCGACGAACAGGCTGCCGATCGAGGTCTGGGTCAGCACGCCGTAGATGATCAGCGGCACGCTGGGCGGAATCAGAATGCCGAGGGTGCCGCCGGCCGCCACCATGGCGCCGCGCTGGCGGTCCGGGTAGCCCTCGCGCTTCAGCGCCGGCAGCGCGATCAGGCCGATGGTGACGGCGGTGACCGGGCTGGAGCCGCAGATGCCGGCAAAGATGGCGCAGGTGATGATGACCGAGACGCCGAGACCGTTCGGCGTGGAGCCGACCCAGACCCGCGCGAACGCGAATAATTCGTCGCCGACATCGGATTCCTGCACCAGCATTGCCGCCAGCACGAACAGCGGGATGGTGACAAGTTCGAAGCTGTTCAGGCTCTGCCAGAGGAACGAGGTGAAATCGACCATCGCCTGGTGCAGGCCGAACGCCATCCACAGACCGCCCAGTGCGGCCATGCCGATGGCCAGGAAGATCGGCACGCCGATGCCCATCAGCACGAACATCGCGACGATCACCAGGACGACGCTGGCGTCACTCGCGATATGCATGGCCCAACTCCTCCGGCGTGGGGGCGAGCGGGTTGAGCAGATGCGCCAGGCCTTGCAGGCCGATCACCAGGCCGCCGATCGGGAAGGCGAGTTGCGGCAGGTATTGCGGGATTTCCAGCAGCGTGTCCGACCGCAGATCCTGCACCCAGTCCACCCAGACCTGATCGATGCCGGCGAACAGCAGCACCAGGCCGAAGCCGAGTTCAAGCGCGCCGGAGAAGCGGCCGAGGCCGGCGGCCAGATGCGGGAACTTGTCCGGCAGCAGGGTGACCTTGAAGTGATAGCCGGTGTGCAGGCCGTAGCCGCTGGCGGCGAAGGCGAGCAGGATGATGGTGTAGCCGGTGGTTTCGAACACCCAGACCGGGGGCATGCCGAGGCCATCCATCAGCACCTCCCACACCACCGGCAGCGGCAGCAGCAGGGCGAGCACGGCGGCGGCGATGCAGAACCACTTGGTGACGCGGGTGAGCGCCGCCGCCAGCGATTTGCAGTCAGGCACTGATGCCGACCAGGGCCAGCAACTCCTTCGGGATGCCTTGCTGCTGGGCTTTCGCCAGCGGCGCCAGGGCGGTGGCGAATGCCTTGTACTCGGCGCTGCCGGGTTGCAGTTCGGTGACCTGCATGCCGTGGTCGCGCATGTCCTGCAGGCTTTTGTCGATGAAGGCGAAGATCACCTTGTTGGTGACCAGTTCGGCCTCGCGCCCGGCGGCGAACATCAGCTTCTGCAGATCGGCCGGCAGCGAGGCCAGGGCGGCGCCGTTCATCACATAGATGGTGGTGCCGACGCCCCAGACGCCGTTGCCGTTCAGCAGGAATTTGGCGACCTCGTATTCCTTCAGCCCGATAGCGCCCTGGATTCCGCCGATGGCACCCTGCACGGTGCCGCGTTGCAGGGCGGCGTAGACGTCGCTGACCGACATGGTGGAGGGCGCGCCGCCGAGGGTGTGGATGATCTGCGAACTGGCCTTGTCATAGGCGCGGAACGGCTTGCCCTTGAGGTCGGCGGGCTTCAGCATCGCGGCGCGGGAGACCAGCATCGGCGGGCCGTTATCCAGCACCGCCAGCAGGTGGACATGGCGCTTGGCCAGACTTGTGTCCAGTGCGGAAGCGAGCTTGGAACCGGAGCCGGCGGTGGCGAGGAAGGTCTCCGAGGTGGGGCGGAACATCACCGAGTTGATCAAGGCTGCCGGCGGCGAGATCGAGGCGAAGCTGCCGATGGTGGCCAGCGAAATATCGACCACCCGGGACTGGATCGCCGATGGCACGTCCTGCTCCTTGACCAGGGCGCCGGCGGGGAAAGCCTGGACCTCGATGCGGCCCTTGCTGCCGTCCTCGACGGCCTTCTTGAAGGCGGCGACGAAGGTGGCGACCTGCGGCGCGGTGGGCGAGCCCCAGGACGACAGCCGCAAGGTGAATTCGGCGGCGTGGGCCGGGCGGCCGGCGACGAGGGCTGCGGCGGCGAGGCCGGTGATGGTTTGGCGCCGTGTTGGCATCTTGTTGTCCTCCCTCGGGCGGTTTTTTGTCGGCGAAGCAAGGTCTTCTTTTTTTGCAAAAAAAGAAGCAAAAAAACTCCATCCGGCCTTCGGCACTCTCGGCGGAGAGAATGGGTGAAGTTTTTTGCGCGCTTTTTTTCAAAAAAGCGCTGCTTGCTTCTTTCCTTATGCCATCCCCACCGGCTGCGGCGGCGGCACCATGGCGTCGTCGGGGCGGCTGCGGATCATGTCGGTCATTTCGGCTTGTTGGGTGCGGGCGGCGGGGTCGTTGAACAGGTTGTCCATTTCGTCGGGGTCGTTGACCAGGTCGTAGAGTTCGCCGGCGCCGGTGATCTGTTCCAGGGTCATTTTGTGGGTTCTGGTGCGGATGGTGCGCAGTTGCAGCGCCACGCCGCAGCGCGACGGGTGCAGGTCCCATTCGTTGTAGGCGAAATCGCGGGTGGCCTGGGCCTCGATCAGCGGGCGCAGGCTGCGGCTGTGCATGGCGGCGTTGGGGGCGATGCCGGCGTAGTCGTAGTAGGTGGCGGGCAGGTCGAGCGTGGAGACCGGGTCGCGGATGACGCGGGCGGCCGGGATGCCGGGGCCGCGCATGATGCAGCCGATGCGCAGCAGGCCTTCGTACATCATCGGGCCTTTGAGGATGATGCCGTGGTCGCCGAGCCAGTCGCCGTGGTCGGTGGTGTAGATGACGATGGTGTCGTCACTGAGGCCGCATTCGTCGAGCGCGATCAGGATGCGGCCGACGTTATGGTCGATCAGCGAGATCATGCCGTAATAGTTGGCGATCAGGTGGCGGAGCTGCTGGTCGGTCTGGGTGGGGGTGCGGGAGTAGCGTTCGCGGAAGTCGCGCAGTTCCTCGTCGTCGAGCTTGGGCGTGGACTGCAGGCTGGCCTTGTGCCACCAGGGGCGGCGGTCGAGGTCCAGGTTGCGGAATTTTGGCAGGTCGACGTCGTCCGGGTGGTGCATCCGGCTCCACGGTTCCGGCGCGTCGAACGGGTGGTGCGGGTCGGGGAAGGAGGCCCAGAGGATGAACGGGTCGTCCTTGTTCTGGTGCAGGAAGTCGACGGCGCGGTCGCCGGTCCAGGTGGAGTTGTGCCAGGCGGAGGGCAGGGCGGAGTGCCAGGTCTGGGCGGCGCCGACATCGGGCGGCATGTGGGTGGAGTAGAGCTTGTTCTTGGCCTCGCCGCGGCCATCGGCGTGGTACCAGCGCTCGTAGGCCATGCCGTGCGGCGGTTTTTGCGGCAGGTGGATGTTGTGGCCGCCGACCATCAGTTCGACGTGGTTGAAGCCCATGTAGGGGCCGATCCAGTCCGGGCCGAAGCGGTCGGTGCTGGCGCGGTTTTCTGGGCGGCCGGTGGGGGAGAAGGTGTGGAAGGTGGAGAAATGCGCCTTGCCGATGAAGCCGGTGCGGTAGCCGGCATGGGCGAACTGGCCGGCGAATCCGGCGCTGCCGATGCTCTCGTCGAGGTCGATGCCGTTGTCCCAGACGCCGTGGGTGCGGGGCAGCAGGCCGGTGAGGATGGAGGCGCGGGAGGGCTGGCAGACCACGTTGGGGGTGATGCAGGCGGCGAAGCGGGTGCCATCGGCGGCCAATTGGTCGAGATGCGGGGTGCGCACGCGCCGGCCTTCGAAGCCGAATGCGTCGCCGCGCTGCTGGTCGGAGGTGATCATCAAGATGTTCGGGCGGCGGGCCATGCGGCGCTCCTCCTTGCGGCGCCTGGTTGATCCAGGCTGATCGGGCGGCATCTTGTGCGGGCGTCGCTGGTGTAACAGGGGGGGTAACGGTTGCACCTTTGCGGCGGGGCGACAATTATCGGCTGGGTTTTTTATTGATAACCGGAAGGTATCGCGGGATGGAAGCGCGGCAGCTTCGGCATTTTCTGGCGGCGGCCCGGCATGGCAGCCTGCGCCAGGCGGCGGCGGCGGCTGGGGTGTCGCAGCCGGCGCTGACCAAGAGCATCCGGCGGCTGGAAGAGGCGGTGGGGGTGGCGCTGTTCGAGCGGCATTCGCGCGGGGTGCGGCTGAGTGCGTTCGGCGCGGCGCTGGAGCCGCATGCGCATGCGCTTGAGGCCGAACTGAGCCACGCCGCCGAGACGCTGCGGGAGTTGCGCACCACGGCGCGCGGGCTGGTGCGGGTGGGGGCGGGGCCGAGCATGGCGGCGGCGTTGCTGCCGGCGGTGGCGGTGCGGTTGCAGGCGCAGGCCGATATCCAGCTGATGATCCGCAGCGGGTTGAACGACTCGCTGCTGCTGGCGTTGCAGCAAGGGGAACTGGATTATGCGGTGACGACGATGCCGGGCCGGCCGCTGTCGCCGATGGTGATGCATGAGCAGTTGTTCAGCGACCGGGTGATGGTGGTGGGGCGTATCGGGCACCTTCTGGCCCGGGAGGGCGCCGGCGTGGCGGACCTGGCGGGCGCGCGGTGGGTGCTGCCCAATCGGCAGGTGTTGACGCGGGTGCGGCTGGCGGCGCTGTTCGAGGCGCATGGGCTGGGCGAGCCGGATGTGTGGATCGAGACAGACTCGTTTCCGTTCATGCTGCAGATGCTCGCCCGGACCGAGATGCTGAGCTACCTGCCGGAGCAGATGATCGCCGGGCAGGGGCTGATGGCACTCGAAATCGCCGGCTCGATCTGGCGGCGCTCGGTGGGGGTGAGCTACTGGCGCCGACGCGCGGTGACGCCGGCCAGCGGGATGTTCCTGGAGGCGTTGCGGGCGGTGTCGCGCGAGATGTATGGCGGGTGAGGGCGGTTCAGCTCATCGTCTGGCCGGCGCGATGCACGCGGCGGGTGAGCGCCAGCATCAGGCCGTTGGCGGCCACCGCGAACACCACCACCAGCAGTGTCACCGAGGTGGTCATCGGCACGTTGTGTTGGTTGATGCCGTTGATGATCAGGAAGCCGAGACCGCGCTGCGAGGCGAACATCTCGCCGATCAGCACGCCCAGCAGAGTAAGCGCGAAGCCGACCCGCATGCCGGTGACGATTTCCGGGATGACCGCCGGGGCCAGCACGGTGGTCGCCGTCTGCATCGAGGTGAGGTGCAGCGCGCGGGCGGTGCGCAGCAGCACCGGTGGGATGTTCTTCACCGCGGCCAGGGTGAACAGGATTACCGGGATCATGCCGTGGATGACGCCGAACGCCACCTTGGCCGACAGCCCGAGGCCGAACAGCAGCAGCATCACCGGATACAGCGTGACCTTGGGGATGGTGTAGAGCGAGGCGATCACCGGCTCGGCGACATCGCCGGCGAACCGGCGCAGTCCGAGCAGCAGCCCCAGGCCGACGCCGCCGATCGCCGATATCACCAGCGCATAGAAGAAGGCCAGCATCGTTGCCGCTACATTGGGCCAGAACGAGCGCTCGCCGAGCAGATGGGCGGTGTAGAGCAGGGTCTGCCAGGGCGGCGTGATCGCCACGTCGCCGGCATAGGCGTACAGGCCCTGCCACAGCGCCAGCGCCAGCAGCAGGATCACCAGGTTGTCGGACTGGCGCGTCAACGCGAGGCGCTTCATGGCCGCGCCCGCCTTCGCGCCAGCCGGCCCTCGGCATATTGCAGCACGCCGTTGACCGCCACCGCCACCAGCAGCACCAGCAGCATCAGCGCATACATCCGCTTGTTCTCGAAGCTCTCATAGGCATAGGCGATGCCGTAGCCGAGGCCGCCGCTGGACAGGATGAACTCGCCGGCGATAACACCGATGAACGCATAGGCGAACGACAGCTTCAGGCCGGTGAACAGATGCGGCGCCGCCGAGGGCAGGGTGATCAGCCGCACCTCCTGCACCGCCGACAGCCGGTGCACCCGCGCCACCTTGCGCAACACGCGCGGCACCCGGTCGAGCCCGGCGATGGTGCTGAGCATCATCGCCGGCACCGCGAACACCACGCCGATGGCGATCAGCGGCAGCGAATTCAGCCCGAACAGCGCCACCAGCAGCGGATAGAACACGAAAAACGGCACCGCATACCAACTGGCCAGCAGCGGATCGATCGCCCGGCGCACCCGCGGAAGCGCATGCACCAACGCCCCCAGCACGAACCCCACCACCGCCGAAAAGCCGAACGCGGCACCAACCTCGGTGGTGGTCTGGGCAATGTCACCGGTGATCTCGCCGGCCAGCGTCAGCCGCACCATCTCGCTGACCATAACGCTGGGCGGCACCATGGTGAGCGGCTTGATGACATGCAGCCGGCACAGCACCTCCAACAACAGCACCGAGCCGACGACGAAAGCGATCCGGGCCCAGACGACGCGCGTGGCGCGGGTCGGCATGGCGATCATAGGAAGGCCGGGGCTCCGCCCCGCACCCCGTCAAGGGCAAAGCCCTTGGAACCCCCGAGATTGTTGCCTTCGGCAGAGGGGGGCGAGGTACTGGTTGCAACATTCCCTTGGCCCCCCCAGGCGCAGGGCACCAAAAAAGAGGGGCACGGGGGCGGCCCCCGGGGGGGG
>JBEPTZ010000061.1:0-25241 GCA_041691815.1 Rhodospirillales bacterium | reverse complement strand
GGGGGCGGCGTCCGCATAGTCGATCAGCTTGCCGTACGTCATGGGAGTCTCCTCGGTTCAGGTGAGAAACACGCCGCCATTCACATGGATCGTCTGGCCGGTGATATACGCTCCCTCCGGCCCGACAAGATGGCGCACTGTTGCGGCAATATCCTCCACCGAACCGCGCCGTCCCAGCGGAATCCGGTCCTCCAGCTTGCCCGGCCGCACCCCGGCCGCGGCGCCGCGCGCGGTGTCGATCGAGCCGGGCGCCACGCAGTTGCAGGTGATGCGATGCGGCGCCAGCTCGACCGCCAACGCCCGCATCAGGCCCTCCAGCCCCGCCTTGGAGGAGGACACATGGCAGCGATTCGGCACCCCCAGATGGGTGGAGACACCGGACATGCCGACAATCGCCCCGCCGCCGCGCGCCACCATCAGCGGCGCCACCGCGCGGGCCAACAGGAAGGCGCCATCCAGCGCCACCGACAGAATCTCCCGCCACTCCGCCAACTCCATCTGCAGGAACGGCGTCTGCCGCCGCAGCCCGGCATTGCTGACCAGGATGTCGACGCCACCGAACCGGGCCTCGGCCGCCGCCACCATCGCCGCCACCGCCTCCGGCTGCGACACATCGGCCACCGCCGCCATCGCCTGGCCGCCCGCCGCGGCGATCTCTCCGACCACTGCATCCAATGCTGCCGCGTCGGAGCGGCCGTTAACCACCACGGCGGCGCCGTCGGCGGCCAGCCGCAACGCAATGGCGCGGCCGATGTTCTTGCCGGCGCCGGTGACCAGCGCCACTTTGCCTGTCAGCATTTCGCCTCCCGAAAAGAGTCTTCTTTTTGTGAACAAAAAGAAGCAAAAAAACTTTTCATCCATTGGAGCGTACGGAGTCTCTGCCACTCCACTGCTGCAAGGCGGATAAAAGTTTTTGGTTCTTTTTTCAAAAAGAACGTCTTACTTGACGTAAACTCGCACCTCACGCGGCGGATTCCCCGCATCGCCGCGCACCGCGACATGCACCTTATCCGGCGCCACCCCCAGTGCCAGCAGCCCGTTGGCGATTTCGGTGGCGTCCGCGGCCCCCTGGCGCAGCATCTGGTCCTGCTTCGCCGGCGTGGCGCCGGTCGCCACCGTGGCCGCCACCTCGAACGCCACGTCCGGCTTGCGGCCTTGTGCTGCTTCCACCGCCTGTTGCAGTGCCGGGTGCCAGTCTTCGTCGTCGCCGAAGCGGATGGTCAGCAGTGCCCTGGCCGGCAGCGCGGCACTGGTCGCCGCGTCGGCGGCGGGCGCCTGCGGCGTGCGCTCGAAGGTTCGCTGGTCGACCAGCGTGCAGCCGCCCAGCGCCAGCAGCAGCGCGAGCAAGATCGGGCGAACCATGGCGTGTCTCCTACAGCCGGGGGAAACTTGCAGGAAGCGCCCGACTGGGCAAGATGCACGCCAGCAGGAGAATAGCGAACATGAGCAGCACCGCATCCAACCAGCGCATCGACGGCAAACGCCTCTGGGACTGCCTGATGGACATGGCCCGCTTCGGCGCCACCCCCAAGGGCGGCGTGCGGCGGCTCACCCTCACCGATATCGATCGCCAGGGCCGCGACCAGTTCCGCACCTGGTGCGAAGCGGCCGGCCTCACCGTGCGCGTGGACGCGATGGGCAACATGTTCGCCCGTCGCCCCGGCCGCGACCCCAAGCGCCTGCCGGTGCTGATGGGCAGCCATCTCGACAGCCAGCCCTCCGGTGGCAAGTTCGACGGCGCGCTCGGCGTGCTTGCCGGGCTGGAAGTGATCCGCAGCCTCAACGACCTCGGCATCACCACCGAGGCGCCGATCGAGCTGGTCAACTGGACCGACGAGGAAGGCAGCCGGTTCGGCCATTCGCTGATGGGCTCCGGTGTCTGGGCCGGCGTCTACACCCAGGACAAGGTCGAGGCGCTGACCGATCTCGACGGCATCACCGTGAAAACAGCACTGCACGACATCGGTTATGCCGGCCCCGAGCCAGCGAAACCCTTCCCGGCCGACGCCTATTTCGAGCTGCATATCGAGCAGGGGCCGATCCTGGAGGCCGAGGGCAAGCAGATCGGCATCGTCACCGGCGCCCAGGCCCAGGTCTGGTACGAGGCGGTTGCGATCGGCCGCGACTCGCACGCCGGCACCACCCCGCCCTCGGCCCGACGCGACGCGCTGGTCGCCACCGCGCGTATCATCGACCGGGTGGACCAGTTGATGCGCGCCCGCGGCGAGCTTGGCCGCGGCACCGTCGGCCGCCTGCAGGTGTTCCCTAACAGCTGCAACGTGATCCCCGGCGAGGTGCGTTTCTCGATCGAATTCCGCCACCCGTCGGACGCCGAGGTGGCCGCCCTCGCCGCCAGCTTCCCCGCCGAGGCGCAGGCGCTGGCCGCCGCCTGCGGCGTGAAGCTGGAGCTGACCGAGTTGTTCCGTATCCCCGCCCAGCCGTTCGACCCGGCCTGCGTTGATCTGGTGCGCAAGGGGGCGGCGCTTCACGGCTACTCCACCCGCGAGATCGTCTCCGGCGCCGGGCACGACGCGGTCTACGTCGCCCGCCATGTGCCCACCGCGATGATCTTCACGCCATGCAAGGACGGCCTGTCACATAACGAGGAGGAAAGCATCGAGCCGGAGGAAGCCGACGCCGGCTGTCAGGTCCTGTTCGACGCCGTATTGGCCCGCGCCAACCGCGCACTCTGACCTTCGCGTACGGCGGTTCGCCGGACCCGAACCACCCGAGCAATCGATTGTGCCAGGCGGCAGATCATGCGTAGCATCATCGCCTCGCGAGCGACCCGAACGTGGAGGACGTCACATGCTGCCAGCCATCCGAGCCGCCATCGCCGCTGCCGTGCTGCTAGGAGCAGCAAGCGCCCAGGCGGCCACCCCGAAAGATTCCCTGGTGATCGCCTGGAATCTGGATGCGTTGATCACCTTCGACCCGGCGCAGATCGCCGAGGTCAATGGCAACGACATCATCAGCAATGTCTGCTCGCCGCTGGTCGACTACGATCCCACCGACGTCTCGAAGATCGTCCCCTCCACCGCCGAGAGCTGGAGCGTGTCGCCGGATGGGCTGGTGATCACCTTCAAGCTGCGACCGGACCTGAAATTCCCCTCCGGCGCCCCGGCGACCGCGGCCGACCTCGCCTGGTCGATGCACCGTGCGGTGCTGCTCGGTTTCGGCAATTCCGCCAACCTCACGCAATGGGGCTTCACCAAGGACAAGATCGCCGAGCAGATCAAGGCGACCGACGACCATACCCTCGTGGTCACCATGGACCGGCCGTACCCGATCGGGCTGATCCTTTCGGCCGCCTTCGCCTCCAATATCTCCTACACCCTCGACGAGAAGGAGGGCATGGCCCACGCCAAGACCACCGAGGGCAAGAGCGACTACGGCAACGCCTTCTTCAAGACCGGCCCGGTCTGCGTCGGCCCGTACCGCGTCACCCGCTGGAACACCAACGACGTGGTGATCCTGGAGCGCAACGATAACTTCTTCGGGCCGAAACCGCATTTGAAGCGAGTCATCATCCGCCACGTGCCGGAATCCGGCGCCGAGCGGCTGCTGCTGGAGAAGGGCGATGTCGATGTCGCCCGCCTGCTCACCACCGACGACCTGGTGGCGCTGGCCAAGAACGACAAGATCCACATCGAGCAGACGCCGATGCACGGCTTCACCTATTTCGATTTCAACGCCTCGGACCCGATCCTGGGCAACCCGAAGGTCCGCCTCGCCTTCCGTTACCTGATCGACTATGACGGCCTCGGCCGCACCCTGCTGCAATATCTCGGCATGCCGCGCGCCAGCCTGGTGCCGCTCGGCGCCTTCGGGGCGCTCGACAAGGCGGAAGGCCAGCCCTTCAAGCTTGACCTTGCCAAGGCAAAGGCGCTGATCACCGAGGCCGGCTACCCCGACGGCTTCACCAAGAAGCTGATCCTCTCGGCCAACAACATCAGCCCGGCACTCGCCCAGCACCTGCAGGCCAATGCCGCCAAGATCGGCATCAAGCTGGAACTCGAGCAGATGGCCGACGCCAACCTGTTCACCCGCGGCCGCTCGCGCGACTTCCAGGTGATGCTGATCGGCTGGGGCGCCGGCTATCCGGACGCCGACAGCATGATCTCGCGCCACGCCGTCAACCCGGACAACCGGCTGGAGGCCAAGCTGGCGCAGTATCCGAGCTGGCGCTCGTCCTGGCAGGACAAATGGGTCAACGACATGGCCGACAAGGCGCGCATGGAGCGTGACGTGCCCAAGCGGATCGCCATGTATCACGAGATCCAGAACTACATGATGCAGAACGGCCCGATGGCCTATATCTACCAGACCGTCCGCTCGATTGCCTACCAGAAGACGGTAAAGGGCTTCGTGATCTCGCCGTTCAACGTCGATTACGGCTCGGCCAGCAAATAACATGGGCCGGGCGCCCGCCACTGTCGCGGCCGGGGCCTCGCCCGGCGCGCGGTGGTCTACGCTCGGCCGCTGGGCGCGGGCCGCCGGCCGCCAGATCGGCTCGGTGCTGTTCACCCTGCTCGGCCTGCTGGCACTGACCTTCTTCATGGGCCGGATGCTGCCGATCGACCCGGTGATCTCGATCGTCGGCGAGCAGGCCGACCAGGCCACCTACGACATGGTCCGCCACCAGCTCGGCCTCGACCAGCCGCTCTACACCCAGTTCTGGATCTTCATCCGCGACATGCTGACCGGCCATTTCGGCAACGCGCTGTTCACCGGCCATCCGGTGGCGCAGGACCTGGCGCGGGTGTTCCCGGCGACGATCGAACTCGCCTCCTTCGCGATCATCATCGGGGTCGGCATCGGCGTGCCGCTCGGCATCCTGGCGGCGGTCTATCGCGACAGCCTGCTCGACCATGCGGCGCGGGTGGTCGGCCTGCTCGGCTACTCCAGCCCGAGCTTCTGGCTGGGGCTGATGGGGCTGATCGTGTTCTACGCCTGGCTCGGCTGGGTCGGCGGCCCCGGCCGGATCGACGTGTTCTATATCGACGTGATCCAGCCGCACACCGGCCTGATGCTGGTCGATTCGCTGATCGACGGCGAGTACGAGGTGTTCCGGAACGTGTTCAGCCATATCGTGCTGCCCGGAACCATCCTCGGCTACGGCTCGATGGCCTATATCAGCCGCATGACCCGCAGCTTCATGCTGGAGCAGTTGGGCCAGGAATACGTGATCGCCGCCCGGGTGAAGGGGCTGTCGCGCTGGCGGGTGATCTGGCGGCACGCCTTCCGCAACATCCTGGTGCAACTGATCACGGTGATAGCACTGGCCTATGCCTTCCTGCTGGAGGGCGCGGTGCTGACCGAGACAGTGTTCGCCTGGCCCGGCTTCGGCCGCTACCTGGTCTCCGGCCTGCTCGCCGGCGACATGAACGCGGTGCTGCCCTGCGTGCTGATCGTCGGCATCATCTTCGTGGCGCTGAACCTGATCGCCGACGCCCTCTACCGCCTGCTGGACCCGCGCACACGATGAGCACCACTGCCGCCCCTCCCCCCACCCTTCCCGCGCCCGGCCTGCGCCGCTGGCTGCGCGCCGAAATCACCACCTCGCCGACCCATGCGCGGCTGCAGCGCTTCTATTTCAGCTGGCTGCGCTTCCGCTCCAACCCGATGGCGATGATCGGCCTGATCATCCTGCTCGGCCTGGTGCTGGTGGCGATCTTCGCGCCGCTGCTGGCGCCGCGCGGCTTCAACGCCCAGAGCCTGGACCACCGGCTGCTGCCGCCGAGTGCCACCAACTGGTTCGGCACCGACGAGCTTGGCCGCGACATCTATTCCCGCATCGTCTACGGCGCCCGCATCACCCTTTACATCAGCTCGCTGGTGGCGGTGATCGCCGCCCCGATCGGCCTCGCGGTCGGCACCACCGCCGGCTATTTCGGCGGCTGGACCGACACCGTGCTGATGCGCATCAACGACATTTTCCTGTCCTTCCCGGGGCTGATCCTGGCACTCGGCTTCGTCGCCGCCCTCGGTCCGGGCATCGGCAACGCGATCATCGCGATCTCGCTCACCGCCTGGCCGGCGATCGCCCGGCTGGCCCGCGCCGAGACGCTGACCATCCGCAATTCCGACTATATCGCGGCGATCCGCATCCAGGGTGCCTCATCGCTGCGCATCATCCTGCGTCATATCGTGCCGATGTGCATACCCTCGGTGGTGGTGCGGATCACGCTGAACATGGCCGGCATCATCCTCACCGCGGCGGGCCTCGGCTTCCTCGGCCTTGGCGCCCAGCCGCCGATGCCGGAATGGGGGGCGATGCTGTCCACCGGCCGGCAGAACATGATGGGCGCGTGGTGGATCGCCGCCGTGCCGGGGCTGGCGATCCTGTTCACCAGCCTGGCCTTCAACCTGTTCGGCGACGGGTTGCGCGACGTGCTGGACCCGAGATCGGAATGACCGAGGCGCCGCAATTGCAGGTGCAGGGCCTGCGCGTGCGCTTCCGCACCCCGCATCGCATGGTCGACGCGGTGCGCGGCGTCAGCTTCACCGTCGGGCGGGAGAAGATCGGCATCGTCGGCGAATCCGGCTCCGGCAAATCCACTATCGGCCGCGCCATCCTGCGGCTCAATCCGCCGAATGCGATGATGACCGCCGAGCGCCTGCAGTTCCAGGAGTTCGACATCGCCACCGCCCGCGAGCGCGACATGCTGAAGCTGCGCGGCCGCCGCATCTCGATGATCATGCAGGACCCGAAATTCTCGCTCGACCCGGTCATGCGGGTCGGCGAGCAGATCGCCGAGGCCATCCCGCGCGACCTGCGGATCGGCGGCGCTGAACGGCGCGAGCGGGTGCTGGCGATGCTGGAGGCGGTGCATATCCGCAACCCCAGGCGGGTCTACGAACTCTACCCGCACGAAGTGTCCGGCGGCATGGGCCAGCGCATCATGATCGCCATGATGCTGCTGCCGGAGCCGGCACTGCTGATCGCCGACGAGCCGACCTCGGCACTCGACGTCACCGTGCGCATGCATGTCCTCGCCATCCTCGACGACCTGGTCACCCGCCGCGGCCTCGGCCTGATCTTCATCAGCCACGACCTCAATCTGGTCGCCGGCTTCTGCGACCGGGTGCTGATCATGTATGCCGGTCGCGTGGTGGAGGAATGCAAGGCCAGCGAACTGGCCCAGGCGCAACACCCCTACACCAGGGGCCTGCTAGCCTCGCTGCCGCGCATCGACGAGCGCCGCGAGACGCTCTCGGTGCTGTCGCGCGACCCGGCCTGGCTCGAGGGCTAACCATGATCGACGTGCGCGACCTGCGCATCAGCTTCGGCGCCGATGACAGCCTGGTCCATGCCGTGGACGGCGCCTCGTTCCGCGTCGAAGACGGCGAGACCTTCGGCCTGGTCGGCGAATCCGGCTGCGGCAAATCCACCATCCTGCGCGCGCTGTGCGGCCTCAACCGCGCCTGGCAGGGACATATCGAGATCGATGGCGAGGTCGTCGCGCCGATCCGCGACCGCGCCTTCTACAAAAAGGTGCAGATGGTCTTCCAGGACCCGTACGGCTCGCTGCACCCGCGCCACAACGTCAACACCACGTTGATGGAGCCGCTGGCGATCCATCGGCTCGACCGCCGCGCCGACCGGGTGGGCGAAATCCTCGAGCAGGTCGGCCTCGGCCCGGCGTTCCGCTACCGCTACCCGCACCAACTCTCCGGCGGCCAGCGCCAGCGGCTGGCGATCGCCCGGGCGCTGATCCTGGAGCCGCGCGTGCTGCTGCTCGACGAACCGACCAGCGCGCTGGATGTCTCGGTGCAGGCGGAAATCCTCAACCTGCTGGTCGAGTTGCGCCGGCGCCACCACCTCACCTGCATCCTGGTCAGCCACGACCTCGCCGTGGTCGCGCATATGTGCGAGCGGCTGGCGGTGATGAACCACGGCCATGTCGTCGAGGAACTGACGGCGGGCGACATCGCCGCCGGCCGTACGCGGGAGGCCTATACCGCCGAATTGCTGCGCGCCAGCCGCGGCTACGACCGCCAGATCACCCTGTCCGAAGATTTTCGCGCGGAATAGCCGTCCCTGGAACCACGCGGCCCGCTCATTCCGGCGCGCCCCGCTCCCCTTCCTCTTCCGCCACCGGCGCCCCGGCCTCCGGCAGCTTGATCGGCTCGGCGGGCGGCGGCGGCGGCTGGCGTCGCACGCCGCGCAGGTTCAGCGGCGGCGCGTTGCCCTGCTTGTCCTCGCCCATGTAGAGCGTCACATGCGGGAACGGCATCTCGATGCCGCGCGCGTCGAACACGTCCTTGATCAGCTCGTTATAGGCCCGCCCGGCCGCCCATTGCTTGCCCGGCAGCGTCTTGATCCGCGCCCGCACGGTAACCGCCGAATCACCGAACGCGGTGATACCGTGCATCTCCAGCGGGCCGAGAATATTCGCGCCGTGCTCGGTCTGCTGCAGCAGTTCGAACGCCTGCTGCATCGCCTCCTTCACCTCGGCGATGTTCTCCCGGTAGGCGACGCCGATTTCCGCCACATGATAGGCGAAATGCCGCATCAGGTTGGCCACCTTGTCGACCGATGAGAACGGAATGATATGCAGCACCCCGTTGAGGTCGCGGATGCTGACCGAGCGGATGGTCAGCCGCTCCACCACGCCGCCGATGCCGCCGGCATTCACCACCTCGCCGACATTCATCGCGTTCTCGAACTGGATGAACACGCCGGTGATGATGTCCTGCACCAGCTTCTGCGCGCCGAAGCCGATCGCCAGCCCCAGCACCCCGGCGCCGGCCAGCAGCGGCGCGATGTTCACCCCGATCTGCGACAGCACCAGCATTCCCACCACCACCAGCAGCGCGATGGTGAAGGCGTTGCGGAACAGCGCCAGCAGGGTGATTTCGCGCGGTGTCGGCACGCTGCCGTAGTTCGGGTTCAGCCGGTATTCCACCCAGGACGCCGCCACCACATGGATCACCCCGCCGACCAGCAGGATCAGCGCCGCCGAGGCCAAGGCCCCGGTCACCTGCTGGCCGGTGCCAGAGGTGACCCAGCTCATGAAATTCAACACCCCCCAGACCTGCGCCACGGTCAGCAGCACAGCAACCAGCACCACCAGCCGCATCACCCGCAGCACCGCCGGCACAAAGGCGTTCAGCCGCGCCTCCAGCAGCGGCAGCCGGTCGCGCATGTCCTGCGGCACCCGCAACCCGCTGGAGATGAAGTACGAGATGAACGCCGCCACCGCCATGCCGAGGCCGACCGCCACCAGCGATTTCAGCGTCGCCTGCATCATGAAGTCGAGCGCGCCGTAGGGGTTGGCCAGCCAGACCACGAACACCGTCACCGCATAGGCGATGACCAGATAATGCCACACCGTCCCTAGATAGGCGCCGAGCCGGCCGACCATGTCGGTCCGCCCGTTGCTGTAGCGTTGCCGCAGCCTGGCCCGCACCCGGTCGCGGTTCTGCAGCACCACGGCGACCAGGATCACCAACGCGGCGAACAGCGCCACGATGCGCACCGACTGCGCCGCCGCCCAGGAGCCGCTGTCGTACAGCAGCGGCGCCACGAACAGGAACGCATAGCCGACCAGGCTCGTCAGCCGGCTGGACCAGAAATACCAATAGGCGGCATCGGTGTCGTCCAGCGGCAGCAGCCGCAGATGCGCGCGCACCGGCACCGCCACCAGCCGCAGCAACACCTTGATCAGTTCGACCGCCAGAAACGCGTTGAGAAACAGCGACTGGGTGAAGCTGATCCGCCCGGCGGCGGTGAACCCCACCCCGCCGCTGCCATTGGCGCCAAACGTCAGCGCGAAGGCATACCCCGCCGCCCAGGCGACGATCACCGCCAGCGCATCCTTCAGGATGGCCACCAGCAGCAGCACCAGCCGCCGTCCCCGCCCGGCGGTCACGGCCCGTGCGTCCCACCCGGCATCGAACCGCAGCGCCAGCCAGCGCAGCAGCAGATACACCGCGAAGGTCACCGCGACCACCGCCGCCACTTCGGCGATCGCACTGCCGACGATTGCCGGATTGAGTCCGGCAGCGCCGCGCAGCACATGGCTCAGCCGATCGACGATCTGGCCGGCGCTCGCCGCACCCGCCAACACCCCCTCGGCGGCATGGGCGGTATATTCGGCCACCCGCTTGGCGATGCTGGTGTCCGGCGTCGGTTCGGTGGCAGCCGCGGCGGCGCCGGCCGGGGCGGCTTTCAGGCGGGCGATCAGCGCCGCCCGCGCCTTGTCGTCCTGCAGCACCCGCAGCAGCGCGTCCACGTCCGCGGTGCTGCCGCTGGCGGCCGGCGCGGCAGGTTTCGCCTGCAACACCGCCCCCAGCGACTGCGCCGGCGCCGGGTTTGCCGCCAGGCCGAGCAGCAGAGCCGCCAGAACGGCCAACAGCCAAGCCGGCATCACGCGCATGCTGTTGAAATTCCCTATCCTTTGCCTGCCCCGGCGGTCAGCCCCGAGACGATCAGCCGCTGACATAGCAGCACCGGCAGCGCCAGCGGTAGGGCCACGATCGCCGGGGTCGCCATCATGTTGCCCGAGGGCAACTCACGGCAACCGCCCCCACGACGCCACTCCGTGCATCCGCCGGCGCGGTCAACAACCAGCCGAGCAGCACAAGCCCGGCGGCAATCGCCAGCGCCCCCGCACAGCGCCGCAGCAGATGCTGGCCCGATGGCGGCATCGTCATATCCCGGATCGCGGGCGGCCTCGGCGATGGTGAAGCGGCAACCGCCCCGCTGGCGCTCTCGCGATCTGCGTCATGGGTCCTCCTTCCGGCGGCCCCAGGCAAACATCCGCGGCCGTCCTGCAATACCTCGTCGATCGAATTCACAATAAAATATAAGCTCGATCACCCGCCAATCAAGTCCAGCCAGCGGCAATGAACCCGTCGTAAACCGTTATCGGCCTTCAAACACCCAGATGCCGCTGCAATATTGTCGGATCGTCGCGCAGTTCCTGCGTCGTCGATTCATGCACAATATAGCCATTATTGATGATATATGCCCGCTGCGCCAGGTTCAGCGCCGCGGCGATATTCTGCTCCACCACCACAATGGTCAGCCCGCTCTCGGCCAGCGCCCGGCACACCCGCACCAGATCGCGCACGATGATCGGCGCCAGTCCCTCGAACGGCTCATCCAGCAGCAGCAGCTTCGGGTCGCGCACCAGCGCCCGCGCGATCGCCAGCATCTGCTGCTCGCCGCCCGACAGATCGGTGCCACGGCTGGTGCGCCGCTCCTTCAGCCGCGGGAACATCGCGTAGATGCGCTCCAGCGGCCATTTGTTCTGCGCCGTCAGCCCGGCCAGGATGATGTTCTCCTCGACGTTGAGGCTGCCGAAGATGCGCCGGCTTTCATGCACCAGTTGCATGCCGACCCGGGCGATGGCGTTGGCCTTCTTGCCGGCAAGCTCGGCGCCGTCGAGCTTCACCGAGCCGGTGCGCGGCTTCACCACCCCCATCAGGCTGTTCAGTGTCGTGGTCTTGCCGGCCCCATTACGGCCCAGCAGCGCCACCGTCTCGTTGGCTTCCACCTTCAGGTCGACATCGAACAGGATATGGCTGTCGCCGTAATAGCTGTTCAGTCCGCTGACTTCGAGCAGGCTCATGCCGCCTCTCCACCCGCGCCGCCGAGATAGGCTTCCTGCACGTCGGCATTGGCCTTGATCTCCGCCGGCGTGCCCTCCACCAGCACACGGCCCTCCTGCAGCACGGTCACCCGCTCCACCAGCATGAACAGCGAGTCCATGTCATGGTCGACGATGATCATCGTCCGCCCGCGCGCGATCGCCTTCAGCAGCGCCACCGTCTCGCTGCGCTCCTGCGTGCTCATGCCGGCGAACGGCTCATCGAGCAGCAGCAGGCTCGGCGAGGTGGCCAGCGCCAGCCCGATCTCCAGCCGCCGCTTCTCGCCATAGGCCAGTTCGGACACCCGCCGGTCGAGCCGCCCGCGCAGATTGACCAGCGCCGCCGTCCGCTCCACCTGCGCATCCAGTCCGGCCACGCTGTGCAGGTTGCGGAACAGATCGAGCTTGAATTTGCCGCGTGACTCGCCGAGCGCTGCGATCGTCAGGTTCTGCCGCACCGTCAGCCGATCGAACAGCTGGTTGATCTGATAGCTCTTGGTCAGCCCCCGCTGGCACACATCGGTCACGTCCAGGCCGGTGATGTCGTGCCCCTCGAACATGATCGTGCCCGAGGTCGGCTGCACCTCGCAGGTCAGCATCTTGAAGAAGGTGCTCTTGCCGGCGCCGTTCGGCCCGATGATGCCGCGCATCTCGCCGCGCTCGACGGAAAAGTCGATGTTGCTGTTGGCGATCACCCCGCCATAATGCCGGGAAAGCCCGGTCGCCTTCAGGATCGGGCCGGCAGCCCCGCCATCGCCGCGCGGCCGCGCCGGCATCGGCTCGATCGCGGCCGGGTCGAACGCCACCGCCGCTGCGTCGACCGGTGCCGCGACCTTCCCGCCGCCGACCGCCAGCCGGTAGAGCTGGACAATGGCGCCGACGATGCCGTGCCGCAGAAAGATCACCAGCAGCACGAACACCACGCCCAGCACCAGCTTCCAGGTGGCGCCGAGATGCAACGTGCTCTGGAAGAAGTCGCTGAGATAGAACCACACCACCGCACCCACCAGCGGGCCGAACAAGGTGCCGGCGCCGCCGATCGCGGTCTGCATGATCACCTGCGCCGAGGTGTCGAACATGAAGGCATCGGGCGGCATGAAGCCCTGCATCAGGCCGAGCAGCCCGCCGGCGAACCCGGCATACATCGCCGCCACCACGAAGGCGGCCAGCTTGTAGCCGTGGATATTATGCCCGAGCGCCTGCGCCCGCAGCGGGTTGTCGCGGATCGCCGACAGGATCACCCCCACCGGCGAACGCACGATGCGCAACGCCAGCACCAGCCCGACGAAATACCAGAACGCGAAAAACCCGTACATCGCCAGGTTGCTGGAGAAGTTGAGCGTGGTGAAGCCGAGATGCAGGCTCGGCGCCGGCACCCCGGGCAGGCCGTTCTCGCCGCCGGTGAATGCCGAAAGCGGGTTGAACTCGATGAAAAAGAACACTTCGGCGATCGCCACCGTGATCATCGCGAAATAGATGCCGGTGCGCCGCAGCGCGATCAGCCCGATCAGGTAGCCGACCACGCCGGCCACGATGGTGCCGGCAATCAGCGAGACCATCACGTAGGGAAACCCCGCCGTGGTCAGCAGATAGGCGGCAAACATGCCGCCGGTGCCGAAGAACGCCGACTGGCCGAACGAGATCAGCCCGGTATAGCCGAACAGGATGTCGAACCCGAGCCCGAACAGCCCCCAGATCAGGATGCGGTTGATGGTGGTCGGCGCAAAGCCCAGATAGGGCAGCACGAACGGCGCCACGATCAGCGCCGCGGCGGTCACCAGTTCCACCACATAGCGGCGGCTGGGGTTGGTCGCGGACGGCATCTATTCGCGCCCCGCGGCGCCGAGCAAACCTCGTGGTCGCAGCACCAGCACCAGCGTCATCGCCACGAACAGCATGACATAGGCATAACCGGGATTGAACATCGCGGTGATCGAGATGATCTCGCCGGCGATCAGGCCGCCGAGCACCGCACCGGGGAACGACCCGACACCGCCGATCACCACCACCACGAAGGTCTGCACCAGGATCCCTTCGCCGACATCCGGCGCGATCGAGACCACCGGCGCGTTGATGATGCCGGCGAAGCCTGCGGCCATGGCACCGATGCCGAACACCAGCATGAACACCTTGTGCACGTCGATGCCGAGCGACTCCACCATCACCGCATCCTCGATCCCGGCGCGCACGATCATGCCGATGCGGGTGCGGTAGAGCACGTAATACAGCGCGATCAGCGCCACGATGATGATGCCCAGCGCCGCCAGCCGATAGGTCGGATAGAGCATGAAGCCGACATTGGTGATGCCGCGGAACACCTCCGGCGGCGGCGTCATCTTGGACAGCGAGCCGAAGAAGAAGCGCACGGTTTCGACCATCACGATGCCGAGGCCGAAGGTGACCAGCAACTGGTCCTCGGCCGGGCGGGCATAGAAGTGGCGGATGATCACCCGCTCCATCACCACGCCGACCAGCATCACGAACAGCGAACCGGCCACCACCGCGATAATGAACGAGCCGGAATACTGGTATGCCATCCAGCCGGCATAGCCGCCGAGCATGAACAGCGCGCCATGCGCCAGGTTCAGCACCCCGAGCGTGCCATAGATGATCGTCAGCCCGGAACTGATCAGCGCCAGCAGCGCGCCGGTCACCAGGCCGTTAAAGCATTGCGAGACGAAATTTGCCCAGTTGACCACGTTACCGCCCGTATTGAGGGAGCCCGTATTAAGGGAGAGGGAGCGCAGGCCCCTGCCCGTCCTTGATGCCATCGTCACAGAATCGCGCCATCGGTAGACAGCCAATCGGCCGGGCCGCGATTTATGCTGCGGCGATACGCCGCTCGCGGTCCGGCCGATCGGCGCCAGATCGCCCCTCCGCCGCGCGCGGCGGAGGGGCGCATGGCGCCTTGCCTCAGGTATAGGAGCCCAGCTTGCAGCCGAAGGCGTCAGGCGCCTGCATCAGGCCCTCGCCCGGCACCACCTCCAGCACCTCCCAGTAATCGTCGTCGCTCTTCATGTCCTTCTTGGCCTTGCCGCGAACGATGATCACCGGGCGAATGCACTGGTGGTCCTCCGGCCGGTAATGCACGTCGCCGACCAGCGAGGGGATGGTCTCGCCCTTCTCGTACTGCTTGATGATCGCAGGCGGGTAGAAGGTGCCGGCCTCGGTCGCCATCCGCGCCCAGGCGGCGAAGCTGTTATAGCTGTTTTCCGCGCCCCATTCCGGCCGGTAGCCGTATTTCTTCTGGAACGAGTCGACGAACATCTTGGCCAGCGGATACTTGTCCTCCAGCGTCCACCAGAAATCGGTCGCCGCAAACACGCCCTCGGTGATCTCGACGCCGGCTTCCTTGGCCAGGAACGGAATCTGATAGGGGATCACCAGCGTCATCTTCGGCAACAGGCCGAACTGCTTGGCCTGCTGGCACGACAGCACCGCGTCGCGGCCCCAGTTGACGTTGATCAGGAACTCGGCACCGGAATTGGCGATATTGGTCAGGTACTGGCTGAAATCCTGGGTGCCGAGCGGCGACACCTGGTTGGTCACCATCTTCCAGCCGCCATGCTCGGTCAGGTAGTCATTGACCGACTTGGTGGTGGTGTGGCCGTAAGTGTAGTCCGGCGTCATGAACGCCGCCTTGCGGTTCTTGCCGAACTGCTTCAGCAGCACCGGGCCGATTGCCGCCGCCGCGGTCTGGCCGAAGAAATTCTGCCGGAAGCCGTAGCGCACGCAGTCCTTGCCGGTGGTGTCGTTGGAGCCGGAAATCCCGGCGACGTAGAGGATCTTCTCGCGCTCGGCGAACTTGTTCAGCGCCACCGCCACCGCCGACGAGGTCGAGCCGGTCATCAGGATGATCTTGTTATCGTGGATGAAGGTCTGCTGGATCTGCAGGGCTTCGTTCGGCTTGGCAGCGGAGTCGGCCGAAACCAGTTTCACCTTCTTGCCGAGCACGCCGTTATGGACCTTCGGTGCGATCGCCAGCATCAGCGGGTGATTGGTGTTCATGTGCTCAACGGCGAGCTCCAGGCCCTTCAGCTCGTCAGCACCCTGGGCGGCGTAGCTGCCGGTCAGCGGCACCGAGGCGCCGAGATAAACGGTGTCGCCGGATGAACCCGCCGGCCAGGTGCCGATCGGCGCCTCGGCGGCCATGGCGATACGTGGGAAGACCACGCCCGCCGCCAATCCACCCACCAGCCCGGCGGTGCCGCACATCAGGCCGCGACGGCCCAGGTGTGCGCGCTCGTTGATATCAGCCATGCGATCGAATCTCCCTCGTTTTGATTCCGGAAATTCCCGGTTATATCGGCATCTAGACTCCGCCATTATAGGCGATGCGTTTCGTTTGCAACAACCCCCGGCTTGCCAAAGTGTAACCCGACCAGCACCGCCCATGCGCCACTGTGGCGGGAAACTGCAAGCTCGTAATTTCACCGCGCCGGCGATTCGGCTATAGACGCGCGCGCCGCCCGCGAGGAGAACACCGATCGCCTTCCCCGAAATCAGGCCAGGAAGTCAAGAATCTTCTTTTTGTGAACAAAAAGAAGCAAAAAAACTTTCTATCCATTGGAGTGTACGGAGCCTCCGCCACTCCACTGTTACAAGGCGGATAAAAGTTTTTTGGTTCTTTTTTTCAAAAAAGAACACCCTTTTCTGGATTTCATGATGCCCCAGGATGCCATTGTCGTTACCAACCTGACCAAGCGCTATGCCGCCACGCTGGCGGTGGATAACATTGATTTCGCGGTCCCTTCCGGCGCCACCGTGGGGCTGCTCGGCGGCAACGGCGCCGGCAAGACCACCACCATCGCGATGCTGCTCGGCCTGCTGATCCCGACCGCCGGAACCCTACATGTGCTCGGCCACGACATGGCGACCGACCGCTTCGCGGCGCTGGCGCGGATGAACTTCTCCTCGCCCTACGTGGCGCTGCCGGCCAGGCTCAGCGTGGCGGAAAACCTGAAGGTTTACGGGCACTTGTACGATGTGCGCGGGATCGACCGGCGGATCGCCGAACTCGCCGACCAGCTTGATCTCGGCCCGCTGCTCAACCGCCCGGCCGGCGAGTTGTCGGCCGGCCAGAAAACCCGCGTGGCGCTGGCCAAGTCATTGATAAACCGTCCAGATGTTCTGCTGCTGGACGAACCGACCGCCAGCCTGGACCCGGATACCGGCGATCAGGTGCGCAGTTGGCTGGAGCGCTACCGCGCCGAGAGCGGCTGCACCATCCTGCTGGCCAGCCACAACATGGCCGAGGTGGAGCGGCTGTGCAGCCATGTACTGATGATGAAGCAGGGCCGGATCGTCGATCGCGGCAGCCCGGACGAGTTGCTGAGCCGCTACGGGCAAGAGACGTTGGAAGAAGTGTTCCTCGATATTGCCCGCAACCGCCAGAAGTCCGACGCATGACTGCCTCGTTGCGCCGCATCTGGGGCCTGATGTACCGCCATCTTGCGCTGTACCGCCGCTCCTGGCCGCGCTTGCTGGAGCTGGCCTATTGGCCGACCTTGCAGATGTGCATCTGGGGCTTCACCGCCAGCTTCTTCGCCTCGCGGATTGGCAGTTCCAGCACCGCGGTGCTGGGCATGCTGCTCGGCGCCGTTTTGCTGTGGGAGGTGGCGCTGCGCAGCCAGATGGGGGTGGCGATCTCGTTCCTGGAGGAGATCTGGTCGCGCAATCTGGGCCATGTGTTCGTCTCGCCGCTGCGGCCGTGGGAGCTGGTGGCAGCGCTGATCGGCATGTCGGTGATCCGCATGACGGCCGGCGTGCTGCCGGCGGTGCTGCTGGCCTGGGTGTTGTATTCGTTCAATCTTTTCAGCATGGGGCCGGTGCTGATCCTGTTCGCGGTCAACCTGATGGTGATGGGCTGGTGGGTCTCGCTGGGGGTGGTGTCGCTGATCCTGCGGCACGGCGCCGGGGCGGAGGCGCTGGCCTGGTCGGTGCTGTTCGGGTTGACGCCGTTTTCCGCGGTGTTCTACCCGGTTTCGGTCCTGCCGGGCTGGGTGCAGCCGGTGGCGCTGGCGCTGCCGTCGGCGCATGTGTTCGAGGGAATGCGCACCGCACTGGCGTCAGGAAGGGTCGATTTCGGGCAATTAACCTGGGCAATCGGGCTCAATATCGTCTGGATGGGCGGTGCAATCGTGCTTTTTTCCCGTCAATTCCGCGCCGCCAGAACCCGCGGCGCGCTGCTTTCGATCGGCGAATAGGGGCCAATAAAGCGAAATGATGATGACATATGACAGTCCTGAACCGGCCATATTCTGGCTGATCCGCCATGCCGTGGTGGAGGAGAACGCGCGGCTGATCAACTACGGCACCATGGACGTGGAACTCTGCCCGCAGAGCCTGATCAGCCAGGGCGCGGTCTATGAGGGCCTCGCCCGCCGCCTGCCGCGCAACGCCGCCTGGGCGTGCACCCCGCTGTCGCGCACCCGGCGCACCGCCGAGGCGATCTTCGCCGCCGGCTACCCGAAAACGCCGCTGGAGGTGGTGCCTGGTCTGATCGAGCAGAACATGGGCACCTGGCAGGGCCGGCCGCATGCCGAGATTCCGGCGCTGCTGCAACAGCCGGCGCATGCCTTCTGGCCGCTGGCGGGCGATGAAATTCCACCCGAGGGCGAGAGCATGGCGCAGGTGATCGCCCGGGTCGGCGCCACGCTGGAGGAACTGGCGCTGGCGCATGCCGGGCAACACCTGGTGGCGGTGAGCCATGGCGGGGCGATCCGCGCGGCAGTGGCGCATGCGCTCGGCATCGACGCCACCAACGCGCTGCATCTGTCGGTGCAGAACCTGTCGCTGACCTGCATCGAGCGGCACGCGCGGGGCTGGAAAGTGGTTTGCGTCAATGAGATGGCCGGCTTCTGAGCTATCAAACCGGATCAAGCCTGCTTGATAACATCTTGTTGCCACAGAGTGCGGCGCTTATTTCCGGTGAACGCCGCGCCCTATGGGGCCACCACATAACGGGAGATGCCGCATGCGACGCCTGTTCCCTCTGCTGCTCACCGCATTCGCCCTGCTGCTGCCGGTCGCCGCCCAGGCGCAGACCGAGCAGCAATCGCTGGTCGACCGCGCCACGCTCTCGGTGCAGGAAATGCTCTCCGACCAATCCAACCCGGACGCCCGCAACCTGCTGCGCAACGCCATGGGGGTGATGCTGTGCCCGCGAGTGTTCAAGGCCGGATTCATCGTCGGCGGCCAGGGCGGCAGTTGCGTGCTGGTAGGGCGTGGACAGGGCGGCTGGACGTCGCCGGCGTTCTACGGTCTGGCCAGCGGCAGCGTCGGCTTCCAGATCGGCGTGCAGGACAGCCAGATCATCTTCATCATCCGCACCGAGAAAGGCCTCAAGGCGTTGATGGACAGCCAGTTCAAGTTCGGCGCCGACGCCGGCGTGGCGGTGGCGACGATCGGCGCCGGGATAGCCGGCGCCACCACGGCAGCGCTGCGGGCCGATATCGTGGCGTTCGCCAAGGCACGCGGACTGTACGCCGGCATCTCGCTGGACGGCAGCATCATCTCGCAACGCAGCGACTGGAACGCCGCCTATTACGGTCAGCCGCTGAGCCCGCAACAGATCGTGCTGGCCGGCCAGGGCCGCAACCCCGGCGCCGAGCCACTGCGCGAGATGCTGGCGCGGTTTGGTGGCGGCAGGTAAGGCAAGCACTTCTTTTTTGAAAAAAAGAAGCAAAAAACTTCATCCGCCTTGCAACCGTGGAGTGGCGGAGATTCCGTACACTCCAATGGATGAAAAGTTTTTTTGCTTCTTGTTGTTCACAAAAAGAAGGCCTTCCTGCCGGGGATAGCCGCACCGCGCGCTTGCGGGTAATCTGTAGCGATGCAGGCCAGTGAACCGTTCTGGAAGACCAAGCGCCTGGACGAGATGTCCAAGGCGGAGTGGGAGTCGTTGTGCGACGGCTGTGGCCGTTGCTGCCTGCACAAGCTGGTGTTCGAGGACGGCACCGAGGCCGGGCGGCTGGCGCATACCAATGTCGCCTGCCGGCTGCTCGACCTGCATGCGTGCCGCTGCACCCATTATGAAACCCGCCGCCGCCATGTGCCGGACTGCGTCAGCCTGACGCCGGCGACGCTGGCGGAGATCAACTGGCTGCCGCCGAGTTGCGCCTATCGCCGGCTGGCCGAAGGGCATGATCTGCTGTGGTGGCATCCGCTGGTGTCCGGCGACCCCGAGACGGTGCACAGCGCCGGCATCTCGGTGCGCGGCCGGGCGGTGAGTGAGCGGCAGGCCGGGCCGCTGGAGCACCATATCGTCGAATGGCCCGGCAAACTGCCGCGCCGCCGGGCGGCCAAAGCCGCCCCGAAAGTGTGAGAAGGAATTCCTGAAATGTTGCAGAACGCCTTGTTTGGCGGCGTCAACGCCGCAGCGCTGACCGCAATGAAGGACGATCTGTCGGTCGACCTGCAGCGCAGCGCCGGGCATGCCAAGTGGCTGCTGGCCAATGGCTGCAACGGCCTGGCGGTGCTGGGCACCACCAGCGAGGCGAATTCGCTGGGCATCGACGAGCGGACCGCGTTCCTTGAGGGCATGGTGGCGGCCGGCATTCCGGCGGCGCGGATGATGCCGGGCACCGGCACCACGGCGATTACCGACACCGTGAAGCTGACCCGCCATGCCGAGGCGCAAGGCTGCCGCGCCGCACTGCTGCTGCCGCCGTTCTACTACAAGAACCCCAGCGAGGACGGGCTGTTCGCCTATTTCTCCGAGGTGATCCAGCGGGTTGGCGGCGATATCAAGATCTACCTGTACCATTTCCCGGCGCAATCGGCGATCCCGTTCACCGTGCCGCTGATCGCCCGCCTGCTGAAAGCCTATCCGGGCAAGGTGAAAGGGCTGAAGGACAGCAGCGGCGATTACGTCAACACCAAGAGCTATGTCGACGCCTTCGCGGCCGACGGATTCGAGGTGTATTGCGGCGATGACGGCGCGTTGCACACGCTGCTCAACGCCGGCGGCGCCGGCTGCATCACGGCTGCGGCCAATGTCGGCTGCGCCGCCAGCGCTGTGGTGTATGCCAACTGGAACAACGCCAAGGGCGCCGAGGCGCAGGTGCAGCTCAGCATGATCCGCAAGGCGGTGACCTCGGCGCCGCTGATCCCCGGCCTGAAGGCACTGGTGGCCCGCAACACCGGCGACACCGGCTGGACCAATATCCGCCCGCCGCATTTGCGGTTGGACGCGGGCGCGGCGCAGAAATTGTTCGATGCGTTTGATGCCAGCGGATTGAAATTGGCGAAGGCAGCTTAGGTAAGGAAGGTCTTCTTTTTGTGAACAAAAAGAAGCAAAAAAACTTTTCATCCAGTGGAGTGTACGGATTCTCCGCCACTCCAATGTTGCAAGGCGGATAAAAAAGTTTTTTGCTTCTTTTTTTCAAAAAAGAAGCCTTCGCTTACTTTCAGAGGGATATTCACGTGCCGCTATCGGTCATTGGCTCCGGCTTTGGCCGTACGGGCACGTTATCGTTGAAGTTCGCGTTGGAGCAGCTTGGTTTCGGGCCGTGTCATCACATGACCGAGGTGTTTCCGTCGCCGGCCCAGGTGGGGTTCTGGTGCGACATTGCGGCGCGTCGGCCGGTGGACTGGGACCAGATGTTCGCGGGGTTCGGTGCGACGCTTGACTGGCCTTCGTGCAACTACTGGCGCGAGTTGGCCGAGGCGTTTCCGGCGGCCAAGGTGATCCATACCACCCGGCCGGCGGAGCAGTGGTGGGGCAGTTTCGCCAAGACCATTGCCGAGAGCCTGACGATCCGCGCGCCGACCAGCAACCCGGTGCAGGCGCGGATGCGGGAGATGACCAGCGCGATCATCACCGAGGATGTGTTCGGCGGCCGGCCGGATGACAAGGCGGTGGCGCTGGCGGCGTTTCATGCCCGCGAGGCGGCGGTGCGGGCGGCGATTGCGCCGGAGCGGCTGCTGGTGCTGGAGCCGGGCGATGGGTGGGAGAAATTGTGCCGGTTTCTTGGCGTGGCGGTGCCGGCGACGGCGTATCCGCGCACCAATACCACGGAGGATTTCCGCGCGAAGTCCAAAGGCAAGGTGTAGCCCCGGCAGGGGTTATTTGCGCAGCACGATGCCGGCGGCCAGCAGCATCAGGGCCATGCCGGCGGCGTCGGTGGCGTGGACGGTTTCGCCGAACACCGCCATGCCGAGCAGCACGGCGACGATCGGCGAGATGAAGGCGTAGGTGCCGGTGCGGCTGGCGCCCCAGTCACGCACCAGGAAGAAGTAGATGATGGTGGCGCCGAGCGAGCCGGCCAGCAGCAGGAACAGGAAGCCGGCCCAGGCCTCAGCGCCCCAGTCCAGCCGCATGGCGTGCCAGGCGCCGGGCTCGAAGGCCAGCGAGCCGACGATCAGCACCACGCCGCCCATCAGGTTGGTCAGCCCGGCCATGTGGACCGGCGGCACGGTGCGCATGATCGGGCGCGACAGCACCGAGGCGTAGCTGTAGCAGATGGTGCCGACCAGGATGCCGCCGGCGCCAAGCAGTTCGGACAGTCGCAGGTTGCCGCGCAGCGCCTGCGGGCCGAACAGCAGCAGGATGCCGCTGATGCCGACCGCGAGCGCGTAGAGGTGGCGGCGGATGAAGCGCTCCTGCCCGAGCGCCACCGCGAAGCCGAGCAGCGTGATGGGGGCGAACGCGGATGACACCACCGCACCGAGGCCGCTCGAGGTGTAGCGCAGCCCGTAGAGCATGATCACCGCGTTGAGGCTGATCATGATCACCGCCACCCAGAGCACGCGCCTGGCGACCTGCGGCGCGACCAGCACCGGCTGGCCGCGGGCGGCGCGGAAGCCGAGCAGCACGGCGCCGGCCAGCGTCCAGCGCAGGCCGGAGAAGATGCCGGGCGGCACCACGGTAACGCCGGCCTTCAACGCCAGGAAGGTGGTGCCCCAGACCAGGCAGAGAATGGCGAACAGCAAGCGCTGCCGCGTGGAGGTGGAGAGCGCCATGCGGCCCCGGTTCGGGTTGGAGGCATTACCCTAACCCGAACCGGGGCCTGCTGTCCTCGGCGGAGGTGGCATGGCCGGGCGGCGTTCGCTGGCTAGACCCGGCGCACGCCGTAGAATTGCGGGAAGCCGTCGCGGATGTCCTTGAGGTAGTTGAAATAGCCGATCATGCCGACGAAGCCGCCGAGGTTGACGTAGGGTACTTGCTGCCAGGCCACCGCCTGCATCTTGGCCACCAGCTGCTGCTGGGCGGCGAAGTCCGGCGCCTCGAACCAGGCGTCGCGCAGTTGCTCGATTTCCGGCATGGTCGGCCAGCCGAACCAGGCCTTCTCGCCGTTGCCGCGCGCCGCCGACATCGAGGCCGGCGACAGGTTCCCGGCGCCGCCGAGGTTGGTGTAAAAGATGTTCCAGCCGCCTTTTTCCAGCGACTCGCGGCTGGCGCGGCGCTGCACCACGGTGCCCCATTCAAGCGCCTGGATGTCGATGTTCAGGCCGATGCGCTTCAGCACGTCGTTGCCGACCTGCGCCTCGGCCCAGATGGTGGGGATGGTGGTGGGCGAGAGGACGACGATGCGCTCGCCGTTATAGCCGGATTCCTTGACCGCCTTTTTGGCGGCTTCGATGTTGCCCCAGCCTTTCACCATCTCGAAGCCTTCGCTGCTGGCCAGGCCGGAGCCGGGGATGAAGATGCCGGCCGGCACGCGGATCGCCTCGGGCACCGCGCCGGCCACCGCCTCCATCACGTCGTGCTGGCTGATCGCCATCTGCACCGCCTGGCGCAGCTTGATGTTGTTGAACGGCGGCATCAGGTGGTTGAAGCGCAGGCAGCCGATGGAGCCGGCCGGGTCCTTGTTCTCCAGCGTCAGGCGCTTGTCTTTCTGCAGCGAGGGGATGAGGTCGAGGCTGGGGTTTTCCCACCAGTCGATCTCGTTGTTCTTCAGCGCGGCCATGGTGGTGGCGGGGTCGGGCATGATGGTCCAGACCACGCGGTCGAAATGCACGTCCTTCGGGCCGGCGGTGAAGCTGCGCGGGCCGTCGCTGCGCGGCGTGTAGTCGGCGAAGCGCTCGAACACCACGCGGGCGCCGGGGATGCGCTCATCGGTCTTGAAGCGGAACGGGCCGCTGCCGACCACTTCGGGCATCTGGGTGTTGGCGTCGGTTTTGGCGATGCGCTCGGGCATGACGGCGGTGCTGTATTGCGCCAGCGCGTCGGGCAGCAGGCCGAACGGGCGTTTCAGGCGGATGCGGATCTTGCTGTCGGATTCGGCGACCATCTCGTCCATGCGGGCGGCCAGCGCCTGGCCGAGCGGATTGCGCTTGTTGGAGCGGGCCACCGAGGCCACCGCGTCGCGGGCGAGCACCGGGGTGCCGTCGTGGAATTTCAGGCCGGGGCGGAGCGTGAGTTCCCAGGTCTTGCCGTCGGCCGAGGTGACCGCGCCGGCCAGCATCTGCGGGTGCGGGCGACTGTCCTTGTCGACGCCGTACAGCGTGTCGAACACCGCCAGCGAGACGTTGCGGGTGATGTCCGCCGTGGTCCAGACCGGGTCGAGCGAGGAGGGGTCGGCGTGCGGCACGAAGCGCAGGACGCGCTCGGCTTCGGCACGGACCACCGAGGGGGCGGCCAGCGCGGCCAGGCCAAGCAGCGAGGTCTTTAGGACGGTGCGTCGTTTCATGGTGGGTGCCCCTGGTTGCAGCATATCGCCGTGCCTTGGCCGCCGCGTGGCGGCCGGAGATGCTGGCAGGAGGGCATTTTTCCGGCGGGAAGCAAAGAATCAAAGTATTGCAGCAGAGCATCCCGCCGATCTCGGGCAATGCAGGCGCGGGCGGTCCGGTCGCTGCTTTCGAGCCGCCGACTTAGGACTTACGCGGTTTTTGCCGCGGCGATGAAGGCGCGGATCAGGCCCGGGTCCTTTCGGCCTTTGCTGCGTTCCACGCCCGAGGAGACGTCGACCGCGGGCGCGGCGGTGGCGCGGATGGCGGCGGCGACGTTGGCGGGGGTGAGGCCGCCGGCCAGCAGCCAGGGGGCGGGGGCCGTCCAGTTGGCCAGCAGGGTCCAGTCGATCGCGGTGGCGTTGCCGCCGGGGCGGGTGGCGCCGGGCGGCGGCTTGGCCTCGATCAGCAGTGCCGCGAGGCCGGGGGCGTCGGCGGGCAGGTCGGCGGGGTCCGAGACGCCGACCGGCAGCCAGACCGGCAGCGCGAAGCGGGCGCCGAGGGCGGCGGCGGTGGCGGCGTCGGTGTAGAGTTGCAGGGCGGCGAGCGGCAGGTGGTCGAGCACCGCCTGGATGTCGGCCGCGGTGGGGGCGACGAACAGGCCGACGCGGGGTGGGCCGTGCGGGGCGCGGGCGGCCAGGGCGGCGGCCTGGGCGGGGGTGACGTAGCGCGGCGAGGGCGGGAAGAAGTTCAGGCCGATCCAGTCGGCGCCGGCCTGGACCGCGGCGTCGAAGCCCTCGGCGTCGTTGAGGCCGCAGATCTTGACGCGGGTCATGCTCAGGCGGCCGCGATCTCGGCGGCGATGGCGGCGGCGGCGGCGGCCGGGTCGGCGGCGGCGGTGATCGGGCGGCCGACCACCAGCCAGTCGGCGCCGGCGCGGGCGGCCTCGGCGGGGCTCATGGTGCGGGCCTGGTCGCCGGTGGCCGCGCCCTGGTACGGCTCGACGTAGCTCGGGTGGTTGTGTGACTC
>JBEPTZ010000060.1:0-26316 GCA_041691815.1 Rhodospirillales bacterium | reverse complement strand
GTATAAGAGACAGCCGCCTCCCTGCCTCCCCGCCTCCATGTGAGATTGCCTGCTTCTCCCGTTGGCCGAACAGCGCCGCCGAATCAAATTACAGCCGCCGCCGCCGCCGCGCCCCCATCCCCACCGCGCCGAACATCATCGCCCCCAGGCTGCACACCACCAGCATCACCTGCAGCCGCCCGGCGGTGTTGTCCGATTCGGTCTGCAGCCGCGCCCGCATCGCCACCCGTTCGGCGGCGATCCGCGCCGCGAGGTCCGGCCCCGGCTTCACCGCCGCCGCGCTGTCGGCCAGCCGCGGCGCCAGCTGGGCGTAATCGGCGCCGTTATCGGCCAGCAACTGGTCCAGCACCACCTCGCGCGCCAGCGCCCGCTTCAGCGGCAGCGGCGTGATATAGCTGGCCATGATGCCGGTCATCCCCACGATGGCGATGGTCGCCGCCAGGAATCCCATCATTGCATAGTTGGGGGCATAGTTCGGGCCGGATGCCGGCGGGGTCGGGGTCATCAACATCTCCTGTTCGCGCCATCTCCTGGTCACGGCGGCACATCGCGCCTCGCCCCTGTTCCGTCAAGCCTGCTTGCTGCTACGCTGAACCCCATGAGCACCAGCAAGTACCTGTTCCCCGCCGCCGAACATCCGCTGCACCAGGCCAGCCCGACGCTGAAACTGCGCGAGGCGGTCACCGGCTTCGGCGTCGCATTGCGCTATCAGGAGCGCAGTCCGGGCGGCGTCGAAGGCAACTGGTGCGAGACCGGCCATTCGGTGTTCGTGCTGTCCGGCCGGCTGCGCTACCGGTTCGACGATCATGTGGTGGAGGCCGGTCCCGGCGACATGCTGCACATCCCCTCGGGGCCGGAGCATCGCCACAAGCCCAGCGTGGTAGGCGACGAAGTGGCCCGCTACATGCTGACCGAATTTCCGGTCTGATATCAGGCGGCCGAACGACTGACTCGTCCAGCCAGTGCGTCCCGCCTGCCGGCGCGGCGCCCTGCTACTGCACCAGCGCGTGCGGCATGGTCGAGCACACATTGGCCATCATCGTGGACAGTTGCGATGCGGTCGGCGTGCTGTAGGCCCTGCCGACGCCGCGCACCAGGCTGGCCAGATTGGCCGCATCGGTAGTCGGAGAGCCGCTGCTGCCGCTGTAGAAGATGGTGAACACCGAGATGCCATGCGCCCACAGCGCATTGGCCTGGGTCTGCGCGAAGCTCAGCAGGTTGGCGTCGGTGCAGGTGGGCGTCGGGTTCCTGCCGCTGCTCATCGGGCAGTTGCCGGTGCCACCCTGTGCGACGGTGTAGGGCTGGCCCGCGGCGGTGGCGTTCGGGCTGCCATCGGTGATCAGGATCACCGCCTTGCCGGCCAGGTTGGCCGATGGATGGTAGGCGCCGCCGGTCATCGTCTGCAGCGCCTGGTACATCCCGGCGGCGAGGTTGGAGCCGCTGCACGCCGGCATGCCGCCGGTGCCGCATTGCGCCAGGCTGTTGATCTTGGTGGTGATGTTGGCGTTGCCCATCGTGCTGAGCACGGAGCCGAAGCTGGTGAACACGGTCAGCCCGGTCTGCGATGCGCTGCCGGCATGGTTGTGCTGGCAGCTCAGCAGCGCCAGGTCGGCGGCCTTGGAGCTGGTCATCTGCGCGCTGAACGACTGGCTCACGTCATGCACGATCATCACGTCCCAGGCGCTGCTGGTGCCATAGGTCGCCACCGCCGAGCGCGTCATGTTGACCGGGCCAAACCCCAGCATGGAGGCAAACAGCATCGGCACGCCGTTCCCGGTCGCCGTGGTCTGGCGCAGGGTGATCTTCATCGCGGACGGGCTGCTGCCGCCGGCGGTGAAGCTATGGGTCGTGCTGTCCCACGAGCCGCTCTGGATGTCCGAGCTGGACAGCACCGTGCCATACTTGGCCGCCGGCATATTGTGCTGCGCGAAGGTGATCGCCGCGGCCGAGGCGGCGGTGATGTTGGGCAGACTGGCCGAACCCGCCAGCACCGCCGCATCGGCCGCCGCCTGGAGCTGGGCGCCACGATAGTCCAGGTAGCCGGCATCCACGCCAAGCCCGGCCATGCCGATCACAACCGGCACGCTGACCGCCGCGACCAGCGCGATCGAGCCGGCCCGCCCCAGCCCGCCGCCACACCATCTCGGCAGGCGACGGCCCAGAAACCGATACGCGAGAAGCCGATACCGGATCATGAGCATGGTCCTTCACGAAGCATCACCGATTGCGTATTCAACACCAGCCCGTTCAGCACGCCGAGCACGTCGCCAATCATTGCCGTGGACGCGTTGGCGGTGATCACCACGCTGTCGTTGAGCGTGGTGCAGTTCTGCGTGGCGGTCACGGTATAGGTGCCCCAGGGCGGCAGCGCGCGGCAGGCATAATTCTCCGCCGTTCCGGCGGTGAGTGCGGAGCCGGAGCCGCAGATGACGGCGGCGCCGGAAAACGTCGAGACGCCGATCGCCATGCTTCGCGCCGCGGTGGTGGCGCCGGATTGCATGGCGTTCAGCGCGGTCATCCCGGTGCCAAACGCCACGATGGCGAACAGAATGGTGATGAACACCGGGGCGACGACAGCGAACTCCACCGCCGCTATGCCCCGCCGGCACCGCCTCAGGCCACGCGGTGCCGATGCTTCCACGAGCCCAGCGGCCCGACGCAGAAATGATTTCATTACACGCTCCACAAGAGTCGGCGCATCAATCTTTATACGGTTCGTTAAATATCCAATAAATTTTCATATCATGCCGAGGGTGATAAATTGGTTTCAACGCGACCGATTTCTGCCGTCATGTTGCGCGGCGCTGTGGCCCGCGATCGGTTCGTAGAATTTCGCAGCCGATTTTCGCCCAGCCCTATCACCGTTCGTTAACTCAGGCCGGGGAATATCCCTGCGTTCACAGATGGAGGGAAAATGCCCTTGTCCGCTCTCCGCGCCATGCTCACCCGCACCAGGCAGCCGGCCGGTGAAATCACCGGCATGCTGGCCGCCGCCGCGTTGCAGGCGCCGTCGCCCGCCGCCCCGCACCGGCTGTGGTCGCCGGCCCGGCTGGCGCTGGTCGAGCAGCTTTGGGACGAAGGCTACACCAGCCCCGGCGGTGCGGCGGACCTGCTGCGTCTGGCCGCGCCGCTCGGCCTCACCGCCGCCTCCTCGCTGCTGCTGCTGGGGGCGGAGGCCGGCGGGCCGGCGTTCACCCTGGCCAACGAACAGGGCGCCTGGGTGGCGGCGCATGAGGCGGTGGCCGACCTGCGCGAGCGGGCCACGCAGCGCATCCAGCACGCCGGCACCGCGCTGGCCAAACGCGCCACCGTTTCCGCCTGGGACCCGGTGGCACCCGCTTTCCGCCGCCGCTCTTTCCACCACGCCATCGCCCGCGAGGCGCTGCGCGATGCGGTGGCCGAGCCGGTGCTGGCCGCTATCGCCGCCAGCCTGAAGCCGCATGGCCAACTGGTGCTGACCGAAACCGTGGCACCCCAACGGCTGGACGCCGCCGACCCGACCATCGCCGCCTGGTGCCGGCTGGAGGGCCGCGGCCCGCTGCTGCCGGCCGAAGACTCGATCACCCGCATGCTCGGCCGGCTCGGCTTCGAGGTGCGGGTGGTGGAGGATAGCTCGTCGCGCCAGACCAGGCTGGCGCTGCTCGGCTGGAAGCGGCTGGTGCGCGAACTGACCGCTGCCCGGCCGGACCCGGCGCACGCGGGCCTGGTGGTGGCGGAGGCGGAGTTGTGGCTGCACCGCATCCAGTTGCTGCATGAGGGGCGCATCCGCGTGCTGCGCTGGCATGCCATTCTGACCGCTCCCGGCGCTTGACTTCGCGGCCGCCGCTCTCTATCCCCGCCGCTCACCTTCCGGCGCACAGGGCTAACTGTCATGAAGATCCGCAACAGCCTGAAATCGGCCAAGACCCGCGACAAGAACTGCCGCGTGGTGCGCCGCCATGGCCGCGTCTACGTCATCAACAAGAAGAACCCGCGCATGAAAGCCCGCCAGGGCTGATCCGCCGGCGCTCGCTGTTGGCCTGAACCCCGCCCCGGAACCGCGTTCCGGGGCGCATTTGTTGTTGGCCCCGCTTGCCGGTTCACCGCTGCCGCCGCACATTGCAGCCAGGAGGACCCGCCATGATCGCCCAACCGCCGCCGAAGCAGAATGTGCTCGCCCGCCGCGACGAAATCATCGCCGGGCTGCGCGCGCTGCTGCCGGAAAGCGGGGTGATCGCCGAGCCGTTGCTGCTGAAACCCTATGAAACTGATGGACTTCCGTCCTACCGCCAGGTGCCGCTGGCGGTGGTTTTGCCGGAAACCACCGGGCAGGTAGCGGCGGTCATGGCGTATTGCCATCGCCACGGCGTGCGGGTGGTGCCGCGCGGTGCCGGCACATCGCTATCGGGTGGTGCGTTGCCGATGGCGGATGCGGTGGTGGTCGGGTTGATGCGGATGAACCGCATATTGGACATCGACTACGCCGACCGCCGTGCGGTGGTGCAGGCCGGGGTCACCAATATCGGCATCACCCAGGCGGTGCAGGGCAGGGGGTTTTTCTATGCCCCGGACCCATCCAGCCAGTTGGCCTGCATGATCGGCGGCAATGTCAACATGAATTCCGGCGGTGCGCATTGCCTGCGCTATGGCGTTACTGCGAATAATCTTCTCGGGCTGAAGGTGGTGACTGTCGAGGGCGAGATTCTCGACATCGGCGGCGCGCATATGGACGCCGCCGGCTATGACTGGCTCGGCCTGCTGACCGGCAGCGAGGGGCAGTTGGTGGTGGTCACCGAGGTGACGGTGCGAATCCTGCGCGGACCGGAGGGCGCGCGGGCGATGCTGGCGGCGTTCAAATCCAATGAAATTGCTGGAGAATGTGTCGACTCGATCATCGCCAGCGGCATCATCCCGGTGGCCTTGGAGTTCATGGACCGGCCGGCGATTCACGCCTGCGAGGCGTTCGCCCATGCCGGCTATCCGCTCGATGCCGAGGCGATGCTGATCATCGAGGTGGAGGGCAGTGTCCGGGAACAGGACGAATTGCTGGAAAAAATCAGCGCGATCTGCGGTAAATTCGACCCGATTTCGCTGAAAATATCGCAATCCGCCGCCGAAAGTGCAGCGATCTGGAAGGGCCGCAAGGGGGCGTTCGGGGCGGTCGGGCGGATCAGCCCGGACTATCTGTGCATGGATGGGGTGATTCCGACCTCGCAGTTGCCTGCTGTGCTGCGGCGGATCGGCGAGATGAGTCTATCGTATAACCTTTCAGTGGCGAACATCTTTCACGCCGGCGACGGCAACCTGCATCCGCTGATCATGTTCGACGCCAACGACCCGGCCAGCCTGCACAAGGCGGAGGAATTCGGCGCCGATATCCTCAAGCTGTGCGTCGAGGTCGGCGGCTGCCTGACCGGCGAGCATGGCGTGGGAGTGGAAAAGCGCGACCTGATGGGGGTGCAGTTCAACGAGATCGAGCTTGAGCAGATGCGGCGGGTGAAATCCGCCTTCGACCCCGGCTGGCTGCTCAATGCCAACAAGGTGTTTCCTTTGAAATCAAACGCATGAGCGGCGTGCTGGCCCCCTCTGACGAGGCGGCGATGGCGGCGGTGATCGCCACCGCGCATTCGAATGCGGAACCGCTGCTGATCCAGGGCAACGCCAGCAAACAGGCGATGCTGCGGCCGGTGCAGGCGGCGCGGACGGTTTCGGCGCGGGGGATTTCCGGCATCTCGCTGTATTCGTCGAGCGAATTGATCCTGACCGCGGGAGCCGGCACGCCGATCGCCGAGATCAGCGCCGCGGTGGCTGAGAAGGGCCAGCACATCATCTCAGAGACGCCTGATTTTGCGGCTTTGTTAGGCACGGATGCGGCGCCGACGCTGGGCGGTGCGGTGGCCGCCAACATGTCCGGCCCGCGCCGCGTCGCCTGGGGGGCGATGCGCGACCATGTGCTCGGGGTGCGGGCGGTGAACGGCATCGGCGAGACCATTCATTCCGGCGGCCGCGTGCTGAAGAACGTCACCGGGCTGGATATCTGCAAACTGCTGGCCGGCAGCCACGGCACGCTGGCGGTGCTGACCGAGGTGACGCTGAAGGTGCTGCCGGCGCCGGAGCGGCGGGCGACGTTGGTGTTCAAGGACTTGCCGCCCGATGTTGCAGTGGCAGCGCTGGCCGCGGCGCTGGGCTCGCCGTATGCAGTGTCGGCGGCGGCACATTTGCCGGCCGCGCTGGCGGCCAGGGTGCCGGCGCTGGCCTGGTTGGGCGGGGCGGTGACGCTGGCGCGGATCGAGGATTTCGCTGGTTCGGTGGCCTATCGCGCCGACCGGTTGCGCGGCGAGATGGCGGCGTTCGGGGCGGCGGAGATGCTCGACGACGCGGCCAGCCAGGCGGCCTGGGCGGCGGTGCGCGATGCGTTGCCACTGGCACCGGAGCAGGGGGCGGTGTGGCGGGTTTCAGTGCGGCCCTCGGCGGGGCCGGCGGTGGCCCGGGCGGTGGAGCAAGGCTTTGGCGGGGCGTGGTTTTTCGATTGGGGCGGTGGATTGGTGTGGGTGACAGGGCCGGCAACTGAGGAAGCGCATGCTGTGGTGTGCGAGGCGGCGCGGGCGGCGGGCGGCACCTGGATGCTGCTGCGGGCGCCCGAGGCGCTGCGGGCGGCGGTGGCGGTGATTCCGCCGGAGGTGCCGGTGCTGGCGGCGATCACCAGGCGGGTGAAGGCGGCGTTCGACCCGAAGGGGATTCTCAATCCCGGCCGCATGTTCGCGGGGCTGTAGACCATGCAAACCAATTTCACACCCGAGCAACTGGCCGATCCGGATACCGCGGTCTCCAACACGATCCTGCGCACCTGCGTGCATTGCGGCTTCTGCACCGCGACCTGTCCGACCTTCGTGCTGCTGGGCGACGAGTTGGACAGCCCGCGCGGGCGCATCTACCTGATCAAGGACATGCTGGAATCCGGCCGCGATGCCACCGAGGAAGTGGTGCTGCATATCGATCGCTGCCTGTCTTGCCTGTCCTGCATGACCACCTGCCCGTCGGGCGTGCACTACATGCATCTGGTCGACCATGCGCGGGTGCGGATCGAGGAGACCTATCGGCGGCCGTGGCATGAGCGGGCGTTGCGCTGGGTGCTGGCGACGGTGCTGCCGCGGCCCAGGCTGATGCGGGCGGCGCTGGTGGGCGCCTGGCTGGTGCGGCCGTTGCGCGGGGTGATTGTCGGGCGCTCGATGCTGGCGCAGCGGCTGCGGGCGCTGCTGGAGCTGGCGCCGCGGCGGCTGGCCGCCCCCAGCGCCACCGAGCGGCCGGCGGTGCATGCGGCGGTGGGGATCAGGCTGGGCAGGGTGGCGCTATTGGCCGGCTGCGCGCAGCAGGTGCTGGAGCCGGCGATCAACGAGGCGACGATCGGGCTGCTGACAAGGATGGGGGTGGAGGTGGTGGTGGCCCAGGGGGCCGGCTGCTGCGGCGCGCTGGCGCATCACATGGGGCGGCACGCGCAGGCGATGGCCAGCGCCAGGGCGAATATCCGCGCCTGGATGCGCGAGGCCGACGGTGAGGGGCTGGATGCGGTGATCATCAATGCCTCGGGCTGCGGCACCACGGTGAAGGATTACGGCTTCATGTTCCGCACCGATAAGATGCGGGCGGAGGCGGAGCGGGTGTCGGCGCTGGCGATGGACATCACCGAATATCTGACGCGGATCGGCTACCGGCCGACCCGCGCGGCACCGGGGCTGACCGTGGCCTATCACTCGGCGTGCAGCCTGCAGCATGGCCAGCGGGTGACCGAGGAGCCGAAGGCGCTGTTGCGGCAGGCCGGGTTTACCGTGGTGGAGCCGGCGGAGGGGCATCTGTGCTGCGGCAGCGCCGGCACCTACAACATGCTGCAACCGGAGCTTGCCGGGCAGTTGCGCGCCCGCAAGCTGGACAATCTGAAGGCGACCAAACCCGATCTGGTCGCCGCCGGCAATATCGGCTGCATGACCCAACTCGCCGGAGACAGCTTGCCGCTGGTCCACACCGTGCAGTTGCTGGACTGGATGGCCGGCGGCCCCAGGCCCGCCCAGCTCCCCCCGGACTCCGGCCCAAAGTGATGAAAGTTTTTTGGTTCTTTTTTACAAAAAAGAACATCCTTGCCTGTGGCTTGCTGCTGCTCGCCGCCGCCGCCCCGACCGAGCTGGATGGCCTGCTGGACGCGCTGAAAGCCGCACCGAATCCGGCCGTGGCGGCGCCGCTGGAAGCCCGCATCGAGCAGTTCTGGCTGCGGCAGGGCGGCCCGGCGGCCGGGCTGCTGATGGCGCGCGGGTTGCGCAACATGCAGGCCAATGCCGCCGATGAGGCGCTGGCGGATTTCGACGCGGTGGTGGTGCTGTCGCCGAAGATGGCCGAGGCATATATCCAGCGGGCGGAGGCGCGGTTCGAGACCGGGGATTATCCGGGTGCGGTGGCCGATCTGCGTGAGGCGCTGACCCAGGACCCCAGGCATTTCAGCGCATTTGCGACGCTGAGCCGGATTGCCGAGGCGCGCGGCGACTGGAAGGGGGCGCTGGCGGCGTGGCAGAAGCTGCTGGAGTTCAGCCCGCAGGCGCCGGACGGGGCGGAGCGGCTGAAGGAATTGCGCAAGAAGGCGCTGGGCGAGGAAAGTTGATCGGCTGGCAGGCTGCTCAGCGGCGGGGTGTAAACGGGTGCCACGGTTCGCAGGCGATGCCGTCATGGTCGGCATCCATCCAGGGCCGGTAGGCGGGGTGGCCGGCCGGTATCGAGGACAGTCCGGTGGCGCGCATCTGCCGGCAGTTTCTGAGGCCGCTGTAGGGGTCGAATATGGCCGGCGCATGCAGATGAAAGTGATGCGAAAAAAGGCCGAGGACGGCCAGCGCCGATAAGATCAGCAGCAACGGGTTACGGAAATGCCGGCCGGAGCGGCTTCTCCAACGGGCTGTGCTGGACGGCCTGGACCGGGCGGAACTGAAGTTGCGATTCCAAGGCATGTCATATCCGGTCTTTTGCCGCACGGCGGCATGATGTGCCTGGTTTGGTGTCGCATAAATCATCCAATGGGATGAGGTTACGCTACGAAACATCAACTGAATTTCCGATCACTGTCGGCGCTGTGGCTCGTTGCGGTGATCACCAGGCGCATCCGGCCGCCCAGGTGCATATGCACAGGCAAGGCAAGGAAAGTTGATCGGCCGGCGCTTTCGCGTTGTTCGCTGCACTGGCATAAGCATAAGGCGGAATTCTGGCGGTTTTCGCCAGCTGCAGGCACGGCTGCGGTGCAGTAATGATGCGGTTGATGCGCGCGACACGTCATACCATGTGTTGAAGTCGGTGCCACGCTATACATGGCCGGGAGGTCGAAATATGTCTGCATGTAACGGATTGTCGAGCCGAGCGACGAGCAGACTGTCCGCGGTGTTTCGGACGGCGGCGGTGTTGGGCGGCGTGCTGGTGCTGGCCGCAGGATGCGTGCCGGTGGCGCCTGGTTATGACGGCTATGTTGCCGGAACCACCTACGCGCCTGGCCCGGTCTACGCGCCGGATTACGGCTATGGCTATGGCGGCGGGTACGGCTATGGCGGCGGCGTGGTGCTGTATGGCAACGGCGGCGGCTATTACGACCGTGGCTATGGCGGGCGGGATTACCGCGGCGGGCGCCCGGGCTGGAACGGCAATGATGGCAACCGGGGCGGCGGCTACCGTGCGGGGAACAACCGTCGGGGCGGCGGGCCTCCACAGGCCAGCGGCGCGCCTCCACAGGCCAGTCGCCCGCGCAACGGGCTGTTCCCAGGCCTGCCGGCCGGGCCACAGCCGTCCCAGGCGCGGCCGAACCAGGGCGGTTCCGGCGGCAACCAGGGGCATGACCGGCGCGAGCGGCGGCCGTAACGGTGCGCATGATGACAGGAGGGCGGCAGATGACCGAATTGAATTCGGCGCCGGCGCCATCGCGAAACCGGCTCTATGCGGTGCTGCGGACCGGGGTGGTGCTGGCCGGGGTGCTGGTGCTGGCGGCCGGATGTGTGGCCGAGCCGGGTTATTATGATTCGGGGCAAGCCTATTCGCCCGGCTACGGGGGCGGGACGATGTATTACGGCGGTGGCGGAAGCTACGACCGCAACCGGAACCGCCCGGACAACCGGCCGGGTTGGTCGGGGAATGCGCGGCCGACGCCGCCACGGTATGTCGCGCCTCGGCCCGGCCGGGGCAATTATCAGGGCGAGAGGCCGCCGCTGGGCACGCCGTTCCTTCCGACCGAGGATGAGCGCGAACACGGGGGCAACTGACCCGGGGCGCGGTGATGCGGCCGGTTGTGGATTTGGTATCCCGTACCGGATTCGAACCGGTGTTGCCGCCGTGAGAGGGCGGTGTCCTAGGCCTCTAGACGAACGGGACATCTGCTCGGCGCGGGTTCTAGGCTGAACGCGGGCGCGGATCAAGCCGTCTTGTGCCGATTGTCGCAGCTTCTACGGCTGCAGGCTGAGGGTGCCGAGCACCTTGCCGGTGCGCGGATCAACCGAGATCAGGCGGTCGGGGCCGCCGCCCTGCAGATGCAGCACATTGCGGTCCGGCGCGGCGGCGATGGCGACGATGCGGGTGCCGACGGGCTCCTGCAGCACGGCGGTGATCGCCGGGCCGGCGGGGGCGGAGATGCGCTTGGCGATGATCACCACGATGGCGCCCATGCCGAGCACGATCAGCACGCCCATCGCGATCACCATGAATTTCAGGCCCTGCATCGGCGTCTCTCCCTTGCGCCGCACCAAAACCCTGCCTGATGGGCACGCCGCACCGGAACCGTGCCTGATCGGCACGAGGCAGGTATGCGGTGATTCCATCCTGGCCGCGCATGTTCTAAGCCACGCCATGTCCGCTAAAACGCAGCCCGATGCAAGCGCGCCGACCCCCGATGCCCTCGCCCCGGTGGTGGCGACCGAGGCGGATGCCGGCCAGCGGGTGGACCGGTTCCTGGCCGGGCATTTTCCGGCGCTGTCGCGCAGCCGGATCAAGGCGCTGATCGAGGACGGCATGGCGCGACGCGACGGAGTGCGGCTGGCGCAGCCGGCCGAGGCGGTGCGGGCCGGGGCGGCCTATTCGCTGGCGCCGCCGCCGCCGCTGCCCGCCACCCCGCAGCCGCAGGACATCGCGTTCCCGGTGCTGTTCGAGGACGCCGATATCATCGTGCTGGACAAGCCGGCCGGGCTGGTGGTGCATCCAGCGCCGGGCAACCCGGATGGCACGCTGGTGAACGCGCTGCTGGCGCATTGCGGCGCGAGCCTGACCGGGGTGGGGGCGGAGCGGCGGCCGGGGATCGTGCATCGGCTGGACAAGGACACCTCCGGGGTGATGGTGGTGGCCAAGAACGACCACGCAAGTGCGGTGCTGACCCGGGCGTTCGCGGCGCGCGACCTCGACCGGTTCTACCTGGCGCTGTGCTGGGGGCTGCCGAACCCGGCCAGCGGCGAGATCGAGGCGGCGATCGGCCGCGACCCGCGCGAGCGCAAGCGGATGGCCGTGCGGGCCGTGGGCGGCAAGCCGGCGCTGACCCGCTACCGGGTGCTGGGCAGCCATGCGGCGGCGGTCTCGCTGCTGGAGTGCCGGCTGGGCACCGGGCGGACCCACCAGATCCGCGTGCACCTGGCGCATATCGGCCATCCGATTGTCGGCGACCCGGTGTATCTGCGGCGGATTCCGGCGGTGGCGCGCGGGCTGGCGGCGGCGGAGCGGGCGGAATTGCTGGATTTTCCGCGCCAGGCGCTGCATGCGGCACGGCTCGGCTTCGCGCATCCGCGCACCGGCGAGGCGCTGAGTTTCACCACCGCGCCGCCGGAAGATATGCGAACGTTGCTGGAACGGTTGAATCTTTCGGGGAGTTAATCCCGACGTCATAGGTCTGGAATATTGACTGGACCAATCTTGTCCGGTATGAAAGACCTTGTGAACGAAACCCCGGCTTTAACGCCGCTGCTGTTCTTAGCGCCTGTCGATCAGCCGTTCGGCCGTGGCCTGCCACGGGACGGCCTGCGGGACACACTGATCGCCCGACGCAACCCGGGACCCATCCAAAGCATTGGTATCGGGTCCATCCTCGCGCTGCTCCGTTGTGCCACGCTGGGCAATGGACTGGCCACCCAGGCGAAAGGAGCCTGACATGGTTGCTGCAGTCGTAAACGTCGCCCCCGAGGGCAATCTCACGCGGTATCTCCAGGAGATCCGCAAATTCCCGATGCTCACCGCCGATGAGGAGCTGAGCCTGTCCAAGCGCTTTCGCGACACCGAGGACATGGCGGCGGCGCACAAGCTGGTGACCTCGCATCTGCGGCTGGTTGCCAAGATCGCCATGGGCTATCGCGGCTACGGCCTGCCGCTGGGCGAACTGATCAGCGAAGGCAATGTCGGCATGATGCAGGCGGTGAAGCGGTTCGATCCGGATCGCGGCTTCCGTCTGGCCACTTACGCTATGTGGTGGATCCGCGCGGCGATCCAAGAGTACATCCTGCATAGCTGGTCGCTGGTGAAAATGGGCACCACGGCGGCGCAGAAGAAGCTGTTCTTCAACCTGCGCCGGCTGAAGGGCCAGATGCAGGCGATCGAGGACGGCGACCTGCAGCCCGAGCAGGTGGCGAAGATCGCCCACGCGCTGGCGGTGCCGGAGCAGGACGTGATCAACATGAACCGCCGGCTGAGCGCGCCCGACCACAGCCTGAACGCGCCGGTGCGCGCCGATGGCGAGGGCGAATGGCAGGACTGGCTGGTCGATGACAGCGCCAGCCAGGAGACCGAGATCGGCGAGCGCCAGGAGTTGACCGGGCGCAAGAAGTTGCTGAACACCGCGCTGGCGACGCTCAACGAGCGCGAGCGGCATATCCTGGTCGAGCGGCGGCTGAAGGACGAGCCGACCACGCTGGAGGATTTGTCGCAGCAATACGGCATCTCGCGCGAGCGGGTGCGGCAGATCGAGGTGCGGGCGTTCGAGAAGCTGCAGAAGTCGATGCATTCGCAGGTTGCCGAGCAGCGGCGGGCGGCACGGCCGGCCAGTGGTGAGTCGCTGGCGATGGTGAACTAGACTTCGCTGTTGTGTGTGCGGAAGGGCCGGGGTGAAAGCTCCGGCCCTTTTTGCGTTGAGACCCGCTTCGCGTTCAGGCCGGTTTTGCGTTCACGGCGGATCGTCGCCGGCTTGGCGCAGGCCCCATTCCCGCTCGTATTCGGCGCGGCGGGCGCGCAGCCGGGTGGCCTGGGCGGCGGCGGCGGCGTCCAGCGCCAGGCGGGCAGCCAGCGGCGCCAGTTCGCCGAGCAGCCAGAAGCCGGCCTGCAGCGCCCAGGCCAGCGCGAGGCGGCTGGGGTCGGCGAGCAGGTCGAGGCAGGCGGCCCAGTTGTGCCCGGCGTGCCAGAGAGCGGCCAGCGCCGGCAGGCTGGCGGCGGCGGCGGCCAGCGCGAGGTTGCGGGCCATCGGGCGGCCGGGGGCGCGATCGAACAGCCAGGCCAGCAGCGCCGGCAGGCCCAGCACGGCGAGCAGCAGGGCGGCCGGGGCGGCGACGGCGATCAGCGTGCCGCAGAGCAGGCCCTGCAGCCAGATGCGCGAGGAGGTGGGGCGCACCGGCGAGGAGCGTTGGGGGGCGGCGGCGCGCATCAGCCGAGCAGGGCGGCCATGGCGGCCACCGCGACGGCGCTGAGGCCGAGGCCGAGCATGGTGTCCTGGCCGATGCGGCGGGCGGCCTGGGCGCGCAGCGGGGCGGCGGCCTGTAGTGCCGCGAGCGCCTGGTCGAGCGCCTGGACGGCGATCACCGCGGCGCGGACGCCCTGGGTGTCGCTGTCGAGCGTGGGGTCGTCGAGCACCGCAAGCATGCGCGGCAGGTCGCCGGCCTCGATCGCCGTGGTGAGGCTGGCGGCGAGGGCGGCGCGGTGCCGGCGGTGCTGCCAGCGCGACAGCGACGGCGCGACATGGGCGCCGAGCCAGGCGGCAAGATGCGGCAGCGGCGGCTGGTGCTGCTGCAACGGCGCCAGCAGGCGCAGCTGCGCCAGGGCGGCGGCCTCCGGTGAGCGGGCGGTGGCCAGGGCGGCCAGCGGCGCCTCCACCCGGTCTTCGCTGCGGGCGGCGAGGAAGGCGGCGATGTCGCGGTCGATCGGCAACAGGCGGGTGGTGTCGGGCTGCGCGCCGGCGGCTTCCAGCGCCGGCAGCAATGCCGCGAGGCGGGCGACGCAGCGACCGGCCAGCAGTTTGCTGGCACAGGGCAGCAGCGGGTTCAGCGCGTAGCGCAGCCGCGGCGTGCCGCCGGCCCAGCCGCGCAGTTGCAGCAGCGCGCGCTGCTGGTGCGCCTCGGCGGCCAGCGGCGCCGGGTCGAGGCGGTCGGCCCGGGCGGCGGCCCAGACCGCCAATGCCTCGGAGTCCAGCAGTTCGGCCAGGGCGGCGTCGCGGTCCGGGCCGGCGGCGAGCAGCGCGCCGATGCCATCCGGCCACAGCGCCAGGCCGCGCCAGGCGAGCGGCGCCAGCGGGTCGAGCACCGCGGTTGCGTGCAGGGCGAGCAGCGCATCGGCCCGCCCGTCCTCGCTGTCAGGCTCGTGCTGGCGGGCGGCGTCGTCGAGCCGAACCGCCAGGCCGGGGACGCCGAGGCCACGGCGGAGCCAGCGGTCGGCGGCGCCGCTGCGCAGCAGATGGGCACCGTGCGCCGGGTCGCCGGCGATGGCGTGCGCCAGCATGCGGGCGTTCCATACCGGGCCGGCGGAGGTGGCCAGCGGCTGCTGGGCGCGCGGTGGCGGGCGGGCGGCGACGCGGCGGGCGCGGGCGGCGATCGGGTCGGCGAGCAGGGCGGGGGGCGGGCGGTGCTCGGGGTCCTCGGCCAGCATGCCGCGGGCGAGATCGGCGATCGCCGGCGGCAGCCGTGCCTCGCCGGCCAGGGCGGCGAAGCTGCCGCGCTCCAGCTTGGCGCGGATGATAGCGTTATCGTCGAGCCCGGCCAGCGGCAGGCGGCCGAGCGCCAGCGTCAGCAGCAGCGCGCCGAGCGCGTAGACATCATCGGCGATGCTGCCGGCGCCGCGGCCTGCCGGCGGGCACATGGCGCTGTATGGCGGCTCGAACAGCGCCGGTTGCAACAGCGCCGGCGGGGTGGCCCAGGCGAGGCCGAGGGTGACCGGATCGCCGGGCCTGGCGCGGAACACATTGTCCGGCCGGATGGCGCGGTGGGTCAGGTGGCGGGCCTGCAACCGGGCGAGCGCCGCGGCGGCCGGGCGGAGCAGGCAGTCGAGCAGTTCCTCCTCGCTCCACGGTCGCTGGGTCAGCGCCCCTGCTGGCCAGACCGGCGTGCCGGGCGGCGCCTGGCTGACCACGAACCAGGCCGGCGCGCCGCCGGGCGGGGTGGCCGGGCCGTGCGCCAGCGGCAGCAGCACCGACTCGATCTGCGCCTGGGCCAGCAGCGCCAGCGCCTGGGCGCGCGGCGGCGCCAGCGGCGGCACCTGGACGGCCATCAGCCCGCCACGGCCGCTGCGGCGGTCGGCGGCGGCGAAGCTGGGCAGGCCGCCGCCGGCTTCGCCCAGAAGCTGCTGGAAGTCGACGGCGTAGCAGCCGCCAATCAGGGTTTCCGGCGGGCCGGTGGCCGGTAGTGTGGCAGGCGGAGGGGGCATTGCGGCATCGCGACCTGGGGAAGGGACGCCATGCTGGGCCGCAAAGGTTAGCCAATCGGCAAGATCGGCGCGGCCGCTACTCCTGCTCGGGTGCGGCTGCCGCGTTCAACAGGGTGTAGCGCTCGATGCCGATGCGGCCGATCGGGTCGAACTGGGTGTCGAGGAAGTCGGCGTGCTTCTCCTCGTCGATCAGAATCCGCTGGAACAGGTCGCGCGAGACGAAATCCCGCACGCTCTCGCAATAGGCGATCGCCTCGCGCAGGTCGCCCATCGCCTTGTGCTCGATGGTCTGGTCGGCCTTGAGGATTTCCTCCACCGACTGGCCGACCAGCACCTGGTTCAGCCGCTGCATGTTGGGCAGGCCATCGAGATGCAGGATGTGGTCGATCAGCCAGAGGGCATGATGCATCTCCTCGATCGACTGGTTGCATTCGTGGCGGGCGCGCCTGGTGACGCCCCAGTGGCGCCGGATGCGAATACTGCGCGGCATTTGCAATACAGGATATGCCGACCGGAAATCCCGATCGGCGTCATGCGCCGGCGGCACGCGGCCGCGCGGCCAGACATGCAAATGTGATCACAAAACCGGGTACGACCCGTTGATTTTGCGCAACCACCGGTGGAATGTGCGCCTGTCGATAGCGGAGGGATGGAAATGAGTTGGAGCAAAACTGGCAGCCTGTTTTCCGGAACCGACCAGAAGGTGCGGATCAAGACGAAGCAGGGCGAACTTGGGCTGAGCAATCTCGAAAAGCAGGCTGCGGCGGGGGTGGTGTCCGGCGCCCGCACGGTCCTGCAGGCGGTGATCGCGTGGCTGTCCTGGCCGTCGGGCGATGCGAAGGTGCGCCGCAACCGCTACATGGCGCGATACTTCCTGTGCGACTCTGCGAGGCCGGACATGGGCGACGTCAATACCGTGCTCAAGACGCATGAATTGGTAACGAACGGCATCAACACCAATTTCAACCTCAAGGTGGCCCTGGACGACGACGCCCACGGCTATGTCGGTTTCCGTACCGGCTTCAAGGGCGTTATGCGCGGGGTGTTCTCGTCGCGGCACAATCTGGGCAAGCGGAACGGAAAAACCGTCTCGCGCGGCGATATCCATCTCGATCGCGACGCACTCGACGACCGGGGTCTGGCGATCATCACCCTGATCCACGAGGCGAGCCACAAATACGCCAGTACCGCGGATTTCGGCGATAGCGGCTATCTTGAGGACGACGGCGTTGACTTCGAGGCGGCGGGGTTGACCAATGCGCAGGCGCTGAGGAACGCCGACAGCTACGCCTGGTTCTGCTACAACATGTATTATCAGGCGTCCTGACCGGGCCGCCGGCCGGGCCGGGGTCAGAAATCCAGGTTGGCGTAATGCGCCGGCGGGATGAAGCCCGGCACCCGGTCGGCCAGCAGCGGGCGGAAGCTGGGGCGGGACTTGATGCGGGCGTACCAGTCGTGCGCCTGCGGGCTCAACTGCCAGTCGACATCGCCGGTGTAGTCCAGCACCGACAGATGCGCCGCGGCGGCGAAATCGGCCAGCGAGATGTTGGCGCCGGCCAGGTATTTGCGCCCTTCGGCCAGCCAGCCGAGATAGAACATGTGCTCGCGCAGATTGGCGTAGCCGGCGCGCAGGGCGGCGGCGTCCGGCTGGCCGGTGCCGGCGACGCGCTTGTAGTATTTCTCGCCGTTCAGCTTGCGGGTCACCTCGGTATCGAATTTCTCATCGAACCAGGCGATCAGCCGCCGCACCTCCACCCGTTCGGCCAGCGTGGTGCCGAGCAGCGGGGTGTCGGGGTAGGCTTCCTCGAGATATTCGCAGATCACGTTGGCGCCGGGAACCGCGAGGCCGTTGTCTTCCAGCAGGGTCGGCACGTCGCCGGCCTGGTTGATGTCCAGGTAGTCGGTGCGGCGTTCCCAGGTCTTTTCCAGCCGCAATTCGAACGGCAGACGCTTCTCCGCCAGCACCAGGCGGACCTTGCGGGAGAACGCGGAGAGCGGCAGGTGGAAGACGATTCGCATTGTGGCCGTTTATGGCATCGCGCTGCCGCTACCTCAAGGCGGGAACCTCAAGGCAGCGGCGGCGGAACGTTCAGGCGCGCAGCGCTTCGGGGGCGGCCTCGTGCAGCGGTTGCGGCAGGTATTTCACGTAATCCTTCGGTACCACCTGCCAGAAATGCGGCAGCACCCGGTCCCAGTCGTGCAGCAGCATGCTGGCATAGCGGCTGCTGGTTTCGTTGGCATGGGTGGTCACCATATCGTGCAACACCGAACCCCAGTGCGGCGTGGCGACGCGCTGCCAGGTCAGGGTGTCGGGGTTGACCCGGTGGGTGAACATCGCATCCGGGTCGTAGACGAAGGCCATGCCGCCGGTGAAGCCGGCGCCGAAATTATCGCCGATATGGCCGAGCACCACCACGGTGCCGCCGGTCATGTATTCGCAGCCGTTGGAGCCGCAGCCCTCCACCACCGCGTCAGCACCCGAGTTGCGCACCGCGAAGCGCTCGCCGGCCTGGCCGGCCGCATACAGCCGCCCGGCGGTGGCGCCATACAGCACGGTGTTGCCGACGATGGTGTTGAGCTGGCTGTGCAGGTTGGACGACGGCGCTGGCCGGATCACGATGGTCGCACCCGACAGGCCCTTGCCGACATAGTCGTTGGCGTCGCCGAACACCTCCAGCTTCACCCCCTGCACCGCGAAGGCGCCCAGCGACTGGCCGGCCGAGCCGCGCAGCCGCACCATGATATGGCCCGGCGCCAGCCCGGTCATGCCGAACTTGCGGGTGATCTTGCTCGACAGCTTGGTGCCGATGGCGCGGTGGGTGTTGCGGATATTGTATTGCAACTGCATCTTCTCGCCGCGCGTGAACAACGAGGCGGCGTCGGCGATCATCTTGGCGTCCAGCGTCTCCGGCACCTCGTTGCGGCCCTGCATGGTGCAGTAGCGCGCATACGGGCCGGGGTCGGCCTGCGCCAGCAGCGGGTTGAGGTCGAGGTCGTCGAGGAAGTCCGAGCCACGGCTGACCTGCAGCAGCAGGTCGGTGCGGCCGATCACCTCGGCCAGCGAGCGCACCCCGAGCGAGGCGAGGATCTGGCGCACATCCTCGGCGATGAAGCTGAACAGGTTGATCACCTTCTCCGGCGTGCCTTCGAACTTCTTGCGCAAATCCTCGTCCTGGGTGCAGACGCCGACCGGGCAGGTGTTGGAGTGGCATTGCCGCACCATGATGCAGCCCATCGCCACCAGGGACGCGGTGCCGATGCCGAATTCCTCGGCGCCGAGCATCGCCGCGATCACCACGTCGCGCCCGGTCTTCAGCCCGCCATCGGTGCGCAGCCGGATGGTGTGGCGCAGCCGGTTGAGCATCAGCACCTGATGCGCTTCGGACAGCCCCATCTCCCACGGCATGCCGGCGTATTTGATGCTGGATTGCGGGCTGGCGCCGGTGCCGCCGGAATGCCCGCTGATCAGGATCGCGTCGGCCTTGGCCTTGGCGACGCCGGCGGCGATGGTGCCGATGCCGCTGCGGGCGACCAGCTTGACGCAGACCATCGCCTCCGGGTTGATCTGCTTGAGGTCGTAGATCAGCTGCGCCAGATCCTCGATCGAGTAGATGTCGTGATGCGGCGGCGGGCTGATCAGCATCACGCCGGGGGTGGAGTGGCGCAGCTTGGCGATCATCTCAGTGACTTTGAAGCCGGGCAACTGGCCGCCCTCGCCGGGCTTGGCGCCCTGCGCCACCTTGATCTCGATCTCGCGGCAGTTGTTGAGGTATTCCGCGGTGACGCCGAACCGGCCGGAAGCGATCTGCTTGATCGCCGAAGAGGCATTGTCGCCATTGGCGCGCGGGGTGGCGCGCAGCGGGTCCTCGCCGCCCTCGCCGCTGTCCGAGCGGGCGCCGATGCGGTTCATCGCGATCGACAGCGTCTCATGCGCCTCAGGGCTGAGGGCACCCAGCGAGATGCCCGGCGAGACCAGCCGCTTGCGGATTTCGGTGATGCTCTCGACCTCGTCGACCGAGATCGGGGTGAGGCCGTCGCGGCGGAAATCCAGCAGGTCGCGCAGCGCCACCGGCGGCATCTTCCGCACGCCCTCGGCATAGCGGCGATACAGGCTGAAGCTGTCGGTGCCGACCGCCTCCTGCAACAGATGGATCAGCCCGCCGTCGAAGGCGTGCGTCTCGCCCTTGCGGCGGAACTTGTAGACGCCGCCCACCGGCAGCATGCCGGCCTGGGCGTCCCAGGCGGAGGCGTGCAAGGCCAGCACCTTGCGGGCAATGCCCGAGAGGCCGATGCCGGAAATCCGCGACTGCATGCCGGGGAAGAACTCACCGACCAGCGCCCGCGACAACCCGATCGCCTCGAAGCAATAGCCGCCGCGATACGACGAGATCACCGCGATGCCCATTTTGGACATCACCTTCAGCAGCCCCTTGTCGACCGCCTTCTTGTAGCGCTGCACCGCATCCTTCAGCGTGATGTCGCCGAACAGCCCGCGCCGGTGGCGGTCGGCGATGCTCTCCTGCGCCAGGTAGGCGTTGATGGTGGTGGCGCCCACGCCGATCAGCACCGCGAAATAATGCACGTCCAGGCACTCGGCGACCCGCACGTTGAGGCTGGTGAAGGTGCGCAGGCTGGAGCGCACCAGATGGGTGTGCACCCCGGCGGTGGCCAGGATCATCGGGATCGGCGAGCGCTCCGGCCCCATCGCCTCGTCGGTGAGGATCACATGGGTGCAGCCGGCGCGCACGCCTTCCTCGGCCTCGATGCGGATACGCTCCAGCCCGGCGCGCAGCCCGGTCTCGCCGTCGGCCACCGGGAAGGTGCAGTCCACCACGCAGGCGGCCGCCCCCATGAAGCTCTGCATCGCGGCGAACTCGGCGGTGGACAGCACCGGCGATTCCAGTTGCAGCAGATCGAACTGGCTGCTGTCCTCATCGAGCACGTTGCCGAGATTGCCGAGCCTGGTCTTCAGCGACATCACCCGGGTTTCGCGTAAGGAGTCGATCGCCGGGTTGGTCACCTGGCTGAACGCCTGGCGGAAGAAATGCTGCAGGCCGCGATACTTGTCCGACAGCACCGCGATCGGGGTGTCGTCGCCCATGCTGCCGGTCGGCTCCTGGCCGTCCTCCACCATCGGGTGCAGGATCATCTCCAGGTCCTCGACGGTGGTGCCGACCGCAAGCTGGCGGTGGCGCAGCGCCTCGCCCTGATAGAGTGCCGGCTCCGGCGCGTCAGTCTTCACGATATGGTCGATCTGGCGGATGCGCTTGGCCCATTCGCCGAATGGCTGGCGGGCAGCGAGCGTGTCCTTCAACTCCTCGTCCGGATAGAAGCGGGCGGCGTCGAGGTCGACGCCGATGCACTGGCCGGGGCCGACCCGGCCCTTCTCGATCACGTCGCTCTCGTCGAGCTTGACCATGCCGGCCTCGCTGCCGACGATCAGCATGCGGTGGGTGGAGATGGTGTAGCGCAGCGGCCGCAGCCCGTTACGGTCGAGCCCCGCGATCACCCATTTGCCGTCGGTCGCCGCCATCGCCGCCGGACCGTCCCACGGCTCCATCACGGTGTTGCAGTACAGGAACATGTCCTTGTGCGCCTGCTTCATGGTGGCATCCTGGCCGATGCTGGCCGGGATCATCATCGACTTCACCATCGGCGCATCGCGCCCGGCGCGGACCAGAATCTCGAACACGTTGTCTAGCACCGCGGTGTCCGAACCGGAGGCCTGCACCACCGGCTTGAGGTCGTCCATGTAGGCGTCGAGACCGGGGTCGGACAGCCGCGTCTCGTGGCTCTTCATCCAGTTGACGTTGCCGGTCAGCGTGTTGATCTCGCCGTTATGCGCCAGCATGCGGAACGGCTGCGCCAGCCGCCAGGTGGGGAAGGTGTTGGTCGAATAGCGCTGGTGGTAGATCGCGAACCGGCTGACGAAGCGCGGGTCCAGCAGGTCGGGGTAGAACTCCGACAGGCTCTCGGCGAGGAACATGCCCTTGTAGATCAGCGAGCGGCAGGACAGCGAGCAGAAGTAGAGTTCCGGAATCTGCGCCGCGATCGCCTGCTTCTCGATCCGCCGGCGGATGATGTAGAGGTCGCGCTCGAAGCCGGCCTCATCGGTTCCCCGCGCGTTCCAGATCATGATCTGCTCGATCTCGGGCCGCGTCGCGTTCGCCTTCTCGCCGATGCAGGCGACGTTGATCGGCACCTGCCGCCAGCCATAGATCTGGTAGCCGAAATTGATGATCTCGGTCTCGACGATCTGCCGGCAGCGCTCCTGCGCGCCGAGATCGGCCTTCGGCAGGAACACCTGGCCGATGGCGATCGGGCCGGGCTGCAACCTGGCGCCGCCCTGCTCGACGGCGGCGGCGAAGAAATCCTGCGGGATTTCGATGTGGATGCCGGCGCCGTCGCCGGTCTTGCCGTCGGCATCCACCGCGCCGCGATGCCATACCGCCTTCAGCGCGTCGATGCCGGCCTGCACCACGTCGCGCCGCTTCTTGCCGTCCAGTGCGGCGATCAGCCCGACGCCGCAGGCATCGTGCTCATCCTCCGGCCGGTAGCTGCCGGAGAGCCGCTTCGCATTGTCGTGCCAGGCAGAAATAAAATCCTCGCGCGCCGATGGCGCGACAAAGTCTTCCTGGGGGTGCGACTGGTCTTGCATGGCGGCTCTCCGGGGCGGGACGGCGGCAGATGTCAGGCGGCAGGCGTCAGAACTTCAGGCCGCGCGCTTTCAGCGCGTCCTTGTGCTTGTCGATCTCTTCCTTGAACAGCTTGGCGCCGAGTTGCTGGCCGGCCTGCAGCCCGTCGCGGGTGACCGCCGGCATCGCGTTGATCAGCCGCTGGCCGAGCGGCGAGCGGTAGAAGGCGATCAGGTCCTTGAGGTCGGAGACCGCGAAATTGGCCGCGTACGGCCGCACCAGCAGGTCGGTCAGTTCCTTCTCATGGGCGACGAAGCCGGGCATCAGCATCTGGTCGACGATCGAAACCGCCTCCGCCTGATCCTTGGCGCCGGCGCGCATCGCGGCGCCGACCATCTGGGCGCGGAAATTGGAGATCAGCCCACGCGCCTGGTTGGGCACCCCGAGCAGGTCGGTCAGTTCCTTGGCGGCGGCCATCGCCTCGGGCGACGGGGCCGGGCCCTGGATCACCGCCGGGGCGGCCGCCGGCGCGGCCGGCGGCGTTGCCGCCAGGGTAGTGCCGCCGGCGAGCATGGTGAAGCCGAGACACAAGGCGAGCAGGGATGGCTTGAGGGGCTGGGGCATGTGGGCGTTCACTCCGCGGCGGCCGCCATGGCGGCGTTCTGTTGGATGTAAAGATGCATCTGCGCGGCGGCGTCGCGGCCGTCACGGATTGCCCATACCACGAGTGAGGCGCCGCGCACGATGTCGCCGCCGGCAAATACGCCGGGCAGGTTGGTCATGCAGCTGCGATGGTCGGTCTTCAGCGTGCCCCAGCGGGAGACCGCGAGGCGGGGTTCGGCGAAAGCCGCCGGCAGGTCTTCGGGGTCGAAGCCCAGCGCCTTGATCACCAGCCGTGCCGGCATGCTGGAATGGCTGCCCTCGATCGGCTCCACCGATTGCCGGCCGGAGGCGTCGGGCAGGCCGAGATGCATGCGCACGATACGCACCGACTCGACATCGAGTTTGCCCTGGAAGGCTTCCGGGGCAGACAGCCAGACGAATTCCACCCCCTCCTCCTCGGCGTTCTTCACCTCGCGCATCGAGCCGGGCATGTTGGCGCGGTCGCGGCGATACAGGCATTTGACGCTGGAGGCGCCCTGGCGCACCGCGGTGCGCACGCAGTCCATCGCGGTGTCGCCGCCGCCGATGATCACCACCGGGCGGCCGTGGGCGTTGAGCGCGCCGGAAGCGAAGTCCGGCACCGTGTCGCCCAGCCCGGTGCGGTCCGACGCGGTGAGGTAGTCCAGCGCCGGCACGATGCCGCCAAGCCCGGCGCCGGGGCCGCCGATGTCGCGCGACTTGTAGACGCCGGTGGCGACCAGCACCGCGGCGTGGCGGGCGCGCAGCTCGGCGAAGCTGATGTCGCGGCCGATTTCGGTGTTCAGGTGGAACACCACGCCCGACTCCAACATCAGCCGGTGCCGGCGCAGCACCACTTCCTTCTCCAGCTTGAAGCCGGGGATGCCGTAGATCATCAGCCCGCCGACCCGGTCGTAGCGGTCGTAGACATGCACCTGATAGCCCTGCCGGCGCATCTCCTCGGCCGCCGCCATGCCGCCCGGCCCGGCGCCGATGATGCCGACCGACTCCGGCCGCTCGGCGCGCGGCGCGATCGGCTTGACCCAGCCCTGGTCGAAGGCGTTCTCGGTGATGAAGCGCTCGACGGCGCCGATGGTGACCGCCTCGTGGCCCTTCTCAATGACGCAGTTGCCCTCGCACAGCCGGTCCTGCGGGCAGATGCGGCCGCAGATTTCCGGGAAGTTGTTGGTGGCGGCGGCCATCTCATAGGCCTCCTCCAGCCGGCCCTCGGCGGTCAGCTTCAGCCAGTCGGGGATGTTGTTGGAGAGCGGGCAATGGATCTGGCAGAACGGCACCCCGCACTGGCTGCAGCGGCTGGCCTGGGTGGCGGCGGCGTCGGCGGTGAAGCGGGAATAGATTTCGCCGAAATCGGTGTTGCGCGTCGCCGCCGCCCGCTTGTCCGGCATCTGCTGAACCACACGGACGAATTGCTGCATGCGACTGGGCATGGCGGTGGCCTTCCTGGTGAGCGCGGCGGGGCTTGGCTTGGCGAAGCTCTGAGAATGACGCGCCGGGGGCGGCCAGACAGCAGATGCTTGCGTATACGGCAGGCTGCGCCGGTTGGAAAGGCCATTAGGTCACATGTGCTGCCTTATTTATTCGATATCCGTTGCGTGTAATTCGCATTGGTCGCCGGATACCGGTTAACTAGGACCGATATAGGACGATCATGCCATATACGCTTCCCGTTTCAGCCCGCCGGCCCGATAGCGCATGAGATAGGCCGGTACCACCAGTTCGATCGGCGTCGCCTGCACCCCCAGGTCCGCCAGCCCTGGCGCCCCGTCGGCCACCACATTGTCACGCGCCAGCAGCAGCAACTGGTCGCGGGTCAGCAGCTTGCCAGGCAGCCGCTCCAGCACCGTGGCCTGCAGCCGCGCCAGGCCCGCCGGCACCGCCACCAGCGGGCGCCGGCGCTGGGTCTGCTGCAGGATCCAGGCGAGCAGCTCGCGCATCGTCCAGACCTGCGGGCCGCCAAGCTGGTAGGTCTTGCCGGCCGCCTCGGGCAGCAGCAGCGCGGCCGCGATGGCATCCGCCACGTCGGCGACATAGACCGGCTGGAAGCGGGTGGCGCCGGAGATCACCGGCATGCACGGGGCGATCTGCGCCATCGCGGCGAAGCGGTTGAAGAACTGGTCCTCCGGCCCGAACACCACCGACGGGCGCAGGATCGTCGCCTGCGGCAGGGCGGCGAGCACCGCCGCCTCGCCGGCCGCCTTGGAGCGGGCGTAGAGGCTGGGGCTGGCGGCGTCGGCGCCGATCGCCGAGACCTGCACCAGCCGCCTGACGCCGGCCGCAGCCGCCGCCTTGGCGATGATGCCGGCGCCCTCGCCGTGGATGCGCTGGAAATCGCCGGCCCGCCGCTCGGCCAGGATGCCGACCAGGTTGACCACCATGTCGGCACCCTGCACCGCGCGGCCGACATCGGCGGCGTTGGTCACCGGCGCGTAGAGCGGCACGATCTGGCCGACCGCGCCCATCGGCTTGAGGAACAGCGCCGCCTCCGGATCGCGCACCGCGACGCGCACGATATGGCCGGCGGCGGCCAGCCGCTTGACGACATACCGGCCGATGAAGCCGGACCCGCCGAACACGGTGGCGACGCTGCGAGGGATCATATTCTGCTCCTGGCCCATTCCAACTGACGACGTCAATTCAACCTACTGATAAGCGGGCGGCGGCGCATGCTCAAGCGCTGCGTCGCGAAGCCGCGCGCCGAGAGCGCGACGCAAGCCGGAAGGCCGGAAGGCTGCCATGCGGCCGCTCGGTGCGCTTTGCCTGTTGACGGAACCTGGCCCGGAGGTTACATCGCCCGCCCACCGCAGCAGTGCGGCGATGGCCCGCACCGGATGCCCAGGTGGCGGAATTGGTAGACGCGCAGGTTTCAGGTACCTGTGGCCGTAAGGTCGTGGAAGTTCGAGTCTTCTCCTGGGCACCATCGGATGCGGCGAGCTTTTCAGCTCCATAGCTTTGGCGATAGCAAAGCATTGTATCCCGCCGACTGATGCGCAGCGGTGACACACACTGATCGCCACGGAAGCTTCATGCCTCCAGCCGTCCAGGCACACGCCGGGTGACCCGCCTGCTGGGCCCTCAGTCAGCGGCGATCGGACAGTTCGTGCGACGGTGACGGCGCCCTGGCGACGCAGGCCGCGGGCGCGACCGGTCGGTGGGCGCCGCGCGGGCAAAAATCTGCTGGTGGGGGCTGGATCGGCTGCTGTTTGGGGTCTGCGGCCTGCCGGCATCGCGGCGATCAGAATGGGTATGATCCGCGCCAGCCACGTGCGGCGGAGCCTGGGGGTGTGTCCGGCTCCGGCGGGAACGGCGGCGGCGTCGGTCTCGGGGTGGCCGGGCTGGCGGCGGCGGGCTTCGCCTGGCCGGACCGGCACAGGGCGGCGGGACATCGGCGCCGGGGGCCGGTGAGGCCGGGGACTTTCAGGCGCAGGCGGTGCGGCACGAAGGGCCAGAT
>JBEPTZ010000059.1:0-26555 GCA_041691815.1 Rhodospirillales bacterium | reverse complement strand
GCGGCGGCGCGGCTAAGCGGAGCAACAAAGAAAGATAGCCCTCACTGCTTCTCTTCGCCTCGCCGCCTCTTTGTGAATCTACCTTCCTTCTTCGCTGCCGCGAGACCCCAAGCATGACCCGCCTCGTGATCGGCGTCGATGTCGGCGGCACCTTCACCGATCTGTTCCTGTTCGACGAGGCCACCGGCACCGCCACCGTCGGCAAGCTGCCGAGCACCCGGGGCCAGGAGGCGGTCGGGTTCGCCGAGGGCATCGCGGCGATGGCTCCGCTGCCCGCCATCTCCGCCATTGTGCACGGCACCACCGTCGGCACCAACGCGCTGCTGGAGCGCAAGGGCGCCCGCGCCGGCCTCATCACCACCCAGGGCTTCCGCGACGTGCTGGAGATGCGCCGCCGCGACCGCCGCCAGACCTGGGGCCTCACCGGCAATTTCGTGCCGGTGATCGAGCGCGACATGCGCGCCGAGGTCGCCGAGCGCACCCTCGCCGATGGCAGCATCCTGACCCCGATCGACGCCCCCGAACTGCGCGCTACCGCCACCCGCCTGCTGGCCGCCGGCGCCGAGGCGCTGTGCATCATCTTCGTCAACAGCTACGCCAATCCGGACAACGAGCGCGCCGCGCTGGCCGCCATCCGCGACCTCTGGCCCAACCCGCATATCGCCATTTCGTCGGACATCCTGCCGGAAATCCGCGAGTTCGAGCGCACCAGCACCACCGCGCTGAACGCCGTGCTGCAGCCGGTGGTCGGCGGCTATCTCGACACCCTGGCCGGCTCGCTGGCCAAGGGCGGCTTCGGCGGCGAGTTCCTCATCGTGCAGTCCAATGGCGGGGTGATGAGCGTCGATGCCGCCGCCCGGCTGCCGGTGCGCACCGCGCTGTCCGGCCCCGCCGCCGGGGTGATCGCCGCCGCCTACGTCGCCAGCCAGGCCGGCTTTCCCGACGTGATCACCGGCGATATCGGCGGCACCAGCTTCGACGTGTCGCTGGTCGCCGCCGGCACCCCGGCACTGGCGGCGCAATCGACGCTGGATTTCGGCCTCGTCGTCCGCACGCCGATGATCGAGATCACCACCATCGGCGCCGGCGGCGGCTCGATCGCGCGGATCGACGCCGCCGGCATCCTGCATGTCGGCCCGGAGAGCGCCGGCTCCAGCCCGGGCCCGGTCTGCTACGGCCAGGGCGGCGACCGTCCGACGGTGACCGACGCCAACGTGGTGCTCGGCCGCATCAACGCCCTACGCCCGATCGGCGGTAAACTGGCGCGGCTGGACGCCGAGGCCGCCGCCGCCGCCATCCAACGCAGCATCGCAGCACCGCTCAGCCTCGGCGTGATGCAGGCGGCCGAGGCGATCCTGCGGGTCGCCAACGCCCGCATGGCCGGGGCACTCCGGCTGGTCTCGATCGAGCGCGGCCACGACCCGAAGAAGTTCAGCCTGATGCCGTTCGGCGGCGGCGGCGGCCTGCATGCCGGCAGCCTGATCCGCGATGTCGGCCTGGCCCGCGCGCTGGTGCCGCGCTTCCCCGGCGTCACCTCCGCCCTCGGCTGCGTGATCGCCGACATGCGGCACGACCGGGTGCGCACGCTGAACCGCATGCTGCCCGACCTCGACGCCGCCCGACTGCGCGCCGCGATGGACGAGGCCGAGGCCAGCCTGCTGCCGATGCTCGACCGCGCCGGCGTCGCCTTCACCGGCCGCGCGGTGGAGCATGCGCTGGACATGAACTACGCAGGGCAAACCCACACCGTGATGGTGAAGCTGCCGCCAGGCGTCACCGACCCGGCCGGCGTGCAGAGCGCCTTCGAAGGCGCTTATGCCGCCAGTTACGGCCGCCTGCTGCCCGGCGTGCCAGTCCGCGTGCTGAACCTGCGCAGTGCGGTGATCGGCCTGCGCCCGAAGATAGATCTGCTGTCGATGGCCCCGTCGGCCGACGCCACCATCGCCGCCGCCGCCCGCAAGCCGCGCCGCATCTGGGTCGAGGACTGGCACCAGGCGGCGGTGTTCGACCGTCTGGCGCTGCCGGTCGGCGCCATCATCGCCGGCCCGGCGGTGCTGGAGCAGCCGGACGGCACCATCCTGATCGAGCCCGGTCTCGCCGGCCGCGTCGACCGCTTCGGCAATCTGATCATCGAGCGCGCCTGATGCCGAATCTCGCCAGCACTGCCCTGCTGCTCTGCGACCTGCAGAACGACTTCATCCACCCGAACGGCGCCTATGGCCGCGCCGGCCTCGGCAATCCCGAGATCGCCGCCGTGGTGCCGCGCATGGCGCCGCTGGCGGCCGCGATGCGGGCGGCCGGCGGCTGGATCGTCTCCACCCATTTCACCCTAGTTCCCGGCCGCGGCGGCGAACCGTTCATCTCGCCGCACCTGAAAAAACTGCGCCCGTTCCTGGCCCGCGGCGACTTCGCCCCCGGCTCGTGGGGGCAGGCGCTGGTCGACGAACTGGCGCCGTCCGACATGGCGGTGGAGAAGGTGAACTTCTCCGCCTTCTACATGTCCCGCCTGGAATGGGTGCTGGCCCGCGCCGGTATTCGCCGCCTGCTCGTCGCCGGCATCGTCACCAATGGCGGCGTTGCCAGCACGGTGCGCGACGCGCATGTGCGGGAGTTCGAGGTGACCGTGCTCGAGGATGGCTGCGCTGCATTCGATGCCGAAACCCACCGCATCGCCATCGCCGCGCTGCGCCCGGTCGCCCGCATCACCACCGTCTCGACGGCACTGGACGAACTCCGCGCCTGACCGCCTGGCTTCGCACAATCATCACTGGACTTCCGGCGGCGATCCGTCAGAATGTATCTGATTGTTTCGGAGAGTCGTCGTCATGGACGGTCCCATTGCGGGAGCGACCGTTTTTACGTGTCTTTTCAGTTCGGCGCTGGCCGGGGTGATCATGCATGCCCGCCTGCCGGGCCATACCCTGCCGCTCGGCGCCCGCACCGTCATGCATCGCAGCATCGCCATCATCGCGGCGATGGCCGGGGTGCTGCTGGTGATGCTGACGCTGTCGCAGAAGGCCGCCTTCGATCGCGCCGGCCGCGACGTGAGGGAATTCTCCGCCCAGTTGATCCAGCTCGACCACACGCTGCGCCGCGCTGGCCCGCAGGCCGATTCGGCCCGCGACCTGCTGTTCCGCTACGCCGTACATGCGATGCAGCAGGTCTGGCCGGATGGCAACATGGTGATGCCGCAGCGCGATGTCACCAGCGCGCCGCCGCTCGGCCGACTGGAGGATGCCATCGCCGCCATCCCGCAGGACACCCCGGTGCGGCTGGAAGTCGTTGGCGACGCACAGCGCATCCTGCGCGATGCCAGCCGGGCCAACTGGGCGCTGGAGGCCAGCGAGAGCAACTCCACCTCGCCGTATCTGGTCGCCGTGGTGCTGTTCTGGCTGATGCTGACCTTCGCCAGCTTCGGGCTCTCCGCCCCGCTCGGCGGCGGCGGCGCCAATGCGCTGGTGATCACCACGCTGTTCCTCAGCGCCATCGCCCTGGGCGGCGCGATGTTCCTGCTGGAGGAATACAACGACCCGTTCCGCGGCGTCATCATCGTCTCGCACGAACCGCTGCAGGCGGCGCTGTTCGCGATCAGCGAGTAGCTTCGCAGCCACGAGGTGACAGGCTAGCATTCCCCGCAACAGCGAGGGGCGCTCAGATGGCAATCGATTTCACGGCGAAGCGGGTCGTGGTGTGCGGCGGTAGCCGCGGCATCGGGCGCTCGATCGCGCTGGGCTTCGCCGCCGCCGGCGCCGATGTGTCGATCTGCGCCCGCTCCGCCGGCCCGCTGGAGGCCACCCGCACCGAACTCGCCGCCCACGGCCACATCGCCCACGCGGCACCCTGCGACCTCGCCCAGGCCGACAGCATCGCCGCCTATATCGGCGAGGCCGCCACGGCACTCGGCGGCATCGACATCCTGGTTAACAACGCCTCCGGCTTCGGCTCCAGCGACGACGAGGCCGGCTGGGGCGCCAGCGTCGCGGTGGATATCATGGCGGTGGTCCGCGCCAGCCACGCCGCCCTGCCGCATCTGGAACGCGGCCAGGGTTCCTGCATCGTCTCGGTGTCGTCGATCTCGGCACTGCGCTCCTCGGTGCGCAGCGCACCCTACGGCGCGGCCAAGGCGGCGGTGATCCATTACACCAGCAGCCAGGCGGCGATGCTGGCGCGACGCGGCATCCGGGTGAACTGCGTCGCCCCCGGCTCCATCGAGTTCCCCGGCGGCAGTTGGGAGAAGCGCCGCCACGAAGGCTCGCCGATCTACGCCGGCGTGCTGAAATCGATCCCGTTCGACCGCCTCGGCACACCGGAGGAGGTCGCCGACGTGGTGCTGTTCCTGGCCTCGCCGATGGCCCGCTGGGTGACCGGGCAGACCATCGTGGTCGATGGCGGGCAACTTTTGTTCAGCTGAGGAAGGTCTTCTTTTTGTGAACAAAAAGAAGCAAAAAAACTTTTCATCCATTGGAGTGTACGGAATCTCCGCCCCTCCACTGTTGCAAGGCGGATAAAAAGAGTTTTTTGGTCCTTTTTTCAAAAAAGGACTGCTTGCCTCACTTTTCCGCCTTCCGCTTGAGATAATGCCGCCGCGCCTTCGCCCGATTGCCGCAGGCGCTCATCATGCACCAGCGGCGGTTGCCGCTTTTGCTGTCGTCCAGGAACAGCCAGCCGCATTCCGGGTTGGCGCATTGCCGCAGGCTGGCCCGGCGCCGCCCGGCCAGCAGGTCGGCCGCCGACCACAGCACCGGCGCCAGCAGCGCCGCCAGCGAGCCGGTCGCCGGCTCGACCCCATAGGCGTCGCCGCTCCCGGACAGGCGCCGCCGGGCCGGCGCCTCGGCCAGGGCGGCATTGAACGCCGCCACGTCCCCCTGTGCCGGCGGCGTGGCGGCAGCGGCGGCGGCGAACAGCCGGAACAGCACCTCGCGCAGTGCGATCAGCCCGCCATGCCAGGCGGTGGCGTCGCGCTCGGTCAATCCCGGCAGCACCGGCGCCGCGGCGGCCCAGTCCAGCACCGCCTGCGGTGTCGCGAGACTTTCGGTCGGTGCCGCGCTGCCGCGCCAATAGCGGGTGTTGACGAAGCCCAGGCAGGCATCGTCGGGCGGCGCTGGCAGCGGAACGAGTGAACCCATGCTCACGACATACGAACCGGCATGATGGTTGACAAGCACGGCATGGCTGGTTCAACATAACCATCATGATGGTTGACGCCATCACAACACAGGGAAAACCGCCATGCTCGACCACATCTCCATCGGCGTCCGCGATGTGCCGGCCGCCATTGCGTTCTATCGTGCGGCGCTGGCGCCGCTGGGCTATCGCTGCCTCGCGGAAGGCGAGGACTATGCCGGTTTCGGCGCGGCCCAGCCGCAGTTCTGGCTGAACGCCACCGAGCATCCGGTGCCGGCCGATCCGCGCTCGGGCCTGCATATCAGCTTCACCGCCCCGAGTGCGGCGGCGGTGGACGGTTTCCACGCGGCCGCCCTGGCGCATGGCGGGGCCGATAACGGCGCGCCCGGCCCGCGGCCGGATTACGGCGATGGCTATTACGCCGCCTTCGCGATCGGCCCGGACGGCTACCGGATCGAGGCGCATTTCCAGGCCGCCTGAATGATGGCCGCCGGCGGATAGTTATGCTATATACCAGTTATGTCGCATACATCCGCCGAGCCGATGCTGCCGGAGCAATTGCTGCAGGCGCTGCGCCGCGCCCAGGCGGCGGTGACCGAGGCGTTCCACACCCCGTTGGCAGCGCATGATCTCCGGCCGATCCAACATGCCGTGCTGCATGTGCTGCGCCGCCAGCCGGGGCTGCGGCAGAGCCAGGTGAGTGCGGCGCTGGGCATCGCCCGCACCAATTTCGTGCCGCTGTTCGATGCGCTGGAGCGCCGCGGGCTGGCCGAACGGCGGGAGATCGAGGGCGATCGCCGCGCCCGCGGGCTGTTCCTCACGGCTGCCGGCGCGGTGCTGCTGGAGCAGGTCGACCCGATCCTGGCGACCGAGCAGGCGCGGCTCAACCAGCGGCTCGGCGCCGATGGCCGGCACACCCTGCTTGGCCTGCTGGGCCGCCTCGCCGACCCGGCGTTCGAATCCGGCAGTCGCTAGCGACCGGCTATTTCGGCGCCATCCGCAGCGCGCCGTCCAGCCGGATGGTTTCGCCGTTCAGCATCCGGTTGGCGATGATATGCAGCGCCAGGGCGGCGTATTCCTCCGGCGCCCCCAGCCGCGACGGGTACGGCACCGAGGCGCCGAGGCTCTGCTGCACCTCCTCCGGCAATGCCGCCATCATCGGCGTCTGGAACAGGCCGGGGGCGATGGTCATCACCCGCACCCCGAACCGCGCCAATTCGCGCGCCGCCGGCAGGGTCAGCCCGACCACGCCGGCCTTCGAGCTGCCATAGGCGGCCTGGCCGATCTGGCCGTCATAGGCCGCCACCGAGGCGGTATTGATGATCACCCCGCGCTCGCCATCCTCCAGCGGGTCCGCCACCGTCATCCGCGCCGCCGCCAGCCGCAACATGTTGAAGGTGCCGATCAGGTTGACCCGGATCACCTTCTCGAAGGCGCTGAGCGGCAGCGGCCCGTCGCGCCCGACGATGCGCCCCGGCGTGCCGACCCCGGCGCAGTTCACCAATATCCGCACCGGGCCGTGCGCGGCATGCGCGGTTGCCACCGCGTGCTCTGCCGCCTCGACGTCGCCGACATCGCAGGCGAGCGCAATGCCGCCGATCCGCGCCGCCATGTCCTGCGCCGCCGCGGCGTTAAGGTCGATCACCGCCACTTTGGCCCCGGCTGCCGCCAGCGCCTGCGCGGTGGCGCCGCCGAGGCCGGAGGCGCCACCGGTGACGATGGCGGCCTGTCCGTGCAGTAACATGCGCTCTCTCCGTGTTGATGCCGTCCCGATACACCCCGAACCCCGCTATGATGCAAGCTCGCGCTGTCCTGCGCCCCGGAATCCCGCCGATGCCACTGAGCCGCTTGCCCGCGCTGCTCGCCGCCACGCTGCTGCTGACCGCCCTGCCCGCCCGCGCCGACCAGCAACCGGCCTGGTTCGCCGGCATGCTGGAGGCGCATAATGCCGCCCGCCGCGCGGTCGGCGTGCCACCACTGCGCTGGTCCGCCGCGGTCGCCGCGGTGGCGCAGCGGTGGGCCGATCGCCTGGGTTCCGCCGGCTGCCCGATGCGGCACAGCGGCACCGAGGATTACGGCGAAAACCTCGCCTGGGCCGCGAGCCAGCAATTGAGCCCGGCCGAGGTCGTCGGCCTGTGGGTTGCCGAAGCCAGCGCCTACCACCCGGCCAGCGGCGCCTGCACACCGGGCGCGGTCTGCGGCCACTACACCCAGATCGTCTGGCGCAGTACCCGCGTCGTCGGCTGCGGCTATGCCCCCTGCGGCAATTCGGAGGTGTGGGTGTGCAACTACGACCCGCCCGGCAACTACCAGGGTGAACGCGCCTATTGACGCCCAACACTGGCGCCCCCGCCGCCGCGCGCTTATCGTCGCCCCTGTGCCTATCGTCCTCGCGTCCGCCAACAGGAGGCCCGCATGTTCATCGTGCAGATCAACTACAGCTACAAGAACGCCACCCGCGCCGAGTGGGAGACCCGCTACACCGACGACCGCGCCCGCCAGTTCCTCGCCGTCGACGGCCTGCAATGGAAGATCTGGATCGACGCGCCGGACGAACCCCGGGTCGGCGGCATCTACCTGTTCGAGACCCGCGCCAAGGCCGAGGCCTACCTGGCCGGCCCGATCGTCGCCCGGCTGCGCGCCAGCCCCGATGTGGAAAACCTCGACGCCCGCATCTTCGCGGTGCGCGACCGGATGAGCGCCATCACCCGTGCCCCCGTGCCGGGTCTCACTCTCGTCGAAGCAGCCGAATAAGGATACCGCCGATGGCCACCGGCCCCGCCTCCACCGGACTGCGCAAGGGCCTCGCCACCTATGGCGATGCCGGTTTCTCCCTGTTCCTGCGTCGCGCCTTCCTCAAGGCCATGGGCTATACCGACGCCGCGCTGGATCGGCCGATCATCGGCATCACCGACACCTTCAGCGACTTCAACCCCTGCCACGGCAACGTGCCAGACCTGATCGTCGCGGTGAAGCGCGGCGTGCTGCTGGCCGGCGGCATGCCGATGGCGTTCCCGACCATCTCCATCCACGAAAGCTTCTCCCACCCCACCAGCATGTTCCTGCGCAACCTGATGGCGCTCGACACCGAGGAGATGGTCCGCGCCCAGCCGATGGACGCCGTGGTGCTGATCGGCGGCTGCGACAAAACCCTCCCCGCCCAGTTGATGGGCGTCGCCAGCGTCGACCTGCCGGCGATCGTGCTGCCCACCGGCCCGATGCTGGTCGGCCACCACAAGGGCGAAATACTCGGTGCCTGCACCGATTGCCGCCGCCTCTGGGCCGACTACCGCGCCGGCCGCATCGACGAAGCCGAGACCGACATCCTCACCGACCGCCTGGCCCCCACCAAGGGCACCTGCATGGTGATGGGCACCGCCAGCACGGTGGCCTGCATGGTCGAAGCGCTCGGCATGTGCCTGCCGGGTGCGGCCTCAATCCCGGCCGTGCATGCCGACCGCATCCGCGCCGCCGAGGCCTCGGGAGCCGCCGCCGTGGCGCTGGCCAAATCCGGCCGCAAGCCGTCCGACATCATGACCAGGGCGGCGTTCCGCAACGCGCTCACCGTGCTGCAGGCGATCGGCGGCTCCACCAACGGGTTGATCCATGCGGTGGCCATCGCCGGCCGGCTCGGCATCGAACTCGACATGGCGGAGTTCGACCGCCTTGGCCACCAGGTGCCGGTGCTGGTCGACCTCAAGCCGAGCGGCGATCACTACATGGAGCATTTCCACTGGGCCGGCGCGATGCCGAAGCTGCTGAAGGAAATCGCCGAGTTCATCGACACCACCGCCCTCACCGTCACCGGCGGCACGCTGGCCGACAACATCGCTCTCGCCGAGGACGTGCCCGGCCAGACCGTCATCCGCACCCGCGCCAATCCGATCGCCGAGGGCGGCGGCCTTGCCGTGCTCGGCGGCAACCTCGCCCCCGACGGCGCGCTGCTGAAGCGCTCGGCGGCCACCCCGGCGCTGATGCAATACGAAGGCCGCGCGGTGGTGTTCGACGGCCTGGAGGACATGGCCGCCCGCCTCGACGACCCCGATCTCGACGTGACCCGCGACGACATCCTGGTGCTGCGCAACGCCGGCCCCAAGGGCGCGCCCGGCATGCCGGAAGCCGGCTACATCCCGATCCCGCGCAAGCTGGCCCGCGCCGGCGTCAAGGACATGGTGCGGATCAGCGACGCGCGGATGAGCGGCACCGCATTCGGCACCATCGTGCTGCATATCGCCCCGGAAGCGGCAATCGGCGGCCCGCTCGGCCTGGTGCGCTCTGGCGACCGCATCCGGCTGGACGCCGAGGGCCGCCGCATCGACCTCCTGGTGGACGACGCCGAACTGGCCGCCCGCCGCGCCGCCTGGACCCCGCCGCCGCCGCACCCCGGCAGCCATCGCGGCTACCTGAAGCTGTATATCGAGCAGGTCACCCAGGCCGACCAGGGCTGCGACTTCGCGTTCTGCCGCCACGAGGGGACATAACCGTGCTGGTCACCACCACCGAGAACGTTGCCGGCCACACGGTGCGCGAGGTGCGCGGCCAGTGCTTCGGGGTGGTGGTGCGCAGCCGCGGTCTCGCTGGCAACATCATGGCCTCGCTGCGCAGCATCATCGGCGGCGAGATCAAGGAATACACCGAATTGCTGGAACAGGCCCGCCGCCACGCCACCGACCGGATGGTGGCCAACGCCGCGCTGATGGGCGCCAACGCGGTGGTGATGATGCGCTTCGACAGTTCCGAGATGGGCCAGACGATGAGCGAGATCGTCGCCTACGGCACCGCCGTGGTGCTGGACCCGGCGCCGCATTGAGGCCCTCGATGCTGCGTAATGCCCTGCTGGGGGTCGGCGCGCTGCTGATCGCCGCCGCCGTGTTCGCCAGTTTCGTGCATGTCGAGGCGGCGATTCCGCTGGCCTTCGCCGGCGCCGTGCTGGTGCTGGCGATCCTGTTCGAGCATCACGTCTACAAGCCGACCCACGCCGACCCGCCAGGCCCCAACTGGCGCCCAACCAATGAACGCTTCATCGACCCCTCCTCCGGCGAGACGATCGAGGTGTTCGTCAACCCCAGGACCGGCGAGCGCCGCTACGTTTCGCGCGGCGGCGGGGCAAGGAAGTAGCGCTCACCCAGCATCACCTGCCGCCGCCCACCGGCAGCAGCGCCCCGGTCACATAGGAAGCCTGCTCCGACAGCAACCAGAGGATGGCCTCGGCGACCTCCTCGGCGGTGCCGGCGCGCCCCATCGGCACGCCGGAGGCCATGCGGGTGGTGCGGTCGGGCAGGCCGGCCTTGGCGTGGATTTCGGTGTCGATCAGCCCGGGATTGACGGCGTTGACCCGGATGCCGCGCGGCGCCAACTCCTTGGCGGCGCCGATGGTGAAGGTATCGACCGCACCCTTGGAGGCGGCGTAATGCACCCATTCGCCGGCACCGCCCAGTGCGGCGGCACGCGAGGAGACGTTGACCACCGCACCACCGGGGCCGCCGTGGTCGGTGGCCATGCGGGCGATCGCCTCGCGCAGCGCCAGGAAGCAGCCCTTGATGTTGATGCCCAGCACCTCGTCGAGCAAGGCGCCGGTCATATGGTCGAGCCTGGTGACCGGGCCGGTGATGCCGGCATTGTTGACCAGAGCGGTGACGCGGCCAAGGTCACGGTCAACGGTCTCGAAAAGCCGAACGGTGTCGGCTTCCGAAGCCGCGTCGGCCTGCACCGCCAGCGCGATACCACCATGAGCACGGATGTCCTTCACCACGCGGGCGGCGTGGTCGGCGCCGCTGCGGTACGAGAGCGCCACGGCGTAGCCGCGCGCGGCAGCGAGGCGGGCGGTGGCGGCGCCGATGCCCTGGCTGCCGCCGGTAATGATCATGACGCGGTGGGTGGATGGCATGGGGTGGCTCCTTGAAGGACGCAAGTCTTCTTTGTTTGAAAACAAAGAAGCAAAAAAACTTCATCCATTGGAGTGTACGGAGACTCCGCCCCAAAGGGATGAAGTTTTTTGCGCGCTTTTTTTCAAAAAAGCGCTGCTTGCTTAACTGTGAAACACCAACGTCACCCCGAGCGTCTCCGCCGGCGAAACCACCACCCGATGCGGCTCACGGGTAAACGGAATATCCCCCACGGTCAGCGCCGCCTCGGCCTGATCCAGCGCCGTGGTACGCAAAACCAGGGCGGCCATGTATTCGGCCCGGCCCCGGGCGTCTGGCGCGGCGGGGCCGAGGCGGTGGACGAGTTCGGCGCGGGTCACGATGTCGAAGCTGCTGAGGCCGACGGCGTGGCGGTGGCCGCCGTCGATCTCGGTGACCGCCTCGGTGCCGAACATGCGCAGGAACAGGCCGGCGAGGCGGGCCGGGTCTTCGGCGGCGATCACCGCGCGCAGCACGCCGATGGCGCCGTTGGCGTGCCGGCGCCATTCGTCGCGCCAGACCAGGTTGCGGGTGGCGTGCTCGCAGAAATACAGCCGGCCGGCCGGCGTGGTGTCATTGGGCAGGCGCACGGTCCGGAAGGCGGCGTCGCGCGGGCCGGCGGCGAGCTGCACCGGGCGCGAGAACGACACCGGCGGGCTGCTGGCAACCTCGGCTTCGGTGAGGGCGGCGTGCACCGCGTCGGCGTCCTCGGTGCCCCAGACCAGGCCGTTGAGGCCGGTGGGCCAGCCAAGCAGGTCGGTGCGGGCGCCGTCGGGCGGGGCGCCGATCAATTCCAGGTAGTCGGTGCCGAAGATCGCCAGGTGGTTGATCGAGCCGAGCGTGTGGTGGCCGCGCGGGGTGAGGGTGAAGCCGAGGCGGCGGTAGAGGATCGCCGCGTCGTCCATGCGGTGCTGCACGTTGACCACGACATGGTCGAGGGTGGGGAGCGGCAGGGTCATGGCGGCGGCCTTTCGCGGATGGACGAGGGCATGGTGACACGATGCAGGCGAGGCTCGCCAGCCTGGGGGGCGGTTTGGTGGCTGCCTCATCCATCAGCATGAGACATTATCAGGCGAAAACAACGGCGCGGCGGGCTAGACTGGCGAGTAATCTGGTTTGAAAGCGAGTCCGGCAGATGCGCGCTTTTCCCCACCACCCGATGCACGACGACCAGTGGCTGGCCCCCTGGGGGTTGCTGCTGGCCGGGCTGCTGGCCCTGGCGCTGGCTGCGGCGCTGACCCAGCCGGCGCGCGCGGACATGACATTGTCGAACGCGCCGCAGGGCAGCTTGCCGCTCGGCATCGCCTGACGCAGGCGCGCGCCGCGGACTGCCATTGCGGCGGATTCTGCGCTACTGCGGCGGTATGCGGTCTCTGCGCTCCCGGTTGTTCGTGCTCTGGGCGTTGTCGCTGGCGGCGTCGCTGGCGGTAGGGCTGCTGCTGCTGCAACTGTATCGGGTGTCGAGCGGCGCCGAGACCGAACGGGCGCAGGCGGCGCTGCACCAGGGCTGCGACGCGATCGGTGACGGTTATAACTATTTCGCCACCGGTTGGGCCGGGCCGCTGCCGGATGCCCCGGATGGCGGGGTGGATGCCGGGTTGCGGCGCGATCTGGGCGAGGTGGTGGCGCAGGCGCTGGCGCCGTTCGGTGATATCCAGGGCGGGTTGTGGCAGCCGCAGGCCGGGCTGATCGGCGCGCCGGCGACGACCGCGCCCTGGCAGGCGGCGGTGGTGGCGCTGGCGACCCAGGCCGGGCAGGATGAGCGGGCGGCAAACCAGAGCATCGGCTCGGGCGGCACCACGGTGCTGCTGCGGGCCTGCCCGCTCTCCGGCCCGATCGACGGCCTGGTCGGCTGGACGCTGGCGCGGGTGGCGGCCGCACCCGGCTATGGCGAACTCCGGCTGGGCGTCGGCGTGCTGCTGGCGCTGGTGCTGCTGAGCAGCCTGTGGCTCACCGTGATGATCGCAGGCTACGCGCGGCGGATCGGCGCCATCGAGGCAGCGCTGGCCGGGCATGAGGCGAGCGGCGGCGATCTGCCGCAGATCGCACTTACCGGCGAGCGCGACCTGGATCGCGTCGTGGCGGCGCTGAACCGCGCCGGGGCCAGCCTGGCGGAGGCGCGGGCGCGGGCGCAGGCGCTTTCGGCGCGGGTGGCGCAGGCCGAGCGGCTGGCCGCATTGGGGCGGGTAGCGGCCGGCATGGCGCATGAAATCCGCAACCCGATCGCAGCCATGCGGCTCAGGGCCGAGAACGCGCTGGCGGTGGCGCCGGAGGGCGGCGGCTTGCGGGCGCGCACCGCGTTACAGGCGATCCTGGCGCAGGTGGCGCGGCTGGACCGGTTGATCGCCGAATTGCTGGAGATGACCCGGGCGCGCGAACCGGCGCCGGTGGCGACCGATCTGGCAGCGCTGCTGCGCGGCTGCGCGGCCGAGTTGGACGACTCGGGGACTCGGATCACCGTCGAGTCGCAGGAGCGAGTCGTGCCGCTCGACTCGGCGCTGCTGCGGCGGGCGCTCGACAATTTGGTGCAGAACGCGCTGCGCCATGCGCCGCCGGGCGGGGTGGTGCGGATCGCGGCCGAGGTGCAGGACGACCGGTTGCTGATCCGGGTGCGGGACGATGGCGCGGGCGTGCCGGAGGCGCTGCGCGGGCAGTTGTTCGAGCCGTTCGTCAGCGGCCATGCCGATGGCACCGGGCTGGGGCTGGCGATCGCCCGCGAGATGGCGCATGCCCAGGGCGGCAGCCTGGCGCTGACCCATCCTGCCCAGCCGACCGAGTTCACCCTCGACCTGCCGCTGCTGCCGGAGGGCGCCGTTTGGCCCGCATCCTGATCATCGACGACGACGAGGGGCTGCGCGACAGCCTGGCCGAGACCATCACCGATTTCGGCCACACCGCCGAGCAGGCGGCCGATGGCCAGAGCGGGCTGGACCGGCTGGCGAAAGGCGGCATCGACGCGGTGCTGCTCGACCTGCGCATGCCGGGGCTGGACGGTATGGAGGTGCTGCGCCGGCTGCGCGCCGGCCGCGACGCCGGGCGGGCGGTGCCGCCGCTGGCGGTGCTGACCGCGGTGGCGACCGCGGCCAACACCATCGAGGCGATGCGGCTCGGCGCGGTGGATCATCTGACCAAGCCGGTGGGGCGCGAAGACCTGGCCGCGGTGCTGGCGCGGATGCTGGCCGCAGCCCCGCCGCCGCCGCCGGCCGCCAGGACGTCCGGCGATCCCGACGAACTGGTCGGCGACTCGCAGGCGATGCGCGAGGTGCAGAAGGAGATCGGCATGCTGGCCGACAGCGAGGCCAACGTGCTGATCACCGGCGAGACCGGCAGCGGCAAGGAGGTGGTGGCGCGCGCCATCCATCGGCACGGGCCGCGCGGCACGCATCCGTTCGTCGCGGTGAACTGTGCGGCGATCCCGGCCGGGCTGCTGGAGAGCCAGTTGTTCGGCCATGCCCGCGGCGCCTTCACCGGTGCCGTCGCCGACCGGTTGGGCAGTTTCCGCGAGGCCGATGGCGGCACGCTGTTCCTCGACGAGATCGGCGACATGGACGCCGCCATGCAGGCCAAGCTGCTGCGGGTGCTGCAGGACCGGGTAGTGGCGCCGGTCGGCGGCCGCGCGGTCGCCGTCGACGTGCGCATCCTGTCGGCGACGCATCGCGACCTGCGCGCGGCGGTGGCCGAGGGGCGGTTCCGCGAGGATCTGTACTGGCGGCTCGGCGTGGTGCCGCTGCACCTGCCGCCGCTGCGCGAACGGCTGGCCGACATCGTCAAGCTGGCCGAGCATTTCCTCGCCCTGGCGCCGGGCGGGCGCAGCCTATCGGCGGCGGCGGCGGCTCGGCTGCTGGCGCATCCCTGGCCAGGCAATGTGCGCGAATTGCGCAACGCCATGGAGCGGGCGGCGGCACTGGCGCGGCATCCGGTGATCGGCGCCGGGGACCTGGCGTTCCTTGATGCACCCACCACTGCCGAAATCGACTGGCTGGCTGGCGACCTGCCAACTGCCGTGGCCCGGCTGGAAACCGCGATGCTGCGCCGGGCGCTGACCGAGAGCGGCGGCAACCGCACCGAGGCGGCGCGGCTGCTCGGCATCCACCGGCAGTTGCTGTACGAAAAGCTGCGCCGCTACGGGCTGTCGGCAAACCGGACAGAAGGCGTCGGCGATCCGGACGAAGATGCCGCGCGGTAGCCGGTCGTGATAAGGGATTCCAACGGGTTATGCTCTGGCACGCGGCATGCACTGCAGAGCGCGAGGCCCCATCCGGGCCGACACCGATGGAGATTGAGATGTCACCGATGAAATCCGCGCTGCTGGTCGCCACCCTGCTGTTCAGCGGCCCGATGGTGTTCGCCGCCAGCACCGCGCTGGCCGCCCGCGCCCCGGTCTATGACGCCGCCCAGTTGCCGGTCACCAAGGGCGTGGTGGCGCAGTATTCGCTGACCCCGCGCGGCGACGTGGACGGGTTGATCCTGCAGGACGGCACCGAGGTGCATTTCTCGCCTCGCGCCTCCACCCAGCTGGTGTTCGCGGTGAAGCCGGGTGACGCGGTCACCATCCACGGCATGAAGGCCAAGGCGCTGCCGATGGTGATGGCGATGACGATCACCAACGACGCCTCGGGCGCCACCGTGCAGGGCATGGGCGGCCAGGCGATGCGCGGCCCCGGCAACAGCATCGAGGCCAGCGGCGCGGTGAAGGAGGTGCTGCACGGTCCGCGCGGCGAGGCCAACGGCGTGCTGCTGGCCGATGGCACCATCGTGCGCCTGCCGCCGCCGGAAGTCACCCGCCTGGGCGACCAACTGGCGGTCGGCAAGACGGTGTTCGTGCGCGGCAACGGCTATGCCGGGGCGCTCGGCAAGGTGGTGGCGGCACGCGAGATCGGGCCGGACGCGACCAACCTGACGCAGATCAAGACGCCGCATCGCGGCTGGCATGGTCATAACGGCCAGAAGGGCATGCAGGGGCAGCATGGCGGCCGGCATGGTGGTCCGATGGGCGGGCCGATGGGTGGGCCGGGCGGCGCCCCCGCGCGTCAGTAGCCTCCCGCCGCACGGACAGGATGGCCAGGGCGCAAGCCCTGGCCATTCCGATTCGCGCACCTCGCCCGCCACGCGGCGATGCACTAATCTGCCAGCGTGACCACAGCCCCCGATTCACCGCAGAACGACCCCGCCGTATCGCTGTTGCATCGCGGGCTGGCGGCGCATCGCTCCGGCGATACCGCGGCTGCCGACGCGCTGTACCGACAGGTGCTGGCCGCCCAGCCGACCCAGGCGGACGCGCTGTACCTGCTGGCCACCATCCGGCTCGGACAGCATCAGGTGCCGGAGGCGGTGGCGCTGCTGCGGCGCGCGGTGGCAGCACAACCCGGCTTCACGCAGGCCCGCCAACTGCTGGGCGAGGCGCTGGAGGCCAGCGGCGACATTCCGGGTGCGATCGCCGCATGGCGTGCCGCGCTGGCGCTGCAACCGGATCTGGCGGAACTCCACCTGCGGCTCGGACGCCTGCTGTTCGGCCACCGCGAGACCGAGGCCGCCGCCGCCTGCTTTCGCGCCGCCGTGGCGCTGCGGCCGCAGGATGCCGGCAACCGCAACAACCTCGCCATCGCGCTGCAGACGCTGGGCGATGCCGAGGGAGCGGTGGCGGAATATCGCCGCGCGCTGGAACTGCGGCCGGATGCGGCGGATATCCATACCAATCTGGGCTGCTCGCTGCTGACCCTGAACGACTGGGCGGGGGCGGTGGCCAGCCATCGACGCGCGCTGGCGCTGCGGCCCGGCTACGGCGCGGCGCTGACCAATCTGGCCGCAGCACTGGGGCCGGACCAACCCGACCCGGCGATTGCCTGCTACCGCGAGGCGCTGGCCGGCCGACCGGGACTCACCGGACAGGAACTCGCCGAGGCGCATTACAGCCTGGGCCTGCGGCTGCTGCGCGAAGGGCGCTACCCGGAGGGCTGGGCCGAGGCGGAATGGTGGGACCGCACCGCGCTCGGCAGCGCCGGGCAGCGCCGCAACCTGGCGCCGCCGTGGGATGGTGCCGCCGGCGACGGCACGCTGCTGGTCTACGCGCAGCAGGGGCTGGGCGACACGCTGCAGTTCACCCGTTTCGTGGCGTTGGCCGCCGCCCGCCGGCCGGTGGTGCTGGAAGCGCCGCGCAGCCTGTTGCGGCTGCTGGCGACCCTGGCGCCGGTGCGTCAGGGCCGCGTGCGGCTGCAGGCGCCAGGCAGCGAATTGCCGCCGCACGACGCCGCCTGCTCGCTGCTCAGCCTGCCGCATCTGCTGGGCGTCACGCTGGAAAACCTGCCGGGCGAGACGCCGTATCTGCACGCCGATCCGCGAGCCGCCGACCGCTGGGCCAGCCGGCTGGCGGCATTGCCGGGGCTGAAGGTTGGGCTGGCCTGGGCCGGCAATCCGCTGCTCGGCGGCCGCGCCTCACCGCTGCTGGCCGACCGCCGGCGCTCGCTGGTCCTGGCACAGCTTGCGGGGATGGCCGGGATCGAGGGCGTCAGCCTGGTCTCGCTGCAGAAGGGCGAACCGGCCCGCCAGACGCCACCGCCCGGCCTGGTGCTGCACGACTGGACCGGCGAATTGCACGATTTTGCCGATACCGCCGCGCTGGTCGCCGGCCTCGATCTGGTGATCAGCGTCGACACTTCGGTGGTGCATCTGGCCGGCGCGCTGGGCCGGCCGGTCTGGCTGCTGAACCGCTGGGACGGCGACTGGCGCTGGCTCCGCGGGCGCGACGACAGCCCGTGGTACCCCACGCTGCGGCAGTTCCGCCAGAGCGAACCGGGCGCCTGGGAGGCGCCGCTGGCAGCCCTTTGCGCCGCCCTGGCCGATCTCGCCGAGCCGAACCCCGGCGTGCTGTATAATCAGGCGCACGAGGCCGCCGCCGCCGGCAAGCCCGACACCGCGATCTCGCTGTATCGGCGCGTCGTGGCCCGCGCGCCGGCGCTGGCCGAGGCACATAACAACCTGGCCAACCTGCTGCTCGCAGCCCACCGCCACCAGGAGGCGTTGGCCGGCTATGACGCGGCGCTGGCGGCGCGGCCCGGCTATGTGGAAGCGTTGGCCAATCGCGGCATGGCGCTGAAGCCGATGGACCGGCTGGACGAAGCCGAGGCGGCGCTGCGCCAGGCGGTGGCGCTGCGGCCGGACCTGGCCGGCACGCATAACGCGCTGGGCACCACGCTGGCCGCCCAGGGAAGGCTTGCCGCCGCGCTCGCCAGCCTCGCCAGCGCCGCCGGCCTGGCACCGGGCGATGCGATGATCGCGGTGAATACCGGGCTGGTGCTGGCTGGGCTGAACCGGCTGCCCGAAGCAATCGCCAGCCACCGCCGCGCCATCGCGCTCGCCCCGGACCTGCCCGACGCGCATCTGGCGCTGGCCGAGGCGCTGTTGCAGGACGGCCAGTTGCGCGAAGGCTGGCGGGAATATGAGTGGCGCTGGCACAGCCCGGCGGCGCATCGGCGGGCTTTCACCCAGCCGCGCTGGGATCGTAGCAGCCCGGCCGGCGGCACCGTGCTGCTGCATGCCGAGCAGGGGCTGGGCGACACGCTGCAATTCTGCCGCTACGTGCCGCTGGTGGCCCGGCACGCCCGCGTGGTGCTGGAAGCGCCGGCGCCGCTGCTGCGGCTGCTGGGCGGGCTGGAGGGGGTGGCCGAACTGGTCGCCACCGGTGACCCCCTGCCCGCCTTCGACCGCCAGTGCCCGCTGCTGAGCCTGCCGCTGGCGTTCGGCACCCGGCTGTCGGGCATCCCGGCCGAGACGCCCTATCTGCAGCCGCTGGCCAGCGATGCGGCGCGCTGGCGGGCGCGGCTGGCCGCCCTGCCCGGCCGCCGCGTCGGCCTGTGCTGGGCCGGTAACGCGGCGCTGGCCGATATCCGCGCCAACCCGATCGACCGCCGCCGCTCGCTGCCAGAGGGTGCGCTGGCGCCGCTGGCCGACCTGCCCGGCATCAGCTTCGTCTCGCTGCAAAAGGGCGCCGCACCGCCGCCGGGCCTGGTGCTGCACGACTGGACCGCGGAGTTGCACGACTTCGCCGACACCGCGGCCCTGCTCGCCGGGCTCGACCTGGTGATCTCGGTGGACACCGCGGTGGCGCATCTGGCCGGCAGCCTCGGCCAGCCGGTCTGGTTGCTCAACCGCCACGACAGCGAATGGCGCTGGCTGCTGGGGCGCGAGGACAGCCCGTGGTATCCGTCGCTGCGGCAATTCCGCCAGGCGGCCTATGGCGACTGGACCGCGCCGCTCGCCGCTGTGCGCGATGCTTTGGCCGAGTGAGCCGGGTCGCTACATGGGGCATGGCGGCCACCAATCCCCGAGCCAGCGGCGCACGCCGTGCAACATCCTCGATGCAACGTTGACGCGGATCGCCCGACCACCCAAGAGCCTGCATCACCAGCGTAACATCGGGAGCCAGCGGTGCTGTCACGACTGAGGCGAATGCTGCGCAGCCCCGCGCCCGGCCAGCAGCGCACCACTTATCGCGACCGCTATCTGCTCGCCGGGCTGCTGTCATGGCTGCACCTGCCGCTGCCGCGCATCCTCGCGCTGTTCGGCTCCGACAAGCAGGCGCCCGGCCAGCACAGCTATGGCGCCACCTACGCCGCCTGCCTTCGCCACCTGCGCTACCGGCCCGCCCGAATCCTCGAGATCGGCCTGCTCGGCGGCGCATCGCTGCTGGCCTGGCGCTGCTACTTTCCACGGGCGACCACCATCGGCATCGATATCGAGCCGAAGCAGCAGATGGCCGGCAGCCGCACCCGCATCTATACCGGCGACCAGGGCTCGGCCGACGACCTGGCAGCGCTCGCCACCAGCGAGGGCCCGTTCGATCTCATCATCGACGATGGCTCGCATCTGAATGCCCATCAGATATTCACCTTCCAGCAGATGTTCGACAGCCTGAAGGATGGGGGAATCTATGTCATCGAAGATGTGCAAACGTCGTTCTGGCCTGAGACCGTCGGCACTATCGCGTACGACGGCCGCCATATCGGCGATCCGCTGTTCGGGCAGACCTGCTACGGCGCCTTCCTCGAACTGGCGAAATACCTCAACCACGCCGAATTTCTGACCCGCGAGGACACCGATGCGACATTGCTGGCGCTCGGTCGGCGCATCACCCGCATCGCCTTCGAGCACAACCTCATCCTCATCTGGAAGGGCGACAACACCCAGCGCTCGAATCTGGTGACGCGGGATCAGCCGGCCGGCTGAACGGCCTCAGCCGGCCGGCAGGATCCCCAGCCGGCGCAGAACCGGCACCCGCTCGTTGACGATGCGGGTGACGGTTTCCATCATGCTGGCCCGCGCCGCCGCCGGGTCGCTCTGCGCCACGCCGTCGCGCACCACCGAGCGGCCGGTCTTGGCCAGGATCGCCAGTACCCGCCCGGTCAGCGCACCGATATCATGGGGCGCCGGCGCCGCCAGCTCCTCAAGCAGCAGCGTCTCCACCGGGTCGATGTGCAGGCCGCTGCCAACCCGGGGGGCGGCAAGAAAACTCATTACCCCGCCACGCATGTTGCGCAGCGCGATCTGCTTGTTAAGCCGCAAGGTGGCGGCCAGCGTGGTATCGTCCAGCGGCCCGGCCACCGATGGATGCGCGAAGCCACCGGCGGTCAGGAAGGTCACCACCTGCAACGCCTCGGACAGCGACTGCCCCTGCATATGCGGCATCGCCCGCAACTCGCGCATGCCGAGCGGCCCGGCGGTGAGCCGCGCCAGCACCGGAAGATAGATCTCGGGGCTCGCCGTTGCCTGACCGATTCCGGTCGGAATCTGGATCTCGCGCTCAGCCTCGCGCCCGAGGCCGGTGATGGTGATCGCCTCCAGCATCTCGCCATGCTCGCCGGCCACCGGCTGGTCGGTGCCGCGACGATACACATCGCGGCGGAACGCCCGCGCCGCGCCGATATCGCGCAGCATCTCGCGCATCACCACGTCGGTGGTCTCGCCGATCAGCTTGCCGACGCCAGGCGGCACCGCCAGCGCGTCGATGTTTTCCACCAGCGTGGCGCTGCCGACGAAGCCGCAACGGGCATCCTGCATCGCCGCACTCACCTGGTCGAAGCTGGCCGGCTCCCATACCGCGTTGAGATATTCGTGGGCGATATAGCGCGGGTCATGGGCCGCCACCTGCTCCAGCCGGGTTACCAGGATCGGATTCTGGCTGAAAAACGTCGCATCGCTGTGCGAAAGTTTCTGCATGAATTCGAGTGTCGCCGGAATCGCCAGGTGCGACGGGCCGGATTGTCGCTGCGCCACCATGCGCATCAGCCGCTGCACCGGCAGCATCGCACCCCACCCGGGCATGGTGTTGTAGCTGAGATAGACCAGTCCACCCGGTGCCAGTCGCCGGCGGATGAACCGGCACAGATGCGCCTGCTGCTCGGCCGATACCCAGCTCCAGATGCCGTGCAGCACGATGAAATCGAACTGCGGCAGCGCGTCGTCGGCCGCCTCGGCAAGTTCGGCGAACGAGGCTTCGCGGAAATGCAGGTTATCGAGCCCGGCGGCCGCCGCCAGGTGGCTGGCGTTGTCGATATGCGAGGGGTTGAAGTCGAACCCCCAGAACTCGGCCTGCGGATGACAGGCGGCGGCGATGGTGGCGGTCAGCCCCTGGCCGCAGCCCAGCTCCGCCCAGCGGAACCGGCGCCGCAGATCGGGCGGCCGATGCCCGAGCAGCAGCGCCGTGAAGGCGAGCCAGCTCGGCGTTATCTCGCGGTAGAACCCGGAGGTATACGACACATCGGTGACGTAGCCATCGACCCAGTGGCTCAATCGCGTCCCTCCTGCAGTGCCGCCGACTTACGCGAAATGGGTTTCCTCAAGCGTCAACCCGGAAAAGAACGTCATCGCCGCAGGAAGATTGCGGAAGCCGACCAGGTTCTTCGCCATCGCATAGCCCTGCGCCCGCCAGGCCAGCCCGACCAGCGGGCACATATCCAGCGCCTGCTCCTCCAGCCCGGCATAGATCGCGCGCCGCTTGGCCTGGTCGAATTCCTCGCGCCCCTTGGCAAACAGATCATGGATCTTCGGCACCGGCAGGTTGACACTGCGGGCGTTGTTCGCCGGCAGGCTGCTGTCCACCACCGAGGCCAGCCCGTCCGGATCGTTGTTGTCCGCCGTGGTGCCCTGCACGACGAATTCGTACTGGCCGCGATTGCCCAGGCTCACCCGGGTCGCCCAGTCCGGCAGGTTCAGCGTCACCTGCACCCCGATGCCGGCCAGGCTCTGCTGCACCACCTCGGCGGTGGATTTGTGCATGCCGTACTGCGCGGTGGACAGCAGCGTGCAGGCGAAGCCATTCGGCTGCCCGGCCTGGGCCAGCAGCGCCTTGGCCTTGGCCGGATCGTATTTCCAGTGCTCGGAGCGCGCCTTGTCGAAGAATGGGCTGGAACGGGCGATCGGCAGCCCCTCCAGCACATTGCCCCGCCCGTAGAACGCCGCCTTGACGATATCCTCGCGCTTGATCGCGTAGGCCACCGCCTGGCGGATCAGCTTGTCCTTGAACGGCCCCTGCCCACCATTGAACGACAGCGCCATGAACGGCCCGTCGACGTTCTGCATCGCCAGCTTCGGGTCGGCGTCGATCGCGTCCATCGACTGCCACGGCACGTATTCGATGATGTCCACGTCGCCGGCCTGCAACGCCGCCACCCGCAGGTTCTCGTCGGCATAGGCGACGAAGCGCAGTTTCTTGGTTTTCGGCAGCCCCGTCCGATAGAATTTGTCGAACGCCGCCATCTCGATCGATACGCCGCGCTCGTTGGCGGTGGTCACATACGGCCCCGCCCCCACCGGCTCGCCGTGATTATCGGTAGACCCGGCGGCGATGATCGGCATATGCGGGTTGGCCAGCGTCTCCGGCAGCACCGCGTTCGGCGCCTTGGTGATCAGCCGCACCGTCCTGGCATCCGGTGTCTCGATCGTGGCGATCTCCCGCACCGCGGTGCGCAGATAGGCGGTCGATTTCGCATCGGCCACCTGCTCCAGCGTCCATTTCACATCCGCCGAGGTCACCGGCTTGCCGTTATGGAACACCGCGTCGCGCAGCTTGAACGTCCAGCCGGTACCGCCGTCCGACGCCCAGCTCTCCGCCAGCTCGCCGCGCAGCGTGCCATCGGGGTTGTACGACAGCAGCCCGCGATACATCTGCAGCTTCACGGTCACCGAGGCGGTGCCGGTATTGGCCCAGGGCTGCGTGTTCGGCGGATAGGTCGACAGCCCGAACACGATCGTCCCCGGCACCCGCTCCGCCCGCGCCGCGGTGTGCAGGAACGGCAGCGCCAGCCCGCCGGCGCCGATGGAACGCAAAACACTGCGGCGTGATGTGCGCATAGCCAACCCCCCTTGCGTGTTTCAGCCTCGATTCCCGCCACTATAGAAGTGCGTCACGGCCCGGCGCCAGCCGAGAACCGCGCCAGTTCGTCGGCCACCTGCGAAACCAGCCCGTCCCAGTCGCGCGGCACCGCCGGCCGGAACAGCCGCAGCGACGGATACCACGGCGTGTCCGCCCGCCCGACCAGCCACCGCCAATCCGGCGCGAACGGCAGCATCAGCCAGGCCGGCCGCCCCATCGCCCCGGCCAGATGGCCGATCGAGGTATCCACCGTCACCAGCAGGTCGAGGTTGGCCAGAATCGCCGCGGTATCGAGAAAATCGCCGATCTCGGCATCGAGATCGAGCAGCGGCGCCCCGAACTCGGCCACCTGCGCCGCCGCCGGCCCCTTCTGCAGCGAGACGAACGCCGTCCCCGCCACCCGCCCCAGCGGCGCCAGTGCGGCAAGCGCCACCGAGCGGTTGCGATCGTTGTTATGCGTCGGCCGCCCAGCCCAGGCGATGCCGACCCGCCTCGCCCCCGCCGGCAACGCCGCATCCAGCCGCGCCCGCCACCGCGCCAGCCGCTCCGGCTCCGCCGCCAGATACGGCACACCGCCGGGAATATTCTCCAGCACCGTGCCATGCAGCCGCGGCAGCCCAGAGAACGGGCAATAGGCGACAAACGGCGGAATCGTCTCCCACCGCGTGAAATTCGCCAGCCCCGGCTGCATCTCGTTCAGCACCGGCGCGATCTCCGGGCTGCACGCCACCACCACATTCGGGCAGCGCGCCATCACCCACGGCAGATACCGGGCGAACTGGATCACGTCGCCGAACCCCTGGTCGGCCACCAGCAGCAGCCTTTGCTCGCCGAGCGCCGCACCATCCCATTGCGGCTGGCTCACCGCCGGCATCAGCGGCGCCGCCCCCGGAATCCGATAGCGCCACTCGTAGTGCTTCCACCCCTCGGCCAGTTCGCCATTGGCCAGCAGCGCCTGCGCCAGCTTCATCCGCGCCTGCGGCAGGTCGGGCTTCAAATCCAGCGCCGCCCGCGCCGAGGCGATGCACGGCCCCAGCTCCATCCGGTCGAAATACACCATCGCCAGGTTGAACAGCCCCAGCGCCTCCGCCGGGTCCAGCGCCACCGCCCGCCGCGCCGCCACCAGCGCCCGATCCAGCTTCACCTGCACCCGGCACACCTCGGAGAGGTTGCGCCAATGCACCGGCCGCGTGCTGCCCCGCGCCACCGACCGCTCCAGCAGCCCGAGTGCCGCCTCGCCATCGCCGCGCTTATGCGCAACCAACCCCATCAGGTGCAGCGTCTCCGGCTGCTCCGGCGCCACCGCCAGGATATGCCGCAGCATCCGCTCGGCGGCATCCAGCCGCCCGGCCTCCATATATTCCTGGGCAATCGCGAACACCTCCCCCGGCGGCAACGGCACCTTGGCGCCGGGCAGGGTCGGGGGCGGGGCGGGCATATCGAGCAGGGACACCGGCAGTTCACTCACAACCATGGACCGCCAGAGCCTAGTGCGATTTTCACGCCGCCGGAAACACCTTACGATGCTCATCCCAGCGAAAAAGGCGCCGCGCGATGCATCTCTTCATGGCCACCCTCGCCACCGAGACCAACACCTTCTCGCCGATCCCCACCGGCCACGTCGCATTCCGTGAGCGCGGCTATTTTCGCCGCGACGCCAGCCTGCATCCGGCCTCGCACGGCAGCATCGCGCTGATCCCCTGGCGCGAACTGGCCACGCGCGACGACCACACCCTCACCGAGAGCCTCTGCGCCGTCGCCGAACCAGCCGGCACCACGCTGGCCAACGTCTACCAGGAACTGCGCGACACCATCCTGGACGATCTGCGCGCCGCCCATACCGGCCCCACCGGCCCGGTTGACGTGGTGCTAATGAAGATGCACGGCGCCATGGTCGCCTACGGCACCGACGACTGCGAGGGCGACACCTGCGCCCGCATCCGCGAGATCGTCGGCCCCAGCGCGGTGATCGGCCTCGAACTCGACCTGCACTGCCATCTCGGCGAACAGATCCGCCAAGTGGTCGACGTGCTGATCACCTACAAGGAATATCCGCATATCGACGTCGCCGACCGCGCCCGCGAACTCTACGCCCTCTGCCTGGCAGCCAGACGCGGCGAAATCAAGCCGGTGATCGCCTATCACGACTGCCGCATGGTCACCATGTGGCGCACCCCGGTCGAGCCGATGAAATCCTTCGTCGCCCGCATGCAGGCGCTGGAGGGCCATGACGGCATCCTCTCGGTCAGCTTCGGCCACGGCTTCCCCTGGGGCGACGTCGCCGATGTCGGCGCCAAGATCGTCGTGGTCGCCGACCGCGACATGGCCGCCGCCCAGACCCTCGCCGACCTGCTCGGCCAGGAAATCTGGGACATGCGGATCGCCACCAGCACCCACCACGACAGCATCGACGAGGCACTCGACGCCGCCCACAACGCCACCGCCGGCCCGATCGTGCTGGCAGATGTCGCCGACAACGCCGGCGGCGGCGCCCCCAGCGACAACACCGAAATCCTCGCCCGCATGGTCGCCCGCGGCATCGGCAATGCCGCGATCGGCTGCTTCTGGGACCCGGTGGCAGTGCAGTTCTGCTTCGAGGCCGGCCTCGATGCGGCGTTCGACCTGCGAATCGGCGGCAAATGCGGCGTCGCCTCCGCCCTGCCGATCGACCTGCACATCACCGTGCGCGGCCTGCGCGACGACCACGACCAGGCCGGCCTGGCCGGCGGCCGCACCCCGTTCGGCCCCAGCGCCTGGGTCGAAACCGACGGCGGCATCCACATCATCCTCACCACCCGGCGCGGCCAGGTGTTCCACCAGGACGCCTTCACCGGCCTCGGCTGCACGCTGGCTGACAAACAGATCGTGGTGGTCAAATCCACCCAGCATTTCTACGCCGGCTTCGCTCCCTTGGCCAAAGCGGTCCGCTACGTCGCCGCCAACGGCGCCATCGCGCCAGACTACGCCGCCATCCCGTTCACCAAACGCACCATCCCGTTCTGGCCGCGCGTCGAAGACCCGTTCGCGACCAATGCGCAGTGAGCAAGTAAGGCGGGGGGGGCCCCCCCCCCCCCCCCCCCCCCCCCGCCCCCCCGGGGCCCCCCCCCCCCCCAAATTGTGGTGGTGGGGGGGGGGGGGGGGGGGGGGGCCGACGACGCCCG